>NZ_CP046208.1:5471-348733 GCF_012570365.1 Enterobacteriaceae endosymbiont of Donacia clavipes
CAGAAGTGAAACATTGTAGTGCCGATGGTAGTATGAGGTTTCCTCATGTAAGAGTAGGTAAATACCAGGATAATTTTATTAAATATAAACAATAAAAAATGATCTGTAATTATTCATTAAATAAATTAAATACTTTTAATATAAAAAGTAATGCAATTAAAGTGACAAAAGTTAAAAATTTAAAACAATTATGTCAAATATGGCAAAAATACAAAAAAAAAAAATTACCATGTTTAATTTTAGGAAAAGGAAGTAATGTTTTATTTTTAAATGATTTTTATGGTCTTGTTATTATTAATAAAATTAAAGGTATTTATATAAATGAATCATCAAAATATTGGAATTTACATATAAATTCTGGTGAAAATTGGCATAAATTAGTTAAATATACTATCAAAAATAAAATTTATGGTTTAGAAAACTTAGCATTAATCCCTGGAAGCGTAGGTTCTGCTCCCATACAAAATATTGGTGCTTATGGTTCTAGCATAAAAAATTTTTGTCAATATGTAGATATCATAAATCCTATTAATCAAAAAATACAAAGAATAAATAAAAAAGAATGTAAATTTAAATATCGAGATAGTATTTTTAAGTATGATGATTACAAAAATTATGTTATTATTTCAATAGGATTATCATTATCTAAAAAATGGATTCCAAATTTAAATTATAAAGATTTAAAAAAATTAAGAAATAATATTAATATTACTCCCCAACAAATTTTTAATTATATTTGTGATATTAGAAAAAAAAAAATTCCTAATCCTAAAATTTATGGTAATGCAGGAAGTTTTTTTAAAAATCCATTTATATCCTTTAAAATAGGATTAAAATTATTAAAAATTTATCCTCAAATTCCTATCTTTATAGAAAATAATAAATTAAAATTATCTGCAGGATGGTTAATTAACCAATGTAAATTTAAAGGATATACCCAAAAAGGAGTTATGGTTTATTCAAAACAATCATTAATAATTTTAAATAAATCCAATAATGCAACAGGTATGGATGTACTTAAATTAGCTATTAAAATATATAATACTGTAGGAATTAAATTTGGTGTTTGGTTAGAACCAGAAGTAAAAATTATAAATAGTTACGGTGAAGTTAATCCATCTTTTTTTTTTAAAAAAAAATAAAAATTAACTGAATAATCTTTTTAAAATAATTTTTAATGATAAAATATATCCATCAGTACCTAATCCAATAATAATTCCACTAGAAATATCTGAAAAAAATGATTTTTTTCTAAAAGATTCTCTATTATATATATTTGTAATATGTAATTCTATAAAAGGAATATTTATTGCTAATAAAGTATCACGTAAAGCTATACTAGTATGTGTAAAAGATGCTGGATTAAAAATAATATAATCAAAATAATTTTTATATGTTATTAAATAATTAATTAATTTATATTCTGCATTAGATTGAAAATGACTTAATTTACAACATTTTTTTTTTGCTTCTTTAGTTAAAATTTCAATAATTTCATTTAAAGAATGATACCCATATTTTTCTGGTTCTCTAATACCTAAAATATTTAAATTTGGACCATTTAGTACTAAAATATGATAATTTTCTTTTTTTCCCATTGTATTTTTATATAATTAATTAAAAAATTATTTTAACATAAGTTATATATCATTACTTTTTTTATTTATAAAGTAAAGAAATTTAAATAAATAACATTATATTTATTTTAAATATAATGTTATTATTTACTTTACTAATTAATATAATAAATTTTATTTAATTAAAATAATTATCAAATATAAATCGGGTTTTTTTATTATGTTAAAAAAATTTCGGGGAATGTTTTCTAATGATTTATCTATAGATTTAGGAACAGCAAATACTTTAATTTATGTTAAAGGACAAGGAATTGTTCTTAATGAACCTTCTGTTGTTGCAATTCGACAAGATAGAGCAGGTTTTCCTAAAAGTGTAGCAGCTGTAGGTTATAATGCTAAAAAGATGTTAGGAAGAACTCCTGGAAATATTGCAGCTATTAGACCAATGAAAGACGGTGTTATAGCAGATTTTTCTATTACTGAAAAAATGTTACAACATTTTATTAAACAAGTACATAGTAATAGTTTTATGCGTCCTAGTCCTAGAGTATTAGTATGTGTTCCTGTAGGAGCTACTCAAGTTGAAAGAAGAGCTATTCGTGAATCAGCTCAAGGAGCAGGTGCAAGAGAAGTTTTTTTAATAGAAGAACCAATGGCAGCAGCTATTGGAGCTGGTTTACCTGTTTCTGAAGCAACAGGATCTATGGTTATAGACATAGGAGGAGGTACAACTGAAGTAGCCGTTATTTCTCTTAATGGAGTAGTATATTCCTCTTCTGTAAGAATAGGAGGAGATAAATTTGACGAAGCTATTATTAGCCATGTAAGACGTAATTATGGATCTTTAATTGGAGAAGCTACAGCTGAAAAAATTAAACATCAAATAGGTTCTGCTTATAATAATGAAGAAATATTAGAAATAGAAGTAAGAGGAAGAAATTTAGCTGAAGGAGTTCCAAGAAGTTTTACATTAAATTCTAATGAAATATTAGGAGCCCTTCAAGAACCTTTAACTGGAATAGTTAGTGCAGTAATGATTGCGTTAGAACAATGTCCTCCTGAATTAGCTGCTGATATTGCAGAAAGAGGTATGGTTTTAACTGGTGGAGGTGCTTTATTAAAAAATTTTGATAAATTACTAATAGAAGAAACAGGAATAACAGTTTCTATTGCAGATGATCCTTTAACTTGTGTAGCAAGAGGTGGAGGAAAAGCTTTAGACATGATTGATACACATGGAGGAGATTTATTTAGTGAAGAATAATTATAATTTTTAAGATGATATATTTATGAAATTAATTTTTAATAAAAAGCCCATTTTTCTCATTAGAATTATTATAGCTATAATAATTTCAGTAATAATTATTATTACAGATATATATTCTAATTATTTTGTAAAAATAAGACATTTTATTGATAATAAAATCAGTCCTATTTACTTTATAATAAATAAACCATACTATTTATATATAAGTATATTAGATTATTTTAAGAAAAATAATTTATTACAAAAACAAAATAAATATTTATTTTATAAAATATTACAACAAAATATAAAATTATATAATTTAAAAAAAATTCAGTATGAAAATATTAATTTAAAAAAAATTTTAAAATTACCAATTTTTAAAAAAAAAAAAAATATAATAGCAGAAATAATACCTATTTATTTTCCTATTTATAAAAATAAAATTTTTATTAATAAAGGTTATAAAGATAACGTGAAAAAAGGAACAATTGTTCTTAATGAAAATGGTATAATAGGTCAAATAATAACTGTTAAAAAAAAAAACAGTCAAGTTTTATTAATTTGTAATAAAAATGTTTTTATACCAGTACAAATCAAAAATAGTAATATTAAATTTATAATTAATGGAAACGGATGTACAAAAGAACTTAAATCTGAATATATTTCACCAGATATAATGATTAATAAAGGAAATATTTTGATTACTTCTGGATTAGATGAAGAATATCCTGTAGGTTACCCCATAGGGGTAATAACAAAAATAAAATTTGATAAAGAAAAAAATTTAAAAATAGCGTATGCAAAACCATTTATGCAAATTGAAAAAATAAAATATTTATTATTATTGATTAATTAAAAAAAAAACATGAAAAATTATTTTTTAAAATTATACATTTATTTAACATTAATAATATCATTATTTTTACAAATAATACTTACTAAAAGTAGTAATAGTAATTTACATATATCATGGTTGTTACTTATTTTAATTTATTGGTTATTAAAATATCCTTATATTATTAATATAATAACAAGTTTCTTTATAGGATTATCTATAGATTTATTTACAAATAGTATTTTGGGTGTTCATAGTTTATTACTAAGTATATTAACATATTTTTT
Organism: Enterobacteriaceae endosymbiont of Donacia clavipes; assembly: GCF_012570365.1. GTDB lineage: Bacteria > Pseudomonadota > Gammaproteobacteria > Enterobacterales > Enterobacteriaceae. The sequence continues at coordinate 9,420 of NZ_CP046208.1, forward strand.
ATTATCTAATTACAAATTAATTATAAAATTTAATATAATATATAAAATATTATTTATAACATGTATTTTATATATTTTTAATATAATTATTTATTCTGTAAATAACATTGAATTTACTTATCAAAATTTATTTTCACGAAGTATTTTAAATAGTTTTATTTGGGTTATTATTTATTTTCTTTCTAAAAAAATTTATTGTATATTTAAATATTTTTTTAAAAAATAAAATATATTTGATACACACATATAAAAAATATTTGTTTTTTTATAAACAAATATTTTTTTGTGGTAATCCTGCAATATTTGATGCTTGTTTTATAGATCCTTTAGGAAATAATTTAAAAAGAACTACACTATCCCAATTTGTACATGTATATTTTTTTTTTAATACATTTATTAAAATACGTAAATTAGGAATTATATTAAATTTTAAATATAACGAACGTAATGTATATATAACTTTCCAATGATTAGAAGTCAATACTATTTTTTCTTTAAAAGCGATTTTAATAGCTAAATCTTTATTCCATAAATCGTATTTACTTTTTACTTGTTTTACTTCATTAAAAATAAACATTTTTTTACCATATTTAATTTTACTTAAATATATTTATTATATTATTATTTATTACTGGTAAATTAAGGAGGAAGAGAGATTCGAACTCTCGAATAGTTTATCTACTTCCGGTTTTCAAGACCGGTGCCTTCAACCACTCGGCCATTCCTCCATTTTATATCTGTAATTATTTATTATCTTGTGTATAATAATACATTTAGTCAAAAATTTAAAGTAAATATTTTAAAAAATTAATTATTAAAAATATGAATAATAATAATTTAAAAATAGGTAATTTATATATTATTTCAACTCCAATAGGTAATTATAATGATATAAGTAATCGAGCTATAATAACTTTAAATAAAGTAGATTTAATTTTAGCAGAAGATACAAGAAAAACAGGATTATTATTAAAAAAATTTAATATTAAAAATAAATTATATTCTTATTATGAATATAATGAAAAAAAAAATGCAAAATATTTTTTAGAAAAAATAGAAAAAGGTTATAATATAGGATTAGTTTCAGATTCTGGAACTCCATTAATAAGTGATCCTGGATATAAAATTATTCAATTATGTCGTCAAAAATATTTAAATATTAAAATTATACCTATTCCTGGAGCATGTGCAGCTATTTTAGCTCTTTCAGTTTCAGGATTAGCAACAAATAGATTTTGTTATGAGGGGTTTTTATCCAAAAAAAAAGGAAAAAGAATAAAAAGATTAAATGAATTAAAATTTGAGAATAGAACTTTAATTATTTATGAATCTAAACATAGATTATTAAAATGTTTGTATGATATAGAAAAAATTTTTGGAAAAAATAGATATATAGTCTTTGCTAAAGAATTAACAAAAAAATGGGAAAATATATATGGTGATAAAATTTCAAATTTAATAAAATGGATAAAATTAGATCTTAATAGATTAAAAGGAGAAATAGTATTAATTATAGATGGATATAATCCTAAAATCAATAATAAAATTTCTTCAAAAATAATTCGAACATTTTTAATTTTAAAAAAAGAATTATCAACAAAAAAAGCAATAAATATTACTTCAAAAATTTATTCTATTAAAAAAAATATATTATATAAATTTTATATAAAAAATAAATGTTAATGTTAAAATATATAATATATACTATATTTTGTAAAGTTAATTAAAACAGTCGCTTTTATTAATTATTAATTAAATAAAAGAGGAAAGTCCGGACTCCATTGGGTTATAGTGCCAGATAATTACTGGGAAGTGTAAACTTACGAATAGTGCAACAGAAAAAATACCGCCAAAAATATATTTTGGTAAGGGTGAAAAGGTATGGTAAAAGCATACCGATATATTAGTAATAATATATGTCAATGTAAACTCCACTAGGAGCAAGGCTAAATAAGATTTGTATGATACCCGTACTATAAATCTGGGTGGGCTGCTTGAAATAATAAGTGATTATTATTCTAGATAAATGACTGTTCTTGACTGAATCCGGCTTAATAATTAACTTTATTTATATATTTAAATAAAAACATAATCTTAACTTATTTATAATAAGAAAAATTATGTTTTTTCATATGCATATAAAATATTTTGCATTAGTGTTGCTACTGTAATAGGTCCTATACCTCCTGGTACAGGAGTAATATATGATGCTTTTTTTTTAGCTATATTAAAATCAATATCACCTATAATTTTATTTTTATTAATTATATTAATACCTACGTCTATTACGATAGCTCCTAATTTAATCCAATCACCTGGTATAAAATTAGGTTTACCAACAGCAACTATTAATAAATCTGCATATTTTATATGATGTTTTAAATTTTTTGTATAACGGTGTGTAATAGTTACAGTGCATCCAGATAATAATAATTCCATAGCTATTGGACGACCTACTAGGTTAGAAGCCCCTATAATTACTGTATTTAAACCATAAGTATTTATATTATAAAATTTTAATAATTTTAATATTCCTAAAGAAGTACAAGGACGTAATAAAGGAGCTCTTTGACATAAACGTCCAATATTATATGGATGAAAACCATCTATATCTTTTTTTGGAAGTATTCTTTCTAATATATTAATAGTATTAATTTTATTAGGTAATGGTAATTGAATTAAAATTCCATCAATATTTTGATTTTTATTTAAAAAATCAATAATATTAAATAATTTTTTTTCGCTAATATTTTTTTTTAAATGATAATTATAATAAAAAAAACCTAATTTTTTACACATTTTTAATTTATTTTTTATGTAAATTTTAGATGCTTGATTATCACCAATTAAAATTATTCCTATACCTGGTCTTCTTTTTTTTTTAAACAAAATATTATTCATTTTTTTAATAATTTTTGAATATATTTTATTAGCAATAATATGGCCATTAATAATTATAGCATTCATTTTAATATTACTCATTTTATAATAAAATTATTAAATAAATTTATTTTAATTAATTTGAATGTACAACATAATAATGTTATTATGAATTAATAATTTTTTGCGCTCTTAGCTCAGCAGGATAGAGCAATAGCCTTCTAAGCTATTTGTCACAGGTTCGAATCCTGTAGAGCGCAAGTTATTTTAATTTATTAATAATATTTTTTATGTATAACGTTTTGACTTAATTAAAATATTTAAATCTTCTATAGGATTTTTTGAATCTTTAATTCCAACTGATATACGCAATAATAAATTAGAAATTCCTTCATTTGCCATTTAAAATTTTGTTATATATTCATAAGTCATTGTAGCTGAATAAAAAATAATAATTTTAATATCATCTAAAAAATTTAACTAAAGTAAATAATTTTAATGAATTTAAAAAAAATTTTAACATTTTTTTAGAATCATTATATTCAAAGTTAAATATAGTTCTAAATCTTTTTGTTTTGTCCTTCGTAATTTTATGTCCAATATTATTTTTAAGTAAAAAATGATATATTTTTTTAACTATTTTTTGTAATTTTAAATATTTAATTATAATAAGTATATTTTGAGCTAATTTTAATCTAAAACATAAAATTTTGATAGCTTTTAACAAAAAATAAATATCAAATATAGAATTAGTTATGCCTATATTATTTATATTATCTCTCCATAATAATTTATTTATGATATTTATATTTTTTAAATAATAGTTTCTAAAATAATATCAAAATATTTATTTAAATGTTTATTTAGTACAATAATAAATAATTAAATCTAATAAATTTTGTAATAATATACTAAGTATATATGTTATTAATAATAATTATTACATTATTTTTTTTAATTTTATTACAATAACTTAAAATATTAATTACATTTAGTAATAAATTACTAGGTGTTTTTATAAAAAATAATTTTAGTTTATATTTTAAAATAGTTAAAATTTTTTTTATCATATATAATTATAAATATAATTTTATATATTTTTTTTCTGTAAAACTTATAAATTATCTATAACTACCACTACCACTACAACAATTATTAGAATAAATAATTAAATCTCTTGGTTTTAATAATATTATAATAATTAAATAAATAGCAAATATATCACTGCTTATAAGAACACATACTAAAAAACTATTTTCTAATAATAAAATAACATCTTGTACTGTATTTTCTGTAGAATTATTTTTTCTTAACCTTAAGTAATCATAATTTTTTAAATAATTAAAATTTTTAAAATTATATATACTTGTTAAGTATAAGAAAAACATAATACTTTCATATTTTTTAATTAATATTTAATTCATTATATACTGAGATAATTTTTTTTATAAAAATACGTCATAATATTATTAATAAATTTTAATTATCACTTTAATATCTATAAACTTAATATGAAATATTTTTATTTATTTTGGGTCGTACAGGATTTGAACCTGTGACCAATTGATTAAAAGTCAACTGCTCTACCAACTGAGCTAACGACCCAAAAAAATATTTTATTAAATTATTATTTAATGGGTGATGACGGATTTGAACCGGCGACCCCCTCCTTGTAGGGGAGGTACTCTACCAACTGAGCTAATCACCCAAAAAAACAGTTCCTATATGCTATATTTATTAATATAAAAATGTCAATATATTTTTAAAAAATATTTAAAATAAAAATATAATTATTATTATATACTAATATAATAGTATTAATATATATAAATTATAAAAATATAAATATAATGAAAATTAAAACAAGATTTGCACCAAGTCCAACTGGTTATTTACATATAGGTAATATTCGTACTGCTTTATATTCATGGTTATTTGCTAGAAAAAATAAAGGTAATTTTATATTACGTATTGAAAATACTGATTTTAAAAGATCAAAAAATTCTTTTGTTAAAGATATTTTTAAAATTTTACAATGGTTAAATATTGATTGGGATGAAGAACCATATTTTCAAAGTAAAAGAATAAATAGATATAATGACATTATTAATAATATGTTAAAAAATGGGACTGCTTATAAATGTTATTGTACTAAAAAACATTTAAAAAAAAATAAAGAAAAACAAATTATAAATGGAGAAAAAATAAAATATAATAGAAAATGTTATAATAACATAAAGAATATAGAAAAAAATAAAAATAAACCTTATACAGTAAGATTTTTTATACCTAATAACAAATATATAACATTTACAGATACAGTAAGAGGTAAAATAACATTTCATAATAATGAATTAGAAGATTTTATTATTAAAAGAACAGATGGAACCCCAACTTATAATTTTTGTGTTGTTATAGATGATTGGGATATGAAAATTACCCATATTATTAGAGGAGAAGAACATATTAATAATACTCCGAAACAAATTCATATTATTAATTCTATTGGAGCTCATATACCAATATATACTCATGTTTCTATAATTACTGATGATTTAGGAAAAAAAATTTCTAAAAGAGATAATAATATAAATATTTTTAAATATAAAGAAAAAGGATATTTACCAGATGCTTTATTAAATTATATTTTACTATTAGGTTGGTCTTATGGAAATAAAGAAATTTTTTCATTAGAAGAAATGAAAAAATTATTTAATTTAAAAAATCTTAATAAATCATCTAGTATTTTTAATATAAAAAAATTAAATTGGTTTAATAAATATTATTTAAGTAAATTATCTAAAAAAAATATGATAAATTATCTAAAATTATTTTGTAAAAAACGTAATATAAATATTAATAATGGTCCAAAAATAGAAAATTTATATAAAATTTTTCCTAATAGATGTAATACATTAAATGAAATAAATAATTTATGTTATATTTTTTATAAATGTCCAAATTATCAAAATAATAATTTAATAAAAAAATACTTAAATTTTAAAACTAAAATAATTTTAGAAACATTTTTAAAAAAATTAAATAATATTAAAATATGGTCTATAGATAATATAAATATTTTTTTAAAAAAAATTTCATTTAAATTAAATATTATTTTTCAAAAATTAGCAATGGTTTTACGTTTAGCTATTACTGGATTAGAAAATACTCCACCTATTAATAATGTTATTTATTTAATGGGTAAAAAAAAAATTGTGTATCATATTAAAAAATCAATAAATTTTATAATAAATAATAAATCTATTTATCTAATAAAATAGATAATTTAATAACTTTAAATTATATAGTAATTTATATTAATTTCTTAATCTAGGTGTTACTAATTGTTTTTTTATTGAATTAGCTAATTCATCTAATGATGAATTTTCTGGATGCTCATTATCTACTGGTTCTCCTGATAATTGAGCTTCAGCTAAATAAGTATGTATAGGTTGTCCTGTATCATCCTCCATAACTACATGATACCATGGTTTATTACGTAATGTGATACTTTCTGCAACTTCATCAAGTTTAGGATTATGTAAAGAATATTCCGGATCAACATCGACTATAACTCCTAAAAAACCTAATAATTTATGTCTTACTTGCTGGCCAAGACCAAATTTACTAGTAATCATTATTAAAATCCTTTATAAAAAATATTACAGTTTTATTATAATAATTATATAATAAACTTTTTTAAAATTAAATATTAATTTAAATTAAAATATAAAAAATATTATATAATTTAAATTTTTTTAAAAATAACATATATTAATAACTTTATGTAAAAAATAAATTAATATAATTTATTTTTAATATAAATATATAACATATTTTTAATAATTTTTAGAGACATAATTTATGACAACAAGACCTATCTTAGCTACTATAAATAGTAATGCATTAAAAAATAATTTCAAAATAATAAAAAATATTGTAGGTAAATCAAAAATTTGGTCTGTATTAAAAGCAAATGCTTATGGTCATGGTATTAAAAATATTTTTCCAATTCTTAAAAAAAGTGATGGTTTTGCTGTACTAACATTAGAAGAAGCTATAATTTTAAGAAAAAATGGTTGTAATAAACCTATTCTTTTATTGGAAGGTTTTTTTAGTAAGAAAGATTTATATCTAATTTATAAATATTATTTAACTATTACAATACATAATAAATGGCAAATGAAAATATTAATTCAATATAAATCATATTATCCTCTTAATATATATATTAAAATTAATAGTGGGATGAATAGATTAGGATTTTTACCTAAAAATATTAATAATATAATTAATATTTTAAAAGCTAATGTTAATATTCAAAATATTACATTAATGACTCATTTTGCCGATGCTTCAAAAAATTCTCATTCTGTATTTAAACAATTAAAAATTATAAAAAAAAATATTTATAATTATCGTAATTTTACTTGCTCATTTGCCAATTCCGCAGCTACATTATGGCATTCATATACACATTATGATTGGATAAGAGTTGGTATCGTTTTATATGGAGCTTCCCCTACTGGGAATTGGAAAGATATATCAAAAAAAAAAATACAACCAGTAATGACTTTAAAAAGTAAAATAATATCTATTCAAAAAATTAAATCAGGACAAACTATAGGTTATAATTGTACATATTCTGTAAAAACAAAACGTAAAATAGGTATTATTGCATGTGGATATGCAGATGGATATCCTAAAAATATCAATAATGAAACTTTTGTTTTTATTAAAGGTATTAAAACAAAAATATTAGGTAATATATGTATGGATATGTTAGCTATAGATTTAAAAAATATTCCTACAGCAAAAATAGGAAATTCTGTAGAATTATGGGGAAATAATATAAAAATAGATAATGTAGCAAAATCTGCAAATACTACTGGATATGAATTAATGTGTTCATTATCACAAAGAGTTCCTCGTCAAATTATTAAATAATAAAATTTACTTTTTAAGATTAAAATTAAAAAAATATAAATTTATGTTTTTAATATTTGTTTAAAATTTTTAATATTTATTCTATTAAATAATGGTTTAAATTTATTAATTTTTCTATTAATTAAAGGATATTTTATTTGATGAAAAAATAGTTTTTTTTTTAAAAAAAATTCAGTTTTTTTAGATAAAATAGGCATAATTGGTTTTATATAAGTCATTATGATACGAAACATATTAATACCCATAGAACAAATATCTTGGACATCTTTTTTTTTAGAATTACTTTTAATAAGTAACCATGGTTTATATTTATCTATATAACAATTAGCTATATCTGATAAAATTAAAACTTGTTTAATAACATGACTAAATTTACATTTAATTAAATAATCATGAATAATTTCTGAATTTTTTAAAAATTTTAAATAAAAAGATATATCAATTTCTTTAGACAAATTATTATCAAAATAATTATTAATAAAATACGCATTTCTTGACGCTAAATTAATAATTTTATTTACAATATCTCCATTAATTTTATTCACAAAATCAAAAAAATTAAAATCAATATCATTAATATTAGAAGATAATTTAGAAGCATAATAATAACGTAAACTATCAGAATCTAAAATACTTAACCAATTTTTTGCTGTAATAAAATTACCTTTAGATTTTGACATTTTATGTCCATTTAATGTTACATGTCCATGAACAAATAATTTATTAGGTTTTCTAAAATTACTTCCCTCTAATATAGCAGGCCAAAATAAACTATGAAAATAAATTATATCTTTACCTATAAAATGATATAATTTTGTATTCGAATTTTTTGACCACCATTCATCAAAATTTAATTTTTTATTTTTTTTACATAGATGTTTAAAAGTACTTATATAACCAATTGGGGCATCTAACCATACATAAAAATATTTATTTATAGATTTGGGAATTTTAAAACCAAAATATGGACCATCTCTTGTAATATCCCATGATTTTAATCCTTTTATAAACCATTCTTTTATTTTATTTTTAATTATTTTATTTATAACACCAGAATTAATCCAATTTTTTAAAAAATTATTAAATTGGGGTAAATCAAAAAAATAATGTTTAGAATTACATAATATAGGAGTTGTATGTGATAAAATAGAAATTGGATTGATTAAATTAATAGATGAATAAGTAGATCCACAATTATCACAATTATCACCATATTGATCAATAGAATTACAATTAGGACATTGTCCTTTAACAAACCTATCAGGTAGAAATGTATTATATGTTGAATCATATAGTTGTTGAACAATTTTTTTTTTTATAAATTTTTTTTGTTTTAAACGATTAAAAATTAATTTTGAAAAAAAAAAATTTTCATCACTATGTGTAGTATAATATTCATTATAACTAATATTAAAATTTTTTAAATCTAAAACATGTTCATCATATATTTTATGAATCATTTTTTCTGGATTAATATTTAGTTGTTTAGCTTTTAACATAATAGGAGTACCATGAGCATCATCAGCACAAATAAAATATATTTCATGACCATTCATGCGATTATATCGAACCCAAATATCTGCTTGTATATGTTCTAACATATGACCAAGATGAATACTCCCATTAGCATATGGTAATGCACAAGTAACTAATATTTTTTTTTTAAGTAACATAATGTTCTATTCTTCTTTATAAGAAAAAAATAAAATTTTAAATAATCAAAGATAAATTTATAATATAAATATTTTATTAAACAAAAATTTTCATTATAATATTATTGCATATAGGATATAATAAATATAAAGAAAAAATCAAATATAAATAACAAAAAATATCCTCTTTCATAAAATTTTTATTAATAAGTGGTAACTTATATTTTTTTTTGTAAGGCCATAATAAAGGAACTCCTAAAGGAGTTAATATATCTGCAATAATATGACTTAGATAACCTATAATTAAACCTAATTTTATATAAATAATATTATTTATTTGTAAATTAATAGAAAATATAATAAATCCAAAACTAATCAAAGATAATAAACTATGTGTAAAACCTCTATGACCAAATATTTGATTTACTAAATAAGAAAAAATTTTTATTTTACTTCCAATAGTAGATTTAGGATTATCTATATCAGGTAATAAACATGTTATTATTGAAATAGGAATAATTCTCCACCAATCATCATGATATAATATTTTTGAAAAAATAAAATGTTGTATTAAAATACTATTAGCTATTGTAAATATTATATGTCCTTTAACTGTCATGTAAATTTTATCCAATAAAAAATTAAAAATTAAATTATTTTAACAATAATATTATTATTATTTATTTCTTTTATAATAACTTGAATTTTATCAGTAATTTTATATAATAATTTATTTTTAATAAAGATCATTCCTTTTTCTTCATTTATAATCATATTATTTATATTGATATATAAAAATTTTTTAGGTATAAAAGCATAAGCTCCATTTTCAATTAATCTTACTTTTATTCCAATAAATAAAATATCAATAATTTCAGATTTAAAAATTTTATTATGAATTTCTATATTTTTAAAATATTCTGAATATAAAAAATTAAATAAATCTTTTTTTACTTGTTTATTTAAATAACGTTGATAATTCATATTTAAATATGAATCTTTTAAAGGTTTATTTATATTATTTTTTTTATTTATAATAGATTTAATTAATCTATGATTTATAATATCTCCAAATTTACGTATAGGCGATGTCCAAGTAGCATATCTTTTTAAACCTAAAGCAAAATGAGGACCAGGACTAGTATTAAATAAAGTAATTAATTGATATTTTTTTATTTTATTTAAAATAAATTGTAAATTTAAATCATACAATTTTTTATATACTGTTCTATATCCTTTAAAAGTCATTAAAAAAGATTTATCATAATATATATTATATTCGCGTAATAATTTTATTATCTTATCAATTTTATTGATATTAAATCCATAATATGTATTATATATACCAAAACCTAAATTTTTATATAATACTTCAGTAGCACATATATTAGCTGATATCATAATTTCTTCAATTATTTTATGAGCAATTCTTTTTTTTTCTATTACTATATTTAGTATATTTCCTTTATTTCCAAAAATAAATTTATAATTAACATTATGAAAATATACAATATTTTTATAACTCCATTTTTTACGAAATAAATAAAATTTATATAAAAAAATAATTTGTTCTTTTATTTGATTATTTTCTGGTTTCCAAATTCCTATTTTTTCTAACCAATTTGAAACATTATTATAATTTAATTTAGCTTTTGATTTTATCCAACCTAAAAAAAATTTAGTTTTTTTAGATAAAAAACCTTTATGATTAATAATCATTTTACAAATTAAAGCAGGTCTGATTTTTTTAGGATTTAAAGAACATAAATTTTCTGATAATAATTTTGGTAATAAAGGTATTGTTAAACCAGGTAAATAATTTGTAAACATTCTTTGAGATGCAATTTTATCTATTTGACTATCTTTTTTAAAATAAGCAGAAGGATCTGCGATAGCTACATATACTAATAATTCATTTAAAGATTTTTCTTCTATATATATAGCATCATCTATATCTTTAGTATCATTATTATCTATAGTAATAAAACATAATTTAGTTAAATCTATTCTAGAAATATTTTTATCTAAAAATTTTATTTTTTTACATAAATTATCACTGGGAGCATCAATTGGAAGATTATAGTTTAATAATCTTTTCCACCATGGCATTAAAAAATTATTATCTTTAGTAATTAATTCCTTTATTTCTGCTCTAAATATAATATTTCCTTTTAAAGGATGATCAATAATTTTAGCTATTACTTTATTTCCATTTTTTAAAATATTTTTTATATTATCTTTTACAATACATTTAATAAAATTATTATATAAAATTTTTTTTTCTGGAATAATGTAAACATTATTATTTTTTATTTTAATAATTCCTTTAAAAATACTAATATTTGATTTTAATAATTTAATTGGTATAACTTGTAATTTATTATTATCATATTTTATATTAGCTAATATATAATCTTCTAGCATTAAAGATTTTAAATAGATATAAGATATATAATATATACAATTTTTTTTTGTTTCTAGAATTCCTAATTTTTCATCTAATACTTTTACTATACCTTTAATTAAGGGTATTTTTTTTGAAAATTTTTTTTTAAGTTTTAAAAGTGATTTATTATTATAAAACATAATATAAATTTAAATTTTTCTAAAAAATTATTTTAATTATTAATAATTAAAAAGGAATATCATCATCAAAATCAATAATATTTTCATTTTTTTTAATTAATGATTCGTTATTATTTTCTTTTTCTAATAAATCAGAAATTTTTGTTTTTTCATTCCATTTATTTTTAATTTCTTTATTATTTTTATCTTTTTTTAAAATATTAATTTTATTATTATTTTGTCGTGGATTTCCTAATATTTGCATAATACCACCTATACCTACAATTATTTCAGTTATGTAATTGTCTTGTCCATTTTGATTTTGCCATTTACGAGTTTGTAAGAAACCTTCAATATATACTTGAAAACCTTTTTTTAAATACTCATGAGAAATTTCTGCTAATTTCCCAAATATTATTATACGATGCCATTCAGTTTTTTCTTTATTTTCTCCAGTATTTTTATCTTTCCAACTATCTGAAGTTGCAACTATAATATTTACAACTGGATTTCCATTAGGCATATAACGTATTTCAGGATCTTTACCTAAATAACCAATTATAATTACTTTATTAATACCTCTTTTTCCTGCCATTATTTATGTCCTTATATTAAATAAAATTTTAATATTCTATTAATATTTAATAAGTATTATTACATAAAAATAGTAAAAAAAATATTAATTAATATAATTACATTAAAAATTATGTTTTAAATAAATGTTCAATAACAAAACGTAATTTTTTCATTGCATTTTTTTCTAACTGTCGAATACGTTCAGCTGATATACCATAATAATCTGCTAGTTCACGTAATGTAATTTTTTTTTTATTTTTATTTAACCATCTTAAATTAATTATATTACGACTACGATAATCTAATTTTGAAATAGCTATATATAATTTATTTGAAATATATTTATTCCAATTATCTTTTTCAATTATATTTGCAAAATTAGAATTATGGTCTTTAAAAAATAAATGTGAATTAAAATTTTTATTTTTAAAATTATCTTTTAAATTAATATTATCACTTATATCTTGAGCTGACATACGTGATTCCATTTCACAAACATCTTTAATAGATACTCCTAATTCTTTAGCAACTATTTTAATTTCATCTTTGTTAAACCAACCTAATTTTTGTTTTGCTTTTCTTAAATTAAAAAATAATTTTCTTTGAGCTTTTGTAGTTGCTACTTTTACTATTTTCCAATTACGTAATACGTATTCATGTATTTCAGCTTTTATCCAATGAATAGCAAAAGATACTAAACGTACACCTATTTCAGGATTAAATCTACGTACAGCTTTCATTAATCCTATATTACCTTCTTGAATAATATCGGCTTGTTGTAAACCATATCCAGAATAATATTTAGCTACATGAATTACAAATCTTAAATGTGATAAAATTAATTTTTTAGCTGATTTAAGATCTCCTTTATAATATAATTTTTCAGATAATTCTTTTTCTTCTTTAGAGGTTAACATTGGATAACTATTAGTAGTATAAATATAAGAATCTAATGTCCCCATAGGAACAGAAGTTCTTAATCTAGAGGTAAATATATTTTTATACATTAAATCCTCCAAAAATTAAAAGATAATAAATTTAATTTTAATTTAATAAAAATTAAAAAATTAATATTTATTTATTTTCTGAAAAAATTGTATTTATAAAATTTTTTGCATTAAATAAACATAAATCAGTCATTTTTTCTCCAGTTCCAAAATACCTTATTGGAATATTAAATTCGTCTGCTAAAGAAAAAATAATACCACCTTTTGCAGTACCATCAATTTTAGTCATGGTAATTCCTGTTACTCCTATATTACGATTAAATATTTTAAGTTGATTAATAGAATTTTGTCCAATATTAGCATCTAAAATTAACATAATTTCATCAAGAACCCCATTATTTTTTTTTATTACACGAACAATTTTTTTTAATTCTTCCATTAATGAAATATTATTTTGTAATCTTCCTGAAGTATCTGCAATTAAAATATCAATTTTATTTTTTTTAGCTTTTAATATTGCATCATAAATAATAGCAGAACTATCTTTTTTTTTTGTATTTTCTGTAAAAAAACTATTACTTTTATTACTCCAAGATAATAATTGTTCATGTGCACCTGCTCTAAAAGTATCTCCTGATGCTAAAAAAACAGATTTTCCTTGTTGACGAAAAAAATATGCTAATTTACCAATGGTTGTTGTTTTACCTACTCCATTTACACCAATAATTAATATTATAAAAAGATTTTTTTGATTACTAATAATTAATGGCACTTCTGAAGGAAGTAAAATTTTTAACATCTCTGTTTTAATATATTTATATAACTGGGAAGAATTTTCTAATTTATTTAATTTTGCATATTTTTTAGTTAAATTAATAATTTTATTAGTAGTTTTTATACCTACATCAGAAATAATTAATGTTTCTTTTAATTTAGAAAATAATTTCTTATCAATAACATATTTTTTTTTAAAAAGATTAATAATTTCTGTACCAATATTTTTACTTGTTTTAAATATTTTTTTTTTAAAATAACTAAAAAAACTTATTTCTTTTTTTTGATTATTTTTAAGAAAATTTTCTTTTTTTATCATCTTTATTTTATCAAATTTTTTTAAATTTTATAACAAAAAATACTTGATATAATTAAATTAAATTGTTATTTAAATAATATATCAAAATAAATTTTAAAGTAATTAATATTTTTTCTTTTTTAAATAAATTATGAAAAAAAATTTTTTTTTAAATAAAGTTAATATTATTTCAGGTAAATGGAAAAGTAAAAAAATAAATGTAATTAATACTAAAATATTAAGACCTACAATGAGTTTTATTCGTCATAATTTATTTAATTGGATAATGAATGACATACATATGTTAACATGTTTAGATTGTTATGCAGGAACTGGTATTTTAAGTTTTGAAGCTTTATCTAGAAATGCTTATTCAGCAACTTTATTAGAAAATAATAAAAAAATTTTTAAACAAATAAAAAAAAATATTTTTTTATTAAAAATAAAAAATATTTTTTTAATTTACAAAAATACTTTAAATTTTTTATCAAAAAAGGCAACTATAAAATATGATCTTGTTTTTATTGATCCTCCTTTTTGTAAAAAAAATATTTTATTATACAAAACTTGTATTTTATTGGAAAAAAATAATTGGTTAAAAAATAATGCTAAAATTTTTATTCAATATAAATCTAAAAGTCAAAATTTTTTTTTACCAAAAAATTGGATAATATATCGAAAAAAAAAATTTAGTATTGTTACATACATTCTATGTAAAAAAATCTATTAAAATAATATTTATAATTTTTTTATTAAAAATAAATACGGAATTTTACATATTTTCTTATCGAGAATAATATATTTCATAAAATAACAAAAATATTTAATATCTAAATTAACTAGTTTATTATCAGTAATGATTAATAAAGTTTCATTTTTTTTCATATTAAATGTAATTTTCTTGATCATCATAATTGTTTTTGGACATTCTAATTTTTGTATATTTAAAATAAAATTTGCTTTTTTATAAAAATTATTTTTTTTAGACATATTAATATATTATTAATAATAAATTTGTATTAATAATTATATTACAAATAAAAAAAATTTTACAAATATCATAAATTAAATTTATTTTAAATAATTTAAGGTCTAAATTATGAATTTAGAAAAAAAAAAACAAGTAGCTATTGAAAATGCTATTATACAAATAGAAAACCAGTTTGGTAAAGGTTCTATTATGCGTTTAGGTGATAATAGAACTATGGACATAGAATCTATATCTACAGGATCTATATCTTTAGATATAGCATTAGGTATCGGTGGATTACCTATTGGTAGAATAGTTGAAATATATGGTCCTGAATCATCTGGTAAAACTACTTTAACACTACAAATTATTGCTCAAGCTCAAAAATTAGGAAAAGTATGTGTTTTTATTGATGCAGAACATGCACTAGATCCTATTTATGCTAAAAAATTAAATGTTAATATTAATAAACTATTATGTTCACAACCTGATACAGGAGAACAAGCTTTAGAATTATGTGATTCATTAGCAAAATCAGGAGTTGTAGATGTTATTATTGTAGATTCTGTAGCTGCCTTAACACCAAAAGCTGAGATAGAAGGAGAAATAGGAGATTCACATATAGGATTAGCTGCAAGAATGATGAGTCAGGCTATGCGTAAACTAGCAAGTAATTTAAAACAATCGAATACATTATTAATTTTTATTAATCAAATAAGAATGAAAATTGGAATTTTATTTGGAAATCCTGAAGTAACTACAGGAGGTAATGCATTAAAATTTTATGCTTCTATAAGATTAGATATTAGGAAAATTGGTAATATTAAACAAGGAGATGAAATCATAGGTAATGAAACTAGGGTAAAAGTTGTGAAAAATAAAGTTGCTGTACCTTTTAAACAAGCTGAATTTCAAATTATATATGGAAAAGGAATAAATATTTATGGAGAATTATTAGATTTAGGGGTTAAAAATAAAATTATCGAAAAATGTGGATCATGGTATAGTTATAAAAATGAAAAAATTGGACAAGGAAAAATAAACGCTATAAATTTTTTAAAAAAAAATATAATTAAATCTAATGAAATTGAAAAAAAAATACGAAAAATTTTTTTTAAAAAAAAATAATATAAACAAAATTTTTTATTTTATAAATTATTTTTATTAAATAATATTAAAAATTTTATAAAGATCTGTCATATATGAAAAATAAAATAAATATAAGTAAAATGTTTTTAAATTTTTTTCATAAAAAAAAACATAAGATAATAGAAGGTAGTCCCTTAATTCCATATAACGATAAATCATTATTATTTACAAATGCAGGAATGAATCAATTTAAAGAATATTTTTTGGGATATAAAAAACCTCCTTATTCTAGAATTACTACTATACAAAAATGTATACGAGTAGGAGGTAAACATAATGATTTAAAAAATGTAGGTTTTACAAGTAGACATCACACATTTTTTAAAATGTTGGGTAATTTTAGTTTTGGAGATTATTTTAAAAAAGAAGCTATTTTTTTTGCATGGGAATTATTAACTAGTTCTAAATGGTTTAATTTAGAAAAAGAAAAAATATTTATAACTGTATATTATAAAGATATAGAAACATATAATCTTTGGTATAAAGATATTGGTATATCTAAAAAAAAAATTTTTTTAATTAAAGATAAAAATAATATTATTTTTAATTCTGATAATTTTTGGCAAATGGCTGAAACTGGACCTTGTGGTCCATCTACAGAAATTTTTTATGATTTAGGAAATAATTTTAAAAAAAATATTAATAATAATTTAGGAGAACGTTTTCTTGAAATATGGAATATTGTTTTTATTCAATTTAATAAAAATTTAGATGGAAAATTAATTCCTTTATCTATAAGATCAGTTGATACTGGTATGGGATTAGAACGTATCAGTAGTATATTAGAAGGAGTAAATTCTAATTATAAAATAAATATATTTCAAAAAATTATTAAAAATACAGCTAATATAATTAAAATTAAAGATTTAGAAAATAATTCACTAAAAGTTATAGCTGATCATATCAGATCTTCTATTTATTTAATATCAGAAAATATTATACCAAATAATGAAAAAAGAGGATATATTTTAAGAAAAATTATAAGAAGGGCAATAAATCATGGTAAAATTTTAGGAGAAAAGGGATTATTTTTTTATAAGTTAGTAAAAATATATATTAATAATCTTGAAAATAATGAAGAAAAAATATTTTTAAGTAAAAAATTAAATTTAATTAAAAATATTATAAAAAAAGAAGAAAAAGATTTTAATAAAATTATTAATAAAGGAAATAAATTATTAAATTTAGAAATTAAAAAATTAAAAAATAAATATTTATCAGGGGAAAAAATATTCTATTTATATGATACTTTTGGATTATCACCTGAATTAATAAAAAATATATGTATAAATAAAAATATAAATTTTAATGAAAAAGAATTTATTCAAAATATGAATATACAACGTGAAAGATCGAGAAAAAATAATATTTTTATAAAAAAAAATATATATTATAAAAATAAAATTTCAAAATTTACTGGATATATTAATTTTTTTTCTAATAGTAAAATATTAGATATTTATAAGAATAGTATATTAATAAATGAAATTAATGAAGGAGATATAGGAGAAATAATATTAGATATTACTCCTTTTTTTGGAGAATCAGGAGGACAAATAGGCGATATAGGATATTTAAAAAAAGATGAAAAAAATATTTTTCAAGTAAATAAAACAAAAAAAATAGGAGATTTAATTATTCATGAAGGAAAAATGATATTAGGATCATTAAAAAAAAATGAAAATTTATATTCTAAAATAAATATAAAATATCGTATAATGTTAAGTCGAAATCATTCTGCAACACACTTATTACATTCTAGTTTACTTAAACTTTTTGGTAAAACTATAAAACAAAAAGGATCTTTAATTACTGACAAATATCTAAGATTTGATTTTTCTTATAATAACAATTTAAAATTAAAAGATATTTTTCATATAGAAAAAATAATTAATCATTATATATACAAAAATATATCTATAAAAATTGAAAAAAAAAAAGAAATAATAAATAAAGATAATAGTAAATATAAAAATATAATAAGAATTGTAAATATTAAAAATATTTCAAAAGAATTATGCTGTGGTACACATGTATCTAGTACTCAAGAAATTGGTTTTTTTATAATTACAAAATTTTTAAATATTGCAAATGGGATAAAACGTATACACGCTATTACTCATGATTTAGCATTAAAATATGTACAAAAACAAAATGAAAATATTAAATTTATTACTAATTTATTTAAAATAAAAGAAGAAAATATAGTTAAAAATATTTTATCATATAAAGAAAAATTTTATGCATTACAAAATAATTTAAAACAATTAGAAAAGTATATTTCTTTACAAGAAGAAAAAAAATTATTAAAAAATAATATTTTAATAAATAATATTAATTTAATAATTAGCGGAATATATTATTTAAATCCAAAAATATTTAATTATATGATAAAAAATATAATAAAGAAATTTAAACAAACAATAATAATATTATCTACAAAATGGGAAAAAAAAATATTTTTAATTATAAAAATTACTTTAAATATTAATAATAATATAAATGCTATTGAAATTATAAAACAAATTTTTGATAAAAATATTTGCAAAATAAATGGATGTGCTAATATAGCACAAGTAAGTATTCATCTTAATAAAGATGAATATTATTTTTATTTATCTAAATTAAGAATATTTATTCTAAATAAAATAAATAAATTACATTGATATTAATTTTTTTTTAAAAATTTGAATTATTAATTAAAAAATATAATTACAAAAAATAGTGTTTTCTGTATTTTATTTCTTTTAAGGAGAAAAGGATGCTTATTCTCACTCGCCGAGTAGGCGAAACACTTATGATAGGTGATGAAGTTATGGTAACAGTTTTAGGAATAAAAGGAAATCAAGTTCGTATAGGTGTTAATGCTCCTAGAGAAATTTCTGTTCATCGTGAAGAAATATATCAACGTATACAAGCAGAAAAAAACCAAAAAACAAGTTAATTAAAATAAAATTTTTTATAATTTTCAAAATCACAAAAATAATTAATTTGACATATCTTCTTTTAAAAGATAAAATATTCTTTTTGTTATTTGGTGAGATGGTCGAGTGGTTGAAGGCGCGCCCCTGCTAAGGGTGTATACAGTTTTACTGTATCGAGAGTTCAAATCTCTCTCTCACCGAAATTTATAAAAAGCATCCGTAGCTCAGCGGATAGAGTATTCGGCTACGAACCGAATGGTCGGAGGTTCGAATCCTCCCGGATGCATTTTATTTTAAATAATTAAATAATTTTAGAAAAAATTTATTTAATTTATGATTTTTAATATTTTCCACGTAAAATTTCATTAATTTTAATTTTACTTAAAGTTTTTGTATCTACCTTTTTTACTATTATTGCACAATATAAATTATATTTACCATTTTTAGACGGGATAGTTCCTGGGACTACGACTGAATAACTAGGGATAAATCCATAATGAATTAATCCTGTTTCTCTATCATATATTTTAGTACTTTGTCCTATATATACTCCCATCGAAATTACTGATCCTTTTTTTACAACAACACCTTCTACGATTTCTGATCTTGCTCCTATAAAACAATTATCTTCTATAATAGTTGGATTAGATTGTAGAGGTTCTAAAACTCCTCCTATTCCAACTCCTCCAGAAATATGTACATTACTTCCTATTTGTGCACAAGAACCTATTGTAGACCATGTATCAATCATAGTACCTACTCCTATATAGGCACCTATATTAACAAAAGAAGGCATTAATATTGTATTTTTAGAAATATAAGATCCATATCTTATTACAGTGGGAGGAATAACACGACATTTTAAAATTTTAAAATCCTTTTTTTTAAAATTATTATTAAATTTTAAAGGAATTTTATCATAAAAATTATTATAAGATCCTTCTAGTAAAAAATTTTCATTAATTTTAAAATATAATAATATAGCTTTTTTAATCCATTGATGAGTAATCCATTTTTTTTGTATTTTTTCAGAAACTCTGATTAAACCTTTATCCAATAATTTAATTACTTTATTAATATTAATAATTATTTCTTTATTTTTTAATAAATTATTTTTTTTTTTATAATCTAAAAAATAATTTTCTATAATGTTTTCTAGATTTTTCATATAATTTTTATAATTAAAAAATTTTTTATTATATTTATTTAAAAAAAACAATATCACTAATTTATAAATTAAACAAATTATAATATTTTTTAAATAAAAATTATTAATTATTTTTTAATAAATAAATTATTTTTTTTTCATTTAAAATTTTAATATTTAATTTATGTGCTTTTAATAATTTAGAACTTGCATTTTTACCTAAAATTAAAATATCAGTTTTTTTATTAATATCAAAATTAATTTTTGCACCTAATTTTTTTAATTTATTTATAAAATTTATTCTTGTTATAAAAGAAAATTTACCAGTAATAGATATATTTTTTTTATAAAAATAATTTTTTTTTATAATTTTTTTAGAATAAATAATATTAATTTTTTTTAATAAATTTTGAATAATATTTATATTATTTTTATTTTTAATAAAATTAAATATATTTAATGATGTTTTAATACCTATTCCTTTAATATTATTTAATTCAATTAAGTTAGTATTTAAAAATTTATCTAATGTAAAAAAAAATTGTGATAAATTATAAGATGTAACTATTCCTACCTCTGGTATATTTAAAGAAAATAAAAATTTATCAAAAGTTATTTGTTGTTTTTTTTGTAAATTTTTTAATATTTTATTAATAGATTTAATTCCTAAATTATTTACTTTTTTTAAAGTAGAATTATCTAAATTTAATAAATCTATAATATTTTTTACTAAATTACCATCTACTAATTTATCAATTAATTTATTTCCTATAAAACTAATATTTATAACTTCTTTAGAAATAAAATGTTTTAAATATGCTTTTAATTGAGATTTACAAGATAATCCTTTATCACAATACAAAATATTATTTTTCTTTTTTATAAGAATTGAATTACAACTGGGACAATTTTTAGGAATTATAATATTTTCTATATTATTAAAAAAATTTTTTTCATTTATTATACCTATTATTTTAGGTATAACATCACCACATCTTTGTATAATTATAGTTTTTCCTATTTGTAAATTTAATTTTTTAATTTCATTAATATTATATAATGTTGCAGAATTAATATTTACTCCTGTAATATTAACTGTATTAAATTTAGCAACAGGTGTAATAATACCTGTTCGTCCAATTTGAAAAATAATTTTTTTTAATAATGTTTTTTTTTCTTGTGAAGGAAATTTATATGCTATAGCCCATCTAGGTGCATTAGTTGTATTACCAACTATTTCTTGTATTTTTATATCATTTATTTTAACTACAATTCCATCTATACTATAAGGTAAAAAATTTCTTTTTTTTTTAAAAATTTCATAAAATTTTTTAATTTCTAAATAAGAAGAACAAATTTTTCTATACTTAGATACAGGAAAACCATATAATTCTAAATTATTTAATATTTCTTCTTGATTCAAAAATTTTTGTTTATTTATAAAACCTATTCCATAACTAAAAAAACTTAATAAAGTTAACATTTTATTATTATTTTTTTTATTTAATTTTAATATACCTAAAGCAGCACTACGTGTATTACTAAATAATTTATGTTTTAATATAATTTTTTGATTTAATATTTTAAAATTTTTTTTAGTTATAAATATTTCACCTCTTACTTCTAATAAATTAGGAAAATTATTTTTTAAAAAATGAGGTATATTATTAATTTGAAATATTTTTTTAGTAATATCTTCTCCTATAAGACCATTTCCTCTTGTTGAAGCTCTTATTAAAAAACCATTTTTATATAATAAATTAATAGCTATTCCATCAAATTTTAATTCACAACAAAAATTTAATTTATTAATTAATTTTTTTAATGGATATAAAAATTTTTTTAATAAATCTTTTATATGAAAAACATTATTTAATGATAACATCGGTTTTTTATGACGTATCTTTTTTAAAAATATTAATGGCATAGGTACACCTACTAATTGAGTAGGTGAATACTTATTTTTTAAATAAGGAAATAATTTTTCTAATTTCTTTAATTTTAATATTAAATTATCATATTGATAATCAAGAATATTTGAATTATTTAATATATAGTATCTATAATTATGTTCAATAATTATTTTACGTAATTGTAATATTTTTTTTTTATAAATAAAAATTTTATGAATTTTATATAAAATATTTATTAATTTAGTAATATAAAATTTCAAATTTTTATTTAATTTTTTTTTTCCATATAGTACCATTATTTTTATCTTCTAAAATAATATTTTTATTTTTTAATTTATTTCTTATAAAGTCTGCTTTATTCCATAATCGGTTATTACGAGCAATATTACGTTCTTTAATTAATTTTTCAATTTCATATTTATTATAATAATCATTTAAGTTTCCATTATTTTTTAAATAATTTTTAGGATCATAAAATAATAATCCTAAAATATTACCTAATTTTTTTAATTTTAATATTAAATAATTAGCAATTAAATATTTTTTATTATTATTAGCAATATTAATTTTACGTGATATTTTAAATAATATGCTATAAGCTTTAGGAGTATTAAAATCATCATTCATTGCATTATAAAATTGATTTTCTAATGAAAAAAAATTAGTTTTTATATTTTTAATATTATAAGCATAATCAATATTATACATAGAAATATATAATTTTTGTATAGCTAATTGTGCTTGTTTCAATTTTTCTTCATTATATATAATTGGACTACGATAATGTGTAATTGTTAAAAAATATCTTATAACTTCTTTATTATATTTTAATAATATATCTTTTATTTTAAAAGTATTATTTAAAGATTTAGACATTTTTTTATTTTTAACAATTACCATACCTGTATGAATCCAATAATTAACATAAAACAATTTATTAACACAAGAAGATTGTGCTATTTCATTTTCATGATGTGGAAAAATTAAATCATTTCCTCCACCATGTATATCAAAAAAATTACCTAAATATTTATAACTTAAAGTTGAACACTCTATATGCCAACCTGGTCTACCATAACCCCAAGGGGATATCCATCCTATATTTAATTTATTAGTTAATTTCCATAAAATAAAATCTTTGTAATTATTTTTAATAAATATATTTTTAATTTTTTTATTTAATTTTAATAAATTTATTTTTTGTTTTGATAGTATTCCATAATTTAAATATTTTTTAATAGAAAACATAATATCACCATTTTTGGCTATATATGCACTATTATTAATTAATAAAATATTTATTGTATTGATTATATCATTAATATGCTTTGTTACTTTAGGTTCAAAATCTGGAGCTAATATACCTAAATTATTAAAATCTTGAGATATTTTATTAATTATTTTTTTTGTAATACTGTTAATACTTTGTTTTTTTTTTTTAGCTATATTTATAATTTTATCATCAATATCAGTAATATTTCTTACATATTTAGTTTTATAACCTAAAAATTTCAAATATCTAATAATAATATCAAATATAATAAATGTTCTTGCATGTCCAATATGACATATATCATATGGAGTTATACCACATACATAAATTTTTACTATTTTTTTATTAATAGGATAAAATTTTTTTTTACTTTTACTTAATGTATTAAAAATTTTTAACATTTATTTTCTCATAATAAAATTGTATGAAAACTTTTTTTATTTTATTATTAATGATTATTTTATATAATAAATTTTATTAAATATTCTTTAAATATTTCTCTCATTATAATAATTAGAATAATTATCAAAACGTGCAATATGATTATTAAAAATTAATTTTATAGTTCCAATAGGACCATTTCTTTGTTTTCCTATAATAATTTCGGCTATACCATGTAAATTAGTATTTTCATTATATACTTCATCTCTGTAAATAAACATAACTAAATCAGCATCTTGTTCTATAGAACCAGATTCTCTTAAATCAGAATTCATAGGACGTTTATCAGATCTTTGTTCTAAAGATCTATTTAATTGAGATAAAGCTACTACAGGAACATGTAATTCTTTAGCTAAAGCTTTTAAAGAACGAGAAATTTCAGATATTTCTAATGTTCTATTGAAAGATAAAGCAGGTACTCTAATTAATTGTAAATAATCTACCATTATTAAACTTAATCCATTATGTTCTCTAAATATTCTTCTAGAACGTAATCTAATTTCTGTTGGTGTTAATTCAGAAGAATCATCAATATATATATTTTTTTTTTTTAATAAAATTCCCATAGTATTAGAAATTCTTTTCCAATCATCATCATTTAATTGACCTGTTCTAATTTTACTTTGATGTACTCTAGAAAGAGATGCTAACATACGCATCATAATTTGTTCACAAGGCATTTCTAAACTAAATATTAGTACAGGTTTATCTTGTGATATAGCTGTATATTCACAAATATTCATAGCAAGAGTTGTTTTACCCATAGCTGGGCGCGCAGCAATTATAACAAGATCTGATTTTTGTAATCCTGCTGTTTTTTTATTTAATTCATGATAACCAGTATCTATACCTGTAACACCATTTTTAGGTGTATTATAAAAAGATTCAATTTTAGAAATTGTAACTTCCAAAATTTCTTCTAAATTCTTAGGTTTAGTATCTTTATTTAAACGTTTTTCTGCAATTTTAAATACACTAGATTCTGCAAAATTTAATAAATCTTCACTATTTCTTCCATTAGGATAATATCCTGCTTCTGCTATCTTATTTGCAACAGATATCATTTCTCTAATAATAGCACGTTCATGAACAATATCTATATAAGCATTTATATTAGATATACTTGGAATATTTTTTGATAATTCTGCTAAATAGGCAAAACCTCCTATTTTATTTAATTTATTTTTATTATCTAAAGATTCAGAAAGTGTAATTAAATCAATAGGTTTACCTAATTCTATCAAATAATACATTTCAGTAAAAATAATTTTATGTGATAATATGAAAAAATCTTCTACTATTATTTTTTCTATAACGTTATCCCATCGATTATTATCTAACATTAATCCTCCTAATATCGATTGTTCTGCTTCTAAAGAATGAGGAGGCATTTTTATTTTTTCAATTTGTAAATCTTTTTTAAATTTAAATTGTTTCATTAAATTATTTGTGTACCATATGTAAATATAATTTTAAATTTTATAAAATAATTTAAATAAAACATATTATTTTATTTTTATAAAAGATAATGCATTATCTAAAACTTTTATTTTTTTAAGATTAAGATAATTAGTTTTGTCAAAAATAAATTTTTTTAATTTATGTAATCCATTAATACCATGGAAAATATTTAATATAGGAGTAAGAATAGTTGTTAAACAAACACCATTATTTAATTCTTTTTCTATGTAAGGAAACATTGATTTTATTATTATTAAAGAATTTTTGGTAATAAATTTATTTTTACTATTATAAATATGATAATCTATATCTGTTAATATTTTAGGATTTTTAAAAATTTCACGACCTATCATAACTCCATCAACATATTTTAAATGTTTTTTTATATCTAATAAATTTTTAATTTCACCATTAATAGATATCTTTATATTTGGAAATTCTTTTTTTATTTTATAAACAATTTTATAATTTAATTTTGGAATTATTAAATTTTTTTTAGTATTAATTTTATTATATAATAATGCTTTTCTAGCATGAATAATAAATCTTTGACAACCACTTTCTATTAGTAAATTAATAAATTCACATAAAAATATATAACTATCATAATTATTAATACCAATTCTCATTTTAATTGTAATTGGTATTGAAACACTATCACTCATAGATTTTATACAATTTGATACTATTTTAGGTTGTTTCATTAAACATGCCCCAAAATTTCCTTTTTGAGATTTTAAAGATGGACAGCCTAAATTAAAATTAATTTCTTTATATCCTATTTTTTCTGCTTTTTTACAATATAAAGATAATAATTTTGGATGATTACCAGCTAATTGTAATACTAAATTATTTACATTGTAATTTTCTAATAAAATTATTTCATTATTTTTAATTGTATTTATATGTATCATTTCAGTATATAAAAGTGATTTTTTAGTTAATTGACGATAAAAATATCTACAATATTTATTTGTCTTTTTTAACATAGGAGCTACTTCAAATCTAAAATATGGAATATTATTTTTCATGTTTATAATTAATAAAATTTAATATTAGAAATAAATTATTATATATTCAATATATAATTAAATATAGAAAATTTAATTATATGGATTTTTATTCTCTTTAAATTTTAAAATTATAACACTTCCTATACATTTTAATTCTTTATAAAAAAAATTTAATAAATAACGTTTATAATTATTATTTAATTTTGTAACTTGATTACCATAGATTTTAAATATTAGAGGATGATTTTTATTTTGACTTATGTATTTTAATTTTATACGCCTACCGTTATATATCGGAGGTAAAAATGAATTAGTTGCTAAATATAAAATTTTCATAAGTTTTGAAGTATTATAAGTTTTATTAGAAATATTATATATTTTATATATTAATTTAAAAATAAAATTTATATTTTTAAGAAATTTAGCCGATATAGAAATTATAGGAAAAATATTAAATTTTATTTTTATAAGTTTTTTTAGATGTTTAATATCATTTAATGTAATTAAATCTAATTTATTAATAATTAAAATTACAGATTTCCCTTTAGAAATAATATTTTGTATTATTGATATATCCTTATTACAAAAAATTTTTTTTTCTCCGTCAATAATATATAAAATAATATTAGATTTTTTTATCATCTTATAAGATTCTAAAATTGAAAATTTTTCTATTTTATTTTTTATTTTATTTTTTTTTTTTATACCTGCTGTATCAATTAAAATAATATTTTTATTCATATTATTAAAATTATTAATTGGAACTAAAATACTTTCTCTTGTTGTTCCTGGAATATTACTAACAACCATTCTTTTTTCATTAATAATACTATTAATTAAAGTAGATTTACCAACATTAGGTAAACCTATAATAGCTAATTTTATTTTATTTTTTTTTTCTATATTATTAGATAATTCATTGATATAATTTTTATATGAATAAATTTTTTTTATATAAAAAAATAATATTTTTTTTAATTTTAAAATATCATTATTTTTAATAAAATTAATTATATAAAAATCAATACCTAAAGAATAAAATTCTTTATCTAAAAAGATTTTATTTTTTGTATTTAATAATATAATTATTTTTTTCCCATATTTTCTTATTTTTTTAATAATTTTATAATCTGTAGAATTAAGTTTATTTCCTTTTATTATTAATAAAATTAGATTTGATTCTTTAATAGATTTTAATATCTGTTTTTTTACTATGAAGTTATTTTTATAAATTTTTTTATCATAATTAGAATAACTTATTGTATCAACACAAATAAATTTAAAATTTTTAATTTTTGCACTACTATATTTTCTATCTATCGTAAAACCTGAAATTTTATTAACTAAAGAATTATATTTTTTTGTTAAAATATTATATAAAGATGATTTACCTACGTTATTACCTCCTAAAATAGTAATAATAGGATATTTAAATATCATTTTTTTATCTCTTAATTTTAATATATTGTTATAATTTTATATAAATAAATTTTATTATATATAGTTTGTATAATTAGTTTATTTTTTATTAAAAAAATAAATCTTATTTTATATTTATCAATTTTTTTATTTCCAATAAAATTTCCTGATTTATAATTTATCCAATAAATAAATCCTTTATTATTTGTAAAAAAAATATTTTTTTTATAAAAAAATAAATTATCTATTTTATTTTTTTTAAATTCATTTTGTATCCAAATTAAATTACCGTTTTTTACATCTAATGCAATAATCCTATTTTTAGAATCTATTAAATAAATAATATTTTTATATATAATAAAATTTTTATGAGTAAAATATGTCTTTTTCCAAATAATTTTTCCAGTACTTAAATCCAAAGCTATAAAATTTCCATTATAAGAAGATACATAAATATTACCATTATATATAATTGGTTTTATATCAATATCATTAATATTAAGAAAATTATTTTGATCATTAAATTTAAACAAATTCTGTTCCCAAACTAATGATCCATTATTAATAATACGAGAACTAATTATACCATTATCACTTCCTGTAATAACATTATCAAAAAAAATTACTGGAGTAGATACCCCTTCAATAGATAATTTATTTGGACGACCTAAACTGACTGTCCATAAAATTTTTCCATTATTTTTATTTAATCCTTGTAAAATATCATCCATATTATGAACTAATAAAATATCTTTTTTAATTATAAAACTAGATAATATTTCATTAAAAACATTTTGTTTCCAAATTATAGATTTATTTTTAATATTTAAAGCAAAAATTTGACCTTTTTTATTTCCTAAATATAAACAATTATTAGATATAACAGGTCCACTAGTAAAATCATTATATTTACAATATGAAAAAATACAAAAATTTTTTATAAGATTAACACGCCAAATAATTTTACCTGTTTGCATACTTATACAATAAATAATTCCATTTTTATTAGCTATATATAATAGATTATTTTTATATACAGGATATAATTTTGTATAATTGATATTATTATTTTCTATTTTTTTTTCCCAAATTAATTTTAATTGTACTAAATTTAATTGAGATATTTGAAAATTTTTTTTATTAAAAATATATTTTTTTTTATATGTACAAGATATAAGAGAAAAAGTAGAAAAAATAAATATTAAAATTATAAATTTTGATAATTTCATATTTTACTCATTATTTTAGATAAAAAGACAATACTATTATAAATATAAAAGTTTTATTCATTATATAATAAATATTATTTAAAATAATAAATTTTAACTTAAATATTTTTTAATATTTTTTTTAAACTTGATATTAATTTATTTTCTGGTACAATAATTTGTTTTTTACAATATAAATCCTTAATTATAATTGAATGATTATTTATTTCTTTTGGACCTATAATAATTATAAAATGAGATTGATATTTAATTGCTTGAATAATTTGTTTTTTTAAATTTTTAAAAAGATAACTAGTTAATATTCTTAATTTTGGAAAATTATTTCTAATTAATTCTCCAATAACTAAAATTTTTTTTAAAGTATAATTATTTTCCATTGGAATTAAAAAAATATCTATTAAAAAATTTATATCTAATTTTATAGATTTAGTATTTTTAATTAATAGAATTAAACGTTCCATTCCAATTGCACATCCAACCCCATTTTTATCTTTATTAAAACTCATTTTATTAATTAATTTATCATATCTACCACCTCCACAAATAGTTTTAGAAGTACCTAAACTATTAGTTTTCCATTCAAATACAATATCATTATAATAATCTAATCCTCTAACTAAATAATTATTTATAGTAAATTTTATATTCATAATATTTAAAATTTCACATAATTTCCTAAATTTATTTGTACTTCTTTTATCGAGAAAATTCTTTAATTTAGGAGCATAATTTAATAATTTTTTAATATTTTCATTTTTACTATCTAATATTCTTAATGGATTATTATATATTTTTTGTTGATTATTAAAATCTAAAAATTTTAAATTTTTTTTAAAAAATAATATTAATTCTATTATATATTTTTGTCTATCTATTATAGAACCAATAGAATTAATTTCTAAAAAAATATTATTTGTAATATTTAATTTTTTCCATAAATTATTTGTTATAATAATTATTTCAGCATCTATATAAGGAGGTTTTAATCCAATTATTTCAATACCAATTTGATTAAATTGTCTATATCTTCCTTTTTGGGGTCTTTCATATCTAAACATTGGTCCATTATACCAAAAACGTCTATTATTATAAAAAATATTATTCTCTACTATAGAACGAAGAAATCCTGTAGTTCCTTCCGGACGTAAAGTTAATGAATCTTTATTTTTATCTAATAAATTATACATTTCTTTTTTTACAATATCTGTATATTCTCCAATAGTTTTTTTAAATAATTCACTTTTTTCTAAAATAGGTAATTTTATTTCTTGATAACCATAATTTTTTAAAGTATTTTTAATAATATTTTCAATATTTTCCCATAATAAAGTATCTGGAAATAAATAATCATGCATACCATGAACAGAAGTAATTTTTTTTGTCACTATAAAATATTCTCTTTATATATAAATATTAATTTAAATAAAATTTTAATTACTTTATAATAATTTAATTAAAATTTTAAGTGATGTTGTTATTTTTTATTAATAAATTAATAAAATTAAAATATTTAAAATTAATGAAATAAAATATAAAATAATTTTATTTTATGATTATAAAAATAAACATATACATTAATTATATATAATATGTTTAAATTTTAATGTAATCAAATATAAAAATTTATTATAATGAATAATGATATTTATTGGATGAAATATACTTTAAAAATAGCTATGTTAGCAAAAAATTCTGGGGAAATACCAGTCGGAGCAGTTATTATTAAAAATAATAAGATTATTTCTTATGGTTATAATAATTCAATAAAAAAAAATGACCCTACAGCACATGCTGAAATAATAGCTTTAAGAAAAGCAGGAAAATATTTAAAAAATTATAGATTATTAAATACAACTATGTATGTAACATTAGAACCATGTCTAATGTGTTTTGGAGCTATAGTTATCAGTAGAATTTCTCGTTTAGTATTTGGTACATATAATAAAAAATATAACAAAAAATATAATAAAATAGGAATGTTTATAAATTTATTAAAAATTTATAATATTAATCATAAATTAAAAGTTAGACCCGGTATTTTAATTAAGGAATCTAAAAATATTATAAAAAATTTTTTTTCTGTAAAAAGAAAAAAAAAATGATTTTTTATTTTTAACAAAAAGGTTTATTTATTTTGAAAAAAAATTTAAAACATGACATAGAATTATTTAATTTAATAAATAAAGAAAAAAGAAGACAAGAAGAAAATATTGAATTAATAGCTTCTGAAAATTATGTTTCTTCTAATATTATGTATGCACAAGGATCTCAATTAACGAATAAATATGCAGAAGGATATCCTAATCATAGATATTATGGTGGATGTAAATATATAGATAAAATAGAAAAATTAGCTATAAAAAGGGCTAAAAAATTATTTAATGCAGATTATGCAAATGTACAACCACATTCAGGATCACAAGCTAATTCTGCTGTATATCTAGCTTTATTAAAACCTGGAGATATTATTATGGGATTAAAAAATTCTCATGGAGGTCATTTAACACATGGATCCTTAGTAAATTTTTCAGGTAAAATTTATAAAAATATACCTTATAAAATTAATAAAAAAGGAATAATTGACTATGATTATCTATTATACTTAGCAAAAAAATATAAACCAAAAATTATTATTGGAGGATTTTCTTCATACTCTAGAATATGTAATTGGAAAAAAATAAGAAGTATTGCTGATATAGTAGGATCATATTTTTTAGTTGATATTTCACATATTGCTGGATTAATTATTTCAAAATTATACCCAGATCCATTATCTTATGCACATGTAGTCACAAGTACAACACATAAAACATTAGCTGGTCCTAGAGGTGGTATTATTTTATCTACAAAAAAAAATAAAAATTTATTTAAAAAATTTGATAAAGCAGTATTTCCTGGTATTCAAGGAGGCCCATTAATGCATATTATAGCTGCTAAAGCAGTAGCTTTTAAAGAAGCATCAAAACCCAATTTTATTATATATCAAAAACAAATATTAAAAAATTCGAAATTAATGGTAAAAATATTTAAAAAATATAAATATAACATAGTATCAAATAATACAGATAATCATTTATTTATAATAGATTTAACTAATAAAAAAATAACAGGTATAGAGGCTGAAAAATTATTAGAAAAATATAATATTATAGTAAATAAAAATAGTATTCCTGATGATATAAATCCTCCTAATATTACCTCAGGAATAAGAATAGGAACTCCTGCAATTACAAAAAGAGGTTTTAAAGAAAAAGAAGTATTTTTATTATCTAAACATATAATAAATATTATAAATAACAAAAATATATATATTAAAAATATAAAAGATAGTATAATAAAGTTATGTAAATTATTTCCTGTATATAAAAAATAAAATTAATTTATATTAAAAAAAATTTTTTATTATTTTATATTTATCTAAATAAGGCATATTTTATGGTAGAATGTTATTCTGTTTTACTTTGTGTTACAGATGGTGTAGAAGATATAGAAACTGTTTCTTCTATAGATATCTTAACTAGAAGTAATATTAATGTTATAATAGTAAGTATAAATAATAAACGTGAAATAATATGTGCACATGGTACTAAAATCATAAGTGATATTTTTTTAAAAAAATTAAAAGATAATGTAAATATAAAAGCAATTTTACTTCCTGGTGGTTTAAAAGCATCAAAGGATTTTAGTAAAAATTTTCTTTTATTAAAATATTTAAAAAAATTTAAAAATACTAAAAGAATAATAGGTGCGATATGTGCATCTCCTGCAATGGTTATTTCTTCTAATAATATTTTTCCTACAGCAAAAATGACAGGATATTTAGATTTTAAATTTTTAATACCATATCATCAATGGTCAAAATATCCAGTTTTTTGGGATGATAGACATAAATTATTAACAGCACAAAGTGTTAAGTATGCTATTGAATTTAATTTAAAATTGGTAAAAATTATTTTAGGAGAAAAAATTTCTTCAAAAATTGAAAAAGAATTATAACCTTTATAATAAAATAAAATTTAAAAATTTTATTTATTCATTAATAAATAAATTCTAATACAGAAAATATTTTAAATTCTTAATTTATTTGCTATTTTATCTAATACACCGTTAATAAATTTATAGCTATTATCAACTCCACCAAAGCTTTTTGCTAAATAAATACTTTCATTTATAACAA
The DNA here is from genome assembly GCF_012570365.1 of Enterobacteriaceae endosymbiont of Donacia clavipes. GTDB lineage: Bacteria > Pseudomonadota > Gammaproteobacteria > Enterobacterales > Enterobacteriaceae. Next base: position 43,175 of record NZ_CP046208.1, read on the forward strand.
CTTTATATGGAACATCCAAACGATTTATTAATTCATATGATGAAATACGTAAAATTGCTTTTTCAATTTGTCCTAATTCAAATAATTTACGAGATAAAAATGGTTTTATTACATTATCTAAATAAATACTGTTAATTATTACACCATTTATTAAGTCATTAAAATAATCAACATCAATACTTTTAATATCTTCTATAGATTCATTTAAAAAATAATATTGTATGTCACTAAAATTATTTTTGGATAATTGCCAAGAATATATTGCTTGTAAAGCATATTTTCGTGCTCGATATCTATCTGTAAATTTCACTTAGTTTTCCTTTGTATTTTTTTTAATTAATTTTATTGATTTAAATATATTAATCATTTCTAATAAAGTTAAAGCGGCTTCAGTACCTCTATTACCTATTTTTATACCAGATCTTTCTATTGCTTGTTCAATATTATTTGTTGTTAAAATACCAAAAGAAACTGGAATATTATTTTTAACCGATAGATTCGATATTTGAGAACAAACTTCTTGTGATAAATATTTAAAATGAGATGTTTTTCCTTTAATAATAGTTCCAATAGCTATTATACCATCATAAAAATTTTTTTGTATTAATAATTGAATTACTGATGCTATTTCATAACTTCCTGGAACCCAACATATTGTTATATTTCTTTTTTGTACCATTCCTATTCTTTGTAAAGTATCTATAGTAGCATATAATAAATTTTTATTTATGAATGTGTTAAATCTTGATATAACAATTGCTATAATTGCATTAGGAGCTATAATATTTTCATCTATTATTTTCATAAAAATCCTTTATATTTTTTATATTTAAAAAATTATTTAACAGGTTTTAATATTAATTTTAAATCAGGTCCTATTTTTTTGATTTTTGTAAAATAAAAATTTGGTACATCAATAATATTTACAAATTTTTTTATATTACATAAGTTTAATGCAATATTTCCAAATAATTTAGGAGTTAAATATATAATTAATTCATCTATTAAATTATAAGTAATTAAAAATCCTGATAATATACTACCAGCTTCTATAAGAAGATTATTAATACCTTTTTTACCTAATGTTTTAAATAAATATTTTAAATCAAAATAACCATTAATTTCGGGAATAATAATTTGTTCTACATAATTAGGCCAATTTTCTAAAGTATATTTAGATTTTATTAAAAATATTTTTCCTGAATTAATTATAATATTATCACTAGGTTTTATTTTATTTAATCTATCTAAAATAATTCTAATTGGTTGTCTTAAAAATTTTTTAGGATATATTTTTTTAATATGATAATTTAATTTATTCCAATTAACTAATAAGGTAGCATTATCTTGTAATACAGTTTTACTAGTACTTAAAATAGCTGAATTTTGTGCTCTTAATTTTTGTACATCTTGTCTAGCAATTTTTGATGATATCCATTTACTATTTCCATTTAATAATGCAATTTTACCATCTAAAGAAGATGCTAATTTTAATTGTATCCAAGGAATACCTGTATTAATTCTTTTAAAAAAACCTTTATTTATAGATTCTGCTTCTTTAAATAAAATATTATTTGTAATTTTAATTCCCTTAAGTTTTAATAATTTTAAACTTTTACCATTAATTTTTGGATTAGGATCTTTTGTTGCTACTACTATACGTTTTATTTTAGCGTTAATTAATGCATTACAACAAGAAGGTGTTAAATTTGAATAATTACAAGGTTCTAATGTTAAATAAACTGTTGAATCTTTAGCATTTTCTCCAGCAATTTTTAATGCGTTAATTTCTGCATGTGATTCTCCTGTTTTAAAATGATATCCTTGACCTATAATTTTTTTATTTTTAACAATAACACAACCTACATTAGGATTAGGAGTAGTAGTAAAAATACCTAATTTTGCTAATTTAATAGCATGTAGCATATAAAATTTATCTATTAAATACATATTTACCTTATAATTTAAATTAAAATAATAATTTTAGTAAAAAATATTTTAATAATTATAAATTTTAATTTTAATTTTAATTATTTCATATTATAAATATTATTAATATAAAATTAAATAAAAATTTACAAAAATTAATTAATTATTAATATTGTTATTATAAAAATAATTTTTTAAATTATAAAAAATTAAAACAAACATATTTTATAAAATTTTTAAGAGATGATATTTATATGAAAAAAAAAATAATTCTTTTTGATACTACATTACGTGATGGAGAGCAATCATTAAAATTTAATTTAAATACCACAGAAAAAATAAAAATAGCATTAGCATTAGAAAATATGGGTATTGATATTATTGAAGTAGGATTTCCTATTTCTTCTCCAAAAGATTATAAAACATCTAAAAAAATATCACAAATTATAAAAAATAGTAAATTATGTGGTTTAGCTAGATGTAAAGAAAAAGATATAGATATGGTATATAAATCTTTAAAAAAAGCTAAAAATTTTAGAATTCATATTTTTTTAGCAACTTCTCCCATACATATTATTTCTAAATTAAAAACAAATTTAAATGAAATTATAGAAAAAATAATATTTATGATAAAATATGCTCGTAAATATACTGATGATGTTGAATTTTCTTGCGAAGATGCTAGTAGAACTCCTATTGATAATTTATGTATAATTGTAAAAAAAGCAATTATAGCAGGAGCTACAACTATTAATATTCCAGATACAGTAGGTTATACCTTTCCTCAAGAATATTATAATATTCTTTCTACATTAAAAAATAAAGTAGATAATATTGATAAATGTATTCTTTCAGTACATACGCATAATGATTTAGGAATGGCAGTAGGAAATGCAATTACTGCTATAAATGCAGGTGCTCAACAAATAGAAGGAACAATTAATGGTATAGGAGAAAGAGCAGGAAATTGTGCTTTAGAAGAAGTTATTATGGCATTATATACAAGAAAAAAAAATATAAAATATTATAATAATATTAATTATAATAAAATATATATCACAAGTAAAATAGTTAGTAAAATTTGTGATATCCCTTTATCTATAAATAAGGCTATTGTGGGAAAAAATGCTTTTTCTCATTCTTCAGGAATTCATCAAGATGGTATGATAAAAAATAAAAAAACTTATGAAATTTTAGATCCTCAAATAATTGGTTTAAATAAAACAGAATTTAATCTTACATCTAAATCTGGTAGAGCAGCTGTAAAATATCATATGAAATTAATGGGATATAAAAAATATGAATACGATATTAATAAATTATATAATAATTTTATTAAATTAGCAGATAAAAAAGGACAAATATTTAATTATGATTTAGAATCATTAGCTTTTAATACTAAAGTAGATAATTATATTGAATTTTATTCATTAAAATATTTTAATATACAATCAAGCTCTGATATATCTATTGCAACTATAAAATTAAAATGTGGTAAATTAATTAAATTAGAAGCAGCAACTGGATTAGGACCTATTGATGCAATATATAAAGTCATAATAAGAATTATTAATTATAATATAAAATTAATTAAGTATAAATTAACAACTAAAAATAATACTGAAAAATCGACAGGACAAGTAGATATTAAATTAAAATATAAAGAAAGAATTTTTAATGGGATTGGTTTATCGAAAAATATAATGAAAGCTTCTATTATTGCAATAATTAATTGTATTAATAATATTTGGAGATTTAAACAAATAAAAAAAAATATATTAAAAAATAAATAAATTTTAAAATTATTAAGGAATTAATATGTCAAATGTATTTACAATAGCTGTTCTACCAGGAGATGGTATTGGACCAGAAGTAATGAAACAAGCAATTAAAATATTAGAAAAAATTGAAAAATATTTAAATAAAAAAATTATAATTAATGAATATGTAGTAGGTGGAAAAGCAATTAATATGTATGGAAATCCTTTACCTAAAACAACATTATATGGTTGTGAAAAATCTAATGCTATATTATTTGGATCTGTTGGAGGTCCAGAATGGGATCATTTACCTTTGAATAAAAGACCAGAAAAAGGTGCATTATTAAAATTAAGAAAACATTTTAATTTATTTGCTAATTTACGTCCTGCATTTTTTTATAAAAATTTAAATACTTTAAGTCCTATAAAACAAGAAATTTTAAATAAAGGATTTGATATTATTTGTATTAGGGAATTAACTGGTGGTATATATTTTGGTTTACCTAATGGACGGAAAGGAAAAGGAATAGATGAATATGCATTTGATACAGAAATCTATTCTAGATTTGAAATAGAAAGAATTGCAAACATTGCTTTTAATATAGCTTTAAGAAGAAAAAAAAAAATTTGTTCTGTTGACAAAGCAAATGTTTTAAACACTTCCATATTATGGAGAGAAGTCCTAATAAATATATCTAAACAATATTCATCTGTAAAATTAAAACATATGTATATTGATAATATAGTTATGCAATTAATGAAAAAACCATCCCAATTTGATGTAATATTATGTCCAAACTTATTCGGTGATATAATATCTGATCAGTGTGCTATGATTACAGGTTCAATAGGTAATTTACCTTCAGCAAGTTTTAATCAAAATTTTTTTGGATTATATGAACCTGCAGGTGGTTCTGCGCCTGATATCGCAGGAAAAAATATAGCTAATCCTATTGCTCAAATTTTATCATTAGCAATGTTACTTGAATACTCTTTAAAAAATAAAAATTTATCTAAAAAAATTAAAAATGCTATTAAAAAAATATTAGATTTAGGTTATCGAACAAAAGATTTATCTACTAATAATATTAATGAAAAAATTGTTACCACAGATGATATGGGAACATTAATTATGGAATCTATTATATAGGATAATATATGAGTCAAACATTATATGAAAAAATTTATAATAGACATATTATTTATAATATAAAAAATAATATAAATTTATTATATATTGATAGACATTTTATTCATGAAGTTACTTCTCCACAGGCTTTTCAAAGTTTAAAAAATAAAAATAGAAAAGTTTATAAACCAAATAAAACATTTGCAACTATGGATCATAATGTATCAACTAAAGTTAAAGATATTAAAGCATCAGGATATATAGCACAAAAACAAATGGAAATACTTATTAAAAATTGTAATGATTTTAATATAAAATTATACGATATTTATCATCCTTTGCAAGGAATAGTACATGTTATAGGGCCAGAACAAGGAATTACACTTCCTGGCATGGTTATTGTATGTGGTGATTCACATACTTCAACTCATGGAGCGTTTGGTTCATTAGCTTTTGGTATTGGCACTACAGAAGTAGAACATGTTTTAGCAACTCAAACTTTAAAACAAAATATTGCTAAGAATATGTTAATAAATATTAATGGAGATATACCTAAAAATATTACTGCTAAAGATATAATCTTATCAATAATTAAAAAAATAGGTATTAGTGGAGGCAATGGATATGTTATTGAATTTTCTGGAAATGTAATAAAAAAACTTAGTATGGAATCAAGAATGACAATTTGTAATATGTCTATTGAAATGGGTGCAAAATCTGGATTAATTGCACCTGATAATGTTACTTTTAAATATTTAAAAAATAAAAAGTTTTCACCTAAAAATAATTTATGGACACAAGCAATGAAATATTGGAAAACTTTATATAGTGATTCAAATTCAAAATTTGATAAAATAGTAAATATTAATATTTCAAATTTATCTCCTCAAATTACTTGGGGTACCAATCCAGAACAATTAATTAGTATAAATGAATGTATACCTTTAATAAATTCTTATAAAGATAAAAATAAAAAAAAATTAGCAATTAAGGCTTTAAATTATATGAATTTATATGAAGGTACAAAATTAATTAATTTAAAAATTAATAAAGTTTTTATTGGTTCTTGTACAAATTCTAGAATTGAAGATTTAAGATTAGCTGCTAAAATAATTTTTGGTAAAAAAGTTTCTTCTAATGTGACAGCTATAGTAGTTCCTGGTTCTAATGCAGTAAAAAAACAAGCTGAAAAAGAAGGATTAGACAAAATTTTTCAAAATTCTGGTTTTGAATGGAGATATTCTGGATGTTCAATGTGTTTAGCAATGAATAATGATAGGTTAAAATCTGGTGAAAGATGTGCTTCTACTAGTAATCGAAATTTTGAAGGACGTCAAGGAAAAAATAGTAGAACACATTTAGTAAGTCCTATTATGGCAGCAATATCAGCTATATATGGTTGTTTTATCGATATAAATAAAATTATAAAATAACAAAAATTATGAAAAAAAAATTAGAATATAATGGTATTATAGCTCCCTTAAATATTTCAAATATTGATACAGATGTTATTATACCTAAACAATTTTTACAAAAAAATGATAAAAAAGGATTTGGAATATATCTTTTTAATGATTGGAGATATTTAGATAATCATCATAAAATACCTAATCCTAATTTTATTTTAAATAAAAAAGAATTTAAAAATGCAAAAATTTTATTAACTAAAGAAAATTTTGGTTGTGGATCTTCAAGAGAACATGCTCCATGGGCTTTATTAGATTTTGGTTTTAATACTATTATAGCATCTAGTTATGCAGATATATTTTATAACAATGCAATTAATAATAAATTATTATTAATAACTTTAGAGAAAGTAATAATTAATAAATTATTTTCTATTGTAAAAAAATATCCTGGAATTATTTGTAATATTGATTTAATTTCTAAAAAAATTATTATAAATAATAAATTTTTTAGTTTTAATCTTGATAAAGAAATAATCAATTTTATTACAAATAATTTGGATCAAATAGATTTAACGATGAAATATTCTAAAAAAATTCGTATGTTTGAAAAGACATATTTTCATTTTTTTTAAAAATATAAGAAATTTATAAAATGCGCATAATTTTATTAGGTCCTCCTGGAGTAGGTAAAGGAACTTATGCAAGATTTATATCTGAAAAATATAATTTACCTAATATTTCTATAGGAAATATACTAAGAAATTTTATTTTAAATAATAAAAGTTCTTTTTTAACCCATAGAATAAAAAAATATATTAATCAAGGAATAATGGTTACTGATTCAATTATAATTAAAATAATTAAAAAAAGATTAAATAATATAGATTGTAAACAAGGATTTTTATTAGATGGATTTCCTAGAAATATTTTACAAGCAAATATTTTAAAACAAGAAAATATAAAAATTAATATTGTTATTGAATTTTATATACCAAAAAATCAAATTATAAAAAGAATTATAGGTAGAAAAATACATGAATCTTCAGGAAGAACATATCATGAAATTTTAAATCCTCCAAAAATAAAAAATAGAGATGATATAACAGGAGAAAAATTAATAACTAGAATAGATGATAATATTATTACAATTAATAATCGTTTAAAAGAATATTTAATACAAACTGAACCATTAATTAATTATTATAAAAAAAAATTTCTAAAAAATAATTTTTTTTATAAAAAAATTAATAATATGTCATCTATTTTAAGTGTACAAAAAAAAATAAATAATTTTCTAAATTTAATTAAAAAAAATAAATAAAAAATTATATTTAAAAAATTTATAATTTTATAGTTATAAATATAATAATTTGTTTATTTGTTTTAAATTTGTTATTATAAATAAATTAAAAATATTAAAGATGGATTATCTAATGTTCACCGGAAGTATTGTAGCACTTATAACTCCAATGGATATTAAAGGTAATATTTGTAAAATAAGTTTAAAAAAACTTATTAAGTATCATATTAATAGTGGTACGAAAGCAATTGTTGTTGTAGGAACGACAGGTGAATCAGCTACATTAACATATAATGAACGTATTAAAGTAATAATGTATGCATTAGATTATTCAGAAAATAAAATACCAATTATTGCTGGAACTGGATTTAATGCTACATCTAAAAGTATAGCAATGATATCTATTCTTGAAAATTCAGGCATAATAGGATGTTTAAATATTACACCATATTATAATCGTCCAACACAAGAAGGTTTATATCAGCATTTTAAAAAAATTGCAAATAATACTAAATTACCACAATTATTATATAATGTTCCTATAAGAACTGGATGTGATTTATTACCGGAAACAATTTGTAAATTATCAAAAATTAAAAATATAATAGGTATTAAAGAAGCTACTGGAGATTTGTCTAGAATAAATAAAATTAAAAATTTAATTAATAAAAAATTTTTTTTAATTAGTGGAGATGACAAAACTTCTTTTGAATTTATGCAATTAGGTGGAGATGGTGTTATATCAGTTACTGCTAATATTGCAGCAAAAACAATGAAAAAGTTTTGTGATTATATAAAAGAAAAAAAATTTGATAAAGCAAAAAAAATTAATCAAAATTTAATTAAATTACATAACCAATTATTTATTGAATCTAATCCTATACCCATAAAATGGGCTGCAAAAAAAATAGGATTAATAAATAGTGATAAAATAAGATTACCATTAACTCCACTTACAAAATTAAATAAAAAAATTATTAAAATTACATTAAAAGAGTTAAATTTAATATAAATTTTCAAGATTAATTACAGTTAATAAATATTTTTTGATATTATATAATATTGTAATTCTATTATTTTTAATAGTTTTATTTTTATGATTAATTATCACTTTTTTGAAAAATTTATCTATAGGATAATATAATTCTGATAATATTAATAATATATTATAATATTCATAATTTTTAATTTTTAATTTTAAAATTTTAGATAATTTTATAATATAATTAACTAAAATAATTTCTTCTTTTTTTTTTAATAAAGATAAATTAATTTGATAATTATAATTAACATATTTTTCATTTTTTAATAAAATTTTATTTATTCTTTTATTAATAAAAATTAATAAAATACTTTGCTTTTTTTCAATTTTAAAAAATTTATCTAAAGCTTTTATTTTATAATCTAAAATTATTAATTCATCAATTTTACAATTTAAAACAGAATAAATAATTTTTTTATTATAACCTAATGATATATACCAATTTTTACATCTATTTTTTATAAAAATCATTATTTTTTCTGATATTTGTTTTTTATTAGTAAAATTTTTTTTATATAAAAATAAACTTAAATAAATTAATTTAATAAAATTAATTTTTAATTTATTTTCTATAATAATACGTATAATAACTAATGTTATTACTTTTAAAGCAAAAGGATCTTTATTACCTGTTGGTAATAAAGATATATTAGAAATTCCCACTAAAGTATCTATTTTATCTGAAATAAATAAAATACAAGAAATAATATTTTTAGGTATTAAATAATTTTTATTATGTTGATATTGTTCTTTAATTGCTTTTATTACATTTTTATTTTCTTTATTATATTTTGCATAATACATTGCCATAATACCCTGTAATTCAGGAAATTCATAAACTATTTGTGTTACTAAATCACATTTAGATAATTTACTAGCTCTAATACAATATTCTATATTAACATTAAGTATTTTTGCTAAAAATTTAGATATTTGTTCTACACGAATAGTTTTATCAAATAAATTACCTAAATTTTTTTGAAAAATAACATTTTTTAATTTATCTAAATATACTTCTAATTTTATTTTCAAATCATTTTTAAAAAAAAATTGAACATCTTTAAATTTTGATTTAAGAATTTGTTCATGATTATTTATAATAATTTTATTATTATTTGTTTTAATATTTATTAAAATAATGAAATTAGATAATAAATGATTATTTTTATCATATAAAGGAATATATTTTTGACATTTTTCCATAACATATATTAATATTTTAGAAGGTAAAAATAAAAATTTTTTATTAAATTTTCCTAATAATAAAACAGGCCATTCAACCATAGAAGTTAGTTCTTCTAAAAAATTATTAGTTATTTTTGTATAACTATTTAAATTAATTGCTATTTTTTTGATTTCATTAGAAATTATATTTTTACGTTTAATAAAATCAACTATTACTTTGCCCTTTTTAAATAATAATTTTTCATAATTTATTGCATTTTTTAAAATTATTTTTTTTTTACACATAAATCTATGTCCTAAAATAATATTATTAGACTTAATATGTAATATATTTTTTCTAATATTTTCTTCTCCTAACATAAATACTAAATTTCTAATAGGTCTAATAAATTTAAAAATATTTTTATCCCAATACATAAAATTAGGAATAGAAGAAATGTTTTTTAAAGAATTTATAACCATATTTGTTAATAAATTTTTAATATGCAATCCTTTTATTATTTTTTTATAAAATATATAATTTTTTTTATAAAAAATATCTTTTATATTATTAATCTTTTGTTTTTTTATCCAAAATTTTACTTTATCAATTAAAAAAATATTTTTTTCATTAGAAACATAAGGACCTTTAATAATTTTAATAAAATTTTCTTGTATAATATTTAAATGACATACTTGTATAGCAATTCTTCTAGATGTAGCAAAACATTTTATTATTTCATATTTAAAATTATTTTTTTTTAATTCATCTTCAAAATTTTTTTTAATTATTTTAGATATTTTTAATAAATAAATAAAAGGTATTTCTTCTGTCCCAATTTCTATTAATAATGTATCTTTAAACATAAAATTATATTACCTAATCAATGATTTTTTATTTTATATAATTATAATATTTTATTGCAATTAATTTTGTCATATTACGTAATTTTAAAATATATCTTTGTCTTTCAGTATGTGATAAAAAATGTCTTGATTCTAATAAATTAAAACAATGAGATGCTTTTAGAAGTTTATCATATGCAGGTAATATTAATGGTGATTTTAATTCTAATAAATAATTTATTTCTTTTTCATAATGTTTAAAAGAATAAATAAGAAAATTTATATCTGCATGTTTAAAATTATAAATAGATTGTTCTATCTCATTTTGTTTAAAAATATCACCATAAGTAGTGTAAAAATGTTTATTTTTACTCCATACTAAATCAAATATATTTTTTACATTTTGTAAATGCATCGCTAATCTTTCTAAACCATAAGTAATTTCTCCAGTTATAGGATTACATATAATACCTCCCATTTGTTGAAAATATGTAAATTGAGTTATTTCTGTCCCATTTAACCATATTTCCCATCCAATTCCATAAGCACCTAAAGTAGGATTTTCCCAATTATCATCTATAAAACGAATATCATTATTTTGTAAATTTAATTTTAATTCTTCTAAAGATTTTAAATATAAATTTTGAATATTATTAGGAGGAGGTTTCATTATTACTTGAAACTGATAATATTGTTGTAGTCTATTAGAACTTTTACCATATCTTCCATCTGATGGACGTCTTGATAATTGTATATAGGCAATTTTTGCAGGTTTTGTCCCTATTGCATATAAACATGTCATAGGATGTGATGTTGCTGCTCCAACTTCTGTATCAATAGGTTGTATTATATTACAACCTTGTTCTAACCAATAATTTTGTAAAATAAATATCATTCCTTGAAATGTTTTTTCATTTAATTTTTTCATCTTTTAAATTAATTTAAAATCATAAAAATAATTTAATTATTATATATAATTTTTTATAAAAAAATATAAATTAAAATTTAACATATTTTTTATAGAAAAAAAATTGATGTTAAAGTAATCTATTATTCTTAAAGTATAAAAATGTTTATTTATAATAAATTATAAAATTTTAATAGGAATGAAATATAAATATGAATAATATTTCTGAAAAAATATCTTTTAAAAAAAGTGAAAATGAATATAATAAATTAATAACAAAAGCAACAAATTTAGCAATATTATTATCTTTAACATTATTAATTTTAAAATTATTAGCTTGGTGGCAAACAAAATCAATAAGTATGTTAGCTGCTTGTATAGATTCTTTAGTAGATATTACATCTTCAACAATTAATTTATTAATTATATATTATTCTTTACAACCAGCAGATTTAGAACATACATTTGGACATGGAAAAGCTGAATCATTATCTGCATTAGCACAAAGTATATTTATTTGTATAACAGCTATTTTTTTATTTTTAAATAGTTTAAAATATATATCTCATCCTACAGAATTATATTATCCAATTATAGGTATATTAGTTATAATTATTTCATTTTTTTTAACTTTAATTTTAGTTATTTTTCAAAAAAAAGTAATTAAAAGAACAAATAGTCAAGCTACTCATGCTGATATGATCCATTATGAATCAGATATTTTAATTAATAGTGCTATTTTATTAGCATTAATTTTAAATTTTTTTAATGTAAAACAAGCAGATTCCTTAATAGCATTAATTATAAGTTTATTTATTTTTTTTAATTCATTTAAAGTAGGATATAAAGCTATACAATCTTTGTTAGATAGATCTTTACCTGATAATGAAAAAAAAATAATTATAGATATAATAACTTCTTGGCCTAAAGTTATGGGAGCACATCAATTAAAAACAAGACAATCTGGTCCTACTCGTTTTATACAACTTCATTTAGTTTTAGAAGATAATCTACCTCTATTAGAATCACATTCAATTTCAAAAAAAATAGAGAATGCTTTAAATAAAAAATTTCCTTATTCAGATATAATTATTCATCAAGATCCATATTCTATTGTATCTAAAAAATATAAAGGTTTTTTTAAAAAATAATTAATATTAATATATAATTATATATTATTGAGGTATCATAATATGATTCAGAAAATTGGCGTTCTTACAAGTGGAGGAGATTCTCCAGGAATGAATGCTGCTATCAGAGGTGTTGTTAGAACAGCAATAGGAAATAATATTGAAGTTTATGGGATATGTAATGGTTATTTAGGTTTATATAATAATAATATAATAAAACTAAATAGACATAGTGTTTCTGATATTATAAATAGAGGAGGAACTTTTTTAGGTTCAGCTCGTTTTCCAAAATTTAAAAATAAAAAAATACGTTCTATTGCTATAAATAATATGAAAAAACATGGTATTAATGCATTAGTTGTAATAGGAGGTGATGGGACATATATGGGTGCAAAATTATTAACTGAAATGGGATTTCCATGTATAGGTATTCCAGGTACTATTGATAATGATGTAGTAGGAACTGATTATAGTATAGGTTATTTCACAGCTTTAGAAACTATTGTACAGGCTATTGATCGATTAAGAGATACATCTACTTCACACCAAAGAATATCTATTGTGGAAATTATGGGAAGAAAATGCGGAGATTTAACTTTATCAGCAGCAATTGCTGGAGGTTGTGAATTTATTGTTTTACCAGAAATTGATTATAATCAAAATGATTTAGTAGAAGAAATAAAATTAGGTATAGCAAGAGGGAAAAAACATGCAATAGTATTGATTACAGAATTTATTTGTGATATTAATAAATTAGCTAAATATATTGAAACTAAAATTAAACGTGAAACTAGAACTACAGTTTTAGGACATATACAAAGAGGTGGTTCTCCAGTTGCATTTGATCGTATTTTAGCATCTCGCATGGGTAATTATTCTGTTGAATTATTATTTCAAGGTTATGGAGGTAGATGCATAGGAGTACAAAATGATAAAATGGTTCATCATGATATTATTGATGCTATTTTAAATATGAAAAAAATTTTTAAAAAAGATTTATTAGATACAGCTAAAAAATTATTTTAATATAAAATTAATGAATTATAAAAAGAGATATAAGATATGTATAACATCCGATTTTTTAACAGAAAAAACATAGGAAAAAAATTTAGTAGAAAATTACGAATTAATAATAAGTTTCCAGCTATTATTTATGGTAAAAAAATAAAAGAAATACCTATTACTATTCATAGTAATGAAATGATTAATATTAATTTAAAAAATTTTTTTTCAAAAAAATTTAAATTAATAAATGAAAAAAATAAAATTTTTGAAGTAAAAATTATAGATATTCAATATCATCCTTATAAAATTACTAAAATATATCATATAGATTTTTTATTTATTTAATAAAAAAATTATCTATATAAACATATTTTTTTATCTATAACAAAATTACATTCCTAAAACATCATTCATACTATACATACCTTTATGTTTATTACTTATCCAAATAGCTGCTTTTATAGCTCCTTTAGCAAAAGATGTTCTATTTGATGCTTTATGTGTTAATTCTATTTGTTCACCCATAAAAGAAAATAAAATATTATGTTCCCCATATAAATCAGCTGCCCTAATAGAATGAAAATTAATTTTTTTTACAATATTATTTTTTTTAAAAATTTGTAAAATAATATCACCAATAGATAAAGCAGTACCTGATGGTAAATCTATTTTATTTTTATGATGTTTTTCAATTATATCTATATCTAAATTTTTTTTTTTATTTTTACAAAAAATTTTAGTTATATTTTCTATTATTTTAAATAATATATTAATACCTTGACTAAAATTAGAAGATAAAATAATAGCTATCTTCTTTGATATTTTTGTTATTACTATTTTTTGTTCTTTAGTAAAACCTGTTGTTCCAATAACAATTTTTTTATTATATTTTTTACATATATTAATATTTTCTATTGTAGAAAATGGATTTGTAAAATCTATTAAAACATCAAATTTATTAATAACATCTATTATATTATAATTTATTTTTAATAAATGAGATTTATATAAAATTTTATTTGGATTATTTAATATTTTTTTTTTTCTTTCTAAAAGACAACTCAATAAAATATTATTTTCTTTTTCCATATTTAATACTTTTAATATACTTTTTCCCATACGTCCATTAATACCGGCTATTGCTAAACGAATTTGATTTTTTTTCATAATAAAACCTATTACATTATTGTTATTATTTATAATATATAATAATTAATTATTAAAATAAATATACCAATAAATATTAAAGTATCTGCAATATTAAAAATTGGTAAATGATAATTATTAATATGTAAATCTATAAAATCTATTACAAAACCATAATTAATTCTATTAATTAAATTACCTAATATTCCACTAATTATAAAATTATAGGATAATATATTATCTTTATATTTTATAAAGAAAAAAATCATACTTAAAATAATAATATTTATTATTAATAAAATATTATTAAAGTAATTACTAAAAAAACCAAAGATTATTCCATAATTTTTTAAATAAGTGAAATTTAAATAAGATTTAATATAATAACTATCATATAATTTTATATATTTAATAATATAATTTTTACTAATAATATCTATACTAACTAATATAATTATATTAAATATATTTAATAAATTAATTTTTTTAAAAAAATTATTAAATAAATAAACGTTTTTCACCATTTCCTAATGTGTTTAATTTACAACGATCACAAATATCATCAAAAATATTTTTTGTATAATACCAACATCTTTTACATTTTAAATATTTAGATTTTATAATTTTAAATTTTTTTATTAATTTTTTATTAAAATTTTTTGTATATTTAAAATATATAATTTTGGATACTAATAATAAAAAACGTAATTCTGTACCTAATAATATTAATTTTTCATATATATTATGATTTACATATACAGTAATGTTAGCTTCTAAAGAATTTTTTATAATTTTTTTATTTCTAGCATATTCAATAATTTTATTTATTTCATTCTTAAAAATAAAAATATCATTCCAATATTCATTATTCATTATAGATTTTGATGATAAGTAAAATAACTTCGAATACCATTCTTCTGTAAAAATATATTTATTTCTTAATCCAGGTATATAATTCCAAATTTCATGTGCTGTAAAAGAAAGTATTGGTGCTATCCATCTAACTAATGATTCAATAATCATATATAGAGCTGTTTGACAACTTAATCTTTCTATACTTTTTTTTTTAAATGTATATTGTCTATCTTTAATAAGATCTAAATATATAGATCCTAAATCTATAGAACAAAATTGCATAATTTCTTGAACAACATTTTGTATGTTATAATTTTTATAAAAATAAATAATTTTTTTTTGGATTATTTTAGTTTTATGAATAATCCATTTATCTAAAATTAACATTTGATTTTCTTTTATTGTATCTTTTTCAGGTATAAAATCATATAAATTAGATAATAAAAATCTTGCGGTATTACGAATACGTCTATAAATTTCTGTGATTTTTTGTAATATCTTTTTAGAAATATTTACTTCATTATAATAATCGGTAGATGCAACCCATAATCTTAAAATATCACTACCTAAAATATTAACTATATTTTGTGGTTTAATAATATTTCCTAAAGATTTAGACATTTTTTTCCCTTTACCATCAACAGTAAATCCATGACTAATAATTGTTTTATAAGGAGAAATTTTATCTATAGCTGTTGAAATAATTAAAGAAGAAATAAACCATCCTCTATATTGATCTGTTCCTTCTAAATATATATCAACTTGTTTTTTATATAATTCATTTATTTTTTTAATAATTACATTATAAGTAGAACCAGAATCAAACCAAACATCTAAAACATCAGTAACTTTTTCGTAAAAAATTGAATCTTTACCTAAAAACTTTTTAATATCTAAATCCCACCATTCTTGTATTCCATTTTTTTCTATCATACATGCTATTTTTTCTATAAATTCTATAGAATTAATATGTATTTTTTGTGTTTTTTTATTAATAAATAAAGGAATTGGAATACCCCAAACTCTTTGTCTAGATATGCACCAATCAGGTCTTTTTTCTAACATACTAAACATTCTATTAAAACCCCAATTAGGAATCCATTTTATTTTTTTTATTAATTTTTTTGCTAATTTTCTAATATTATTTTTATCCATACTAATAAACCATTGTGGGGTAGAAACATAGATTATTGGTATCTTATGACGCCAACAATATGGATATTGATGTACGTAATTTTCTGATAGAAATAGTGAATTTTTGTTTTCTAAAATTTTTTTAATTATTTTTTCTGAAGAAAAAATATTTTTTTTATCTAATTTAGGATGTATATTTTTTATAAAAAAACCTTTTTTATCAATAATATTTTTATCTAAACATTTTATATTTTCTTTATTACATATGTTATAATCTTCCAATCCATGATTAGGAGCCATATGTACAATACCAGTTCCAGATTTCTTAGAAACATTATTACTAATAATTAAAGATGAAATTTTATTATTAATAGGATTTTTTATTTTAATATAGTTTTTATTAAAATTTTTACCCTTAATCTCTCCTATAATTTTCCAATTTTTAATTTTAATTTTTAACATAATAATATTAACTAAATTTTTTGCTATTATAATAATATCTTCATTAATTTTTATAAATTGATAATAAATTTTAGGATTTAAAGCAATAGCTTTATTAGCTGGTATAGTCCAAGGCGTAGTTGTCCATATTAAAAATGAAATATCAAAATATTTTTTTTTTGTATTTATAATTTTATTTAAAAAATCTGTATTAATAATTTTAAATTTAACATAAAATGTTAATGATTTTTTACTAACATAATTAACTTCAGCTTCAGCTAAAGAAGAAAGACACTTTGTACACCAATATACAGGTTTTTCCCCTTTATATATATGTTTATTTTGTATTAATTGTCCTAGAGTACGAACAATATTTGCTTCAGTTTTAAAATCCATAGTTAAATATGAATTATTCCAATCTGCAATTATTCCTAATCTAATAAAATCTTTTTTTTGTTGTTTAATTTGTTTTAAAGCATAATTTCTACATTCAATTCTAAATTTTTTTTTAGAAATTTTTTTATTTTTAAATATTTTTTCTACTTCTTGTTCAATTGGTAATCCGTGACAATCCCATCCAGGTATAAATATTGTATAATATCCATCCATATTTTTAGATTTAATAATAATATCTTTTAATATTTTATTAAAAGCGTGTCCAATATGAATATTTCCATTAGCATATGGGGGACCATCATGTAAAATAAATTTTTTATTATTTTTTTTACTATTTAATATTAATTTATATAAATTATCTTTTGTCCATTGTTTTAATATAACTAATTCATTAACTATTAAATTAGCTTTCATTGGAAATTTTGTTTTTGGTAAATTTAAATTAAATTGATTTTTCATTCTAATCATCTTAAATATTTAAGTTTTTAAAAAATTATATTTTAATATTTTTTATTTTAATAAAATAAATAATATAATTTTTATTTAATAAAAAATTAATAAATATAAAATTAATTTTATTTATATAGAGATATTATATATAATAATATTTTATGTAAATATTTAATTTTTATAAAATAATAATAGTTAAATTTATAAAATTTGAAGGATTTTTTATATGGCGAATACAAGATCATCTAAAAAGAGAATTTTAAAATCAGAACAAAAAAGAAAATATAATGTAAATTATCGATCTATGTTACGTACATTTATTAAAAAAGTTAATAGTGCTATATTTAATAAAAATATAAAATTATCAAAAAAAATGTTTAAAATAACACAATCTATTTTAGATAGACAAGTACAAAAAGGATTAATTCATAAAAATAAAGCATCTCGTTATAAATCTAAATTGTATAACAAAATCATAAATATTACTTAATATTATTATTAATATTTACAATTAAAATAATGAAAAATAAATTAATTAATGAATCTATTATTTTAACAAAAAAAGCAGCTAAAAAGATAAAAACATTATGTTATAAAAATATTAATTTTAGAGTATTTATTATAGGAGGAGGATGTAGTGGTTTTAAATATGATTTTACATTAGATAAAAATATAAGAAAAAATGATGTTGTCATAAATATATTTGGAATAAATATTTTAATAGACAAAATAAGTATTCAATATTTATATGGAAGTATAATTGATTATATTGAAAATATCGAAGAATCTAAATTTGTTATTAAAAATTCAAATATGAAAAATACATGTAGTTGTGGTTCTTCATTTGACATTTAATATAAAAATATAAATTTTTTTAAAAGGATAAAAATTTATGTCTAATATAAAGTTAGTATTATTACGTCACGGACAAAGTGAATGGAATAAAAAAAATTTATTTACTGGTTGGCGAGACGTTAAATTATCAAAAGAGGGAAAAATTGAAGCAATACAAGCAGGAAAAATATTAAAAAATTTTAATTTTAAATTTGATTACGCTTATACTTCTGTCTTAAAAAGAGCGATAAATACTTTATGGTTTATTTTAAAAGAATTAGATCAATTATGGATTCCTGTAAAAAAAACATGGAGATTAAATGAAAGACATTATGGATCTTTACAAGGAATGAATAAAAAACAAGTTTTAAAAAAATTTGGGAAAATACAAGTTCAGAAATGGCGTCGTAGTTTTACTACTAAACCACCATTATTATCAATAGAAGATCCTAAATGGGAAAGATTTGATCCTAAATATGCAAAATTAGATGATCATCAATTACCTTTATCAGAAAGTTTATCTACAACTCTAGAAAGAGTTGTTTATATATGGAAAAATAATATTTTACATAAAATTATGAATGGTGAACGTATTCTTATTGTTGCACATGGAAATTCATTAAGAGCTTTTATTAAATATATAGAAAATATTAGTGATAAAGAAATTATTAATTTAAATTTACCTACTGGTAGTCCTATTATTTGCGAGTTTAATAATAAATTAAAATTTAAAAAAAGATATTATCTAGATGATATATAAATAAATTATATTTAATTTTTTAATTGTGTTTGTATAACTGTTGCTGCTATTGTATAAATTATATCTTCAATTGAAGATCCTCTTGAAAGATCATTTATTGGTTGATTAATACCTTGTAATATGGGCCCTATAGAAATAATATTAGATGTTTTTTGTACAGCTTTATAAGTGGTATTACCAGTATTTAGATCTGGAAAAATAATAATATTAGCATTACCAGCAACTAAAGAATTTGGAGATTTATATTTTCCAATATTTTCTATTACAGCTGCATCATATTGCAATGGACCATCTATCATTAATTTAGGAAATTTATTTTTTACTAATTTAGTTGCTTTATATACTTTTTCTACTTCTATACCTTGACTAGAAGTACCAGTAGAATATGAAATCATTGCTATTTTAGGATTTATTATATTAAATAATTTACTAGTTTCCCAAGATTGTATTGCAATTTCTGCTAATTGTTTATAATTAGGATTAGGATTAATAGCACAATCACCATATATTAATATATTTTTGGGTAATAACATTATAAATATTGATGAAATTATAGAAAATCTTGGTAAATTTTTAATAATTTGTAATGCAGGTCTAATAGTATTAGCAGTTGTTGTATTAGCTCCAGAAACTATACCATCTACTTCTTTTTGTTTCAACATCATGGTAGATAAAATCATATTATCTTTTAATAATTCTATTGCTTTTTTTTGACTGAGTAACTTATGTTTTCTTATATACATTAATTTTTCTACATAATTATTTCTAATAAGATTAGGATCAATTATATTAATATTATTTAAATTTATATTATTTATTTTAGCTATATTATGAATTTTTTTTATTTTTCCCAAAAGTATACAATTAGCTATATTTTTTTGATAACATATTGAAGCAGCTTGAAGAGTACGTATTTCATTACCTTCTGGTAATAAAATTGTTTTTTTTAATTTTTGTGCTTTTTCTATTAAATTATATTTAAAAATATATGGAGAAATATAAAATTTATAATTTACATATTTTTTAGAAAAAATTTTCTCAGGAATGTACAATGAAACATATTTAATAATGTTAGATATTAATTTATTATCATAGATCGGAAAGAGATATTTATAAATATTATGTAACTTTAAGTGTGTTTTATAAATATTATCTTCTGTATATAAAATGGTTAAATTATTAAATTTAGCAATTTTTATAATTTTTGAAAAAAAATAATTAATTTTATTAACTTTATTATTTGTTATGAAGTCAGTAAATAATATACTATTACAAAAAACATTTTTAGACATTACCTGATATATTTTTTTTATACTTTCCATATCATTTATAGAAATAATTAATAAAGATTTAATAAAAATTTTTTGTTTTATAAAAGATAATTTATTAAAAAATAAAATATATTTAATTCTATTATATATAATATTAATTATTTTACAATTTAAATAACTACAAATATCTTTTAAATTAATTCCAAATATAAAATTTTTTAACCATGGAACAAGTATTATATTATTATATAAAATTAATGAATTATTATTTTCAATATTTTTTATATTTTCTAATTTATCTTTAAATATATTTAAATTATAAAAAAAAGGATTGTGATTTTGATTATTATATATTTTTTTAATAAAAAAATATACTTTCTTTATATTAAAATTAAATAATTTTTTTTTAAATAAAATATTAATTTTAGATTTAATTTTTTCTAAAGTTTCATTTTCTAAATTTATTGATGTAATAAATATTATTTCTGCATTAAAAATATTTGCCATATCACAATTTAATTTAAATAATAATTGTTCCATATATGTAAAATTAATTCCTTCTATAAAAAAAATATCTGTATCATCTATATTTTCATAATATTTTTTTATTATATTATTTATAATATTATCATATTCAATAGTCTTATCAAATAAATTAATATCATTTATTTTTAAAGAATTTATTAATTTAATATTAGGATAATATTTTTTTAAAATAGAATTAGTATAACTAAAATTATGATTTTCTATTTGAGTAATAGGTTTAAAGAATTTACATTTTAATTTTTTATTTTGTATATTATTTAATAATCCTAAATTCATACTAGTAAAAAAATGTATATCAACATCTACTGGTATAGATATAATTATTTTTTTTAACATAATTATTTACCTCTTTAATTTTATAAATTTGATTGATTATTAATAATTTTAAATGTATCATGTGCAATCATGAGTTCTTCATTTGTAGGTATAACTAATATCGGAAGACTATTTACAGTACTAATTAAACCTGATTTACCATGTATCATTTCATTATTTAATTTTTTATCTAGAAAAAAATTTAAAATTTTTAACTTTTTTATTGTTTTTTCTCTAATTAAAATACTATTTTCTCCTATACCTCCTGTAAAAATAATTGCATTAATTTTATTTTTTATTAAAATACTATATGATGCTATGTATTTAGCTAAATAATGTACAAATATTTTAGTAGCTTTTTTTATTTCTAAATTTTTTGAATAATTATCTTCAATATATCTAAAATCACTAGTTATATTTGTTAAACCTAACATACCTGATTTTTCAGTTAAAATTTTATAAATTTTATCTATTTTGATATTTAATTGTTTATTCATATAAAAAATAATCGCAGGATCAATATTACCACATCTTGTACCCATTACTAAACCTTCTAAAGGAGTTAAACCCATAGAAGTATCAAAGCTTTTACCTTTATTTATAACAGTAACAGAAGATCCATTACCTAAATGGCATGAAATACAATTAAATATATTAAAAGGTATATTTAACATTTTAGCAGCTATTATAGATACATATTTATGACTTGTCCCATGAGCTCCATAACGACGTATTTTATATTTTTTATAAAATTTTATAGGTAAAGCATAT
Organism: Enterobacteriaceae endosymbiont of Donacia clavipes; assembly: GCF_012570365.1. Classification (GTDB taxonomy): domain Bacteria; phylum Pseudomonadota; class Gammaproteobacteria; order Enterobacterales; family Enterobacteriaceae. The sequence continues at coordinate 65,715 of NZ_CP046208.1, forward strand.
AAATATGATGTTTCAGGTATTGTTTGATGAAAAGCTGTATCAAATACAGCAACTTGTTTATTTTTTAATTTAGGTAATATTTTTGTTATTTCTTTAATACCTATTAATTGAATTGGATTATGTAAAGGAGCAAAAACTGATGCTTCTTCTATCGCTTTAATAACTTTTTTATTAATTCTTACAGAATTTGTAAATTTTTCTCCTCCATGTACTATACGATGACCTACTGCTATTATATTTTTATATAAAAATAAATTTTTTTTTAAAATTTTTTTTACTAAGTAGTTTAATACTTTCTTATGATCAGTTTTTAAATTAAATTTGACTTTTTGTTTATTATTTTTAATATTCCATTTAATATAAGAATTTTTATTATGAAAATGTTCAGCTAAACCAAAAAATAATATTTCCTTTTTTAAGGGATTTATAACTGAAAATTTTAAAGAAGAACTACCACAATTAATAACAAATACTAATTTGTTTAACATATATATTCCTAAAATAGGTATTATATAATTAATTATTAATCTATTAATTTTATTATATATAAAAAATAATAAAATTATATATATAATAAATATATATTTTTATATAAAATTTTTAAATAAAAATAAAAATATTATATACATAATTTTTAATATAAGTTATTATAAATAAAGTATGGCGCATTGGCAGAGTGGTTATGCAGAGGATTGCAAATCCTTTTATTTCGGTTCAATTCCGGGATGCGCCTAAATTATTTATCTTTTTATTTTGCCCAGGTGGTGGAATCGGTAGACACAAGGGACTTAAAATCCCTCGGCATATTATTGCTGTGCGGGTTCAATTCCCGCTCTGGGTATGAAATTTTCTATAAAAAATAATTATATTTATGTAACAAATTATGAAAATAAATAAATAATAATGATTTTTGTTCAAGTAACATATAATTATATAAATTTTTATCAAAATGATTTAAAGAATACAAAAAAAATAAAATAATAAAATATCCCTTAAAAAAACCAAAAAATAATCCTATTATTTTATTAAAAATATTTAAATTAAAATATTTTATTTTTTTATTTATATAATTATTAATTATATACCCGAATGATAAAGATAATATAAATGAAATAAGTAATAAAAAAATTTTTTGAAAATATAAATTATTAATTACTGTATTTTTTATATAAAATAAATAATGAAAATATTTTTTAGATAAATAAAATGATACAAACCAAATTAATATTGTTAAAATTTCTTTTATAAATCCTCTAAAAAAACTATACAATGAAGACAATATTATTATTAATATAAATAAATAATCAATTATAAACATATTTTTTTATGTATTTAAAATTTTAATTAAGTTATTTTATCTTTTTAATATTTAAAATAATATAAAAATTTTTAAAAATTAAAATAACTTTTAAGTTTAAAATAAAAAATTATATTATAAAAAAATTTTATATTTTTTTATTTAAAAATAATATTAATTATTTATTATAAAACTTATATTTTTAAACACTTAAATATATTAATTTAATTAATATTAATAATTAAATTATTTTTTTTAAAAAAAAATATGAATTCCAATTATAATAAGGAATACGAAAATGTTTTGGATATTCAACTTCTACTAAAAATAATCCATCTGGTTTAACTGTTGCAGCAGCTTTAGTCCTATCTTTAATTTTTATTAGTTCTAATAGCCAATTTTCTTCTTTTTTCCCAAGTCCTATTTCTAATAAGCTTCCCACAATATTTCTAACCATATGATATAAAAAAGAATTTGCTTTTATATCAATTAATATATAATTTCCATATTTTTTAATATCACAATTAATAATTTTTCGAAAAGAAGATTTATTTAATTTTTTACCAGATTCGAAAGAAGTTAAATCATGTTCACCTAATAAATATTTTATTGCATTTTTCATTTTTATAATATTTAAATTATATTTATATGAAGTAACTAAACTATTAAAAATAGCTGATCTATATAAATTATTATATATAATATAAAAATATCTACGTGATAATGCACTAAATCTAGCATGAAATTCTTTTTTTACTGATATTATCCAATTTATAACTATATCTTGAGGTAATAAACTATTTATACCTAAAATCCAAGATCTTTTTTTTCTAAAACTACTTGTTTCAAAATGAATAACTTGTCCTAAACTATGAACACCTATATCAGTTCTACCTGCACAAAAAATTTTAATATTATGATTAGCAATTTTTGAAATAGCATTCTCAATATATTCTTGTATAGTTTTTTTATAGTATATTTTTTGTTTTTGCCATCCATGATAATTTTTACCATTATATTCTACTCCTAATGCAAATTTATATTTTTTTTTAGATTTAATATTTATCATTATTTTATTTATACCTATATAAATATTATTTTTAATAATTTTATTTTACTAAAATTTTAGTTACATTTCTTTTAAAATTATATAAAATAACATTTTTAATAAATATAATTTAAATCATTATTTAATAATTTTTATTATAAAAAATATAATATATACTTGTACATGAGTAAAATATGATGAAAATATGTAAAAAAACTAATAGAAAAATTAATCAAATTATAAAATTAATTATTACTACTATATTTATAATATATCCAACAATAATATATGCATATGAAAATATATTTAATATTTCGTCAGAACCTAATATTAACGTTAAATCATATATTTTAATAGATTACAATACGGGAATTATTTTAACAGAAAAAAATAGTAATGAACCTCAAAAACCAGCTAGTCTAGCAAAAATTATGACTAGTTATGTAATAGCTAAAGCTATAGCAAAGGGAAATATACATCGTCATGATATTGTTATTGTCAACCAAAATGCCTGGGCAACAGGTAATGAAGAATTTAATGGATCATCATTAATGTTTTTAAAAATTGGAGATCATATTTCTGTAGATAATTTAATAAAAGGAATTATTTTACAATCTGGTAATGATGCTTGTGTTGCTATAGCAGAATATATATCTGGAAATCAAGAAAAATTTGTAAATTTAATGAATTTTTATGCAAAAAAAATAGGATTAAAAAATACTTGTTTTAAAAATGTTCATGGACTGGATAAACCCGGGCAATATACTACAGCAAAAGATATAGCTATTATGGGAAAAGCGTTAATTCGTGATTTTCCTTATGAATATTCTATATATAAACAAAAAAGTTTCACTTTTAATAATATTTTTCAAAAAAATCGTAATTTATTATTGTGGGATAATTCCTTAAGTGTAGATGGTATTAAAACAGGACATACTGAAAATGCTGGCTACAATATTATAGCTTCTGCAACAAAAAATAATATGAGATTAATTGTTGTTATTTTAGGTGATAAAACTGAACAAGATAGAAGAAAAAATAGTAAAAAATTATTAAATTGGGGTTTCGAAAATTTTCGCACACTTAATCCTGTAAAAAAATATCAAAAAATTGCATCTGTTCCTATTTTATATGGTAAATATAGTTCTGTAAGAGTAGGTATTAAAAATAATGTTTATTTAACAATTCTTAAAAATCAAGAAAAAAAAATAAAAATTCTATATCATATTAAAAATAATAAAATATTAGCACCAATACATAAAAATCAAATATTAGGTAGTATGGTTTTTATAATTAATAATCATATAATTGGAATATATCCATTAGTAGCCTTAGAAAATATTTCAAAAGGAAATATTTTTGTTTGTTTATTAGACTATATAAGATTATTAATAAGTAGATGGATTCATCAATAAAAATAATATTTAATTAATACTTATGTACAAAAAAAATTTTATCATACGAAATTTAGGAATAGAACCTTGGTATATAACTTATAAAAAAATGAATAATTTTAATTTAAAAAGATCTAATGATACATTAGATGAAATATGGTTAGTTGAACATATTCCTGTATTTACACAAGGTAAAATATATAATATTTCAAATATTTTATATTATAATCATAATATACCGATATTTAATACTGATAGGGGAGGGAAAATTACATATCATGCTCCAGGACAACAAATTATGTATATTTTAATTAATTTAAAAAAAAGAAAAATAAATATTAAAAATTTAATATTTATTTTAGAAAAAACAATAAAAAATATTTTATTATATTTTGGAATAATTCCTGATAATTTTTACCATAATCCTGGTGTATATATTAATAATAAAAAAATAGCATCTATAGGAATTAAAATTTCCAAAGGATGTTCTACACATGGAATAGCATTTAATATAAATATGAATTTATTACCTTTTCAATATATTGAACCATGTGGTTTAAAAAAATTAAAAATGACTCAATTAAAAAATTTTATTTCAAATATAAAAATTTTTAAGATTAAAAAATTATTAATAAAAGAATTTATTTTATTAATAAATAATTATAGTAATTAATTTTAATTAAAATAGTTTTTTTAAAAAAAATTTATTTATAATATTAAATCATTTATTTAAAAAAATAATTTTTTATAAAAATATGAAAAAAAAAATTTTAAAAAAACCTAATTGGATAAAAATTAAACTTCCATTAAATAATATTAATAAAGTTCAAAAAATTAAATCTATTCTAGAAAAAAACAAATTATATTCAGTTTGTGAAGAAGCATCTTGTCCTAATTTAATTGAATGTTTTGGAAAAGGACAAGTAACATTCATGATTTTAGGAAATATATGTACTAGAAATTGTCCATATTGTGATGTAATTCATGGTAGACCTATAATAAAATATTCTAAAAAAGAAGCATCTAATTTAGCAAATATTATTTTAAAAATGAAACTTAAATATGTTGTTATTACTTCTGTTAATCGTGATGATTTACATGATGGAGGAGCCAAACAATTTGTAAATTGTATAAAAAAGATACGTAAAAAAAATTTTAATATTAAAATAGAAATTTTAGTACCGGATTTTAAAAATTGTATTGAAAAAGCTCTTAATATATTTAGTGTTTCCTTACCTGATGTTTTTAATCATAATATAGAAACAGTAAAAAATTTATATTATAAAATAAGACCTTCTGGAAAATATTATAAATCTTTAATATTATTAAAAAAATTTAAATATTTATTTCCAAATATTTTAACTAAATCAGGCTTAATAGTGGGATTAGGCGAAACAAATAAAGAATTATTTACTACAATAAAAGATTTAAAATTTAATGGAGTTGATATTTTAACTATAGGACAATATTTGCAACCTAGCAAAAATCATTTACCTGTATATAAATATTATAGTTTAAAAGAATTTGCTCAAATAAAAGAAGAAGCAATAAAAATTGGTTTTAAAAAAGTAATTTGTGGTCCTTTTATACGTTCTTCTTATAATGCACAAAAAAATTATCCTAATTAAAATTATATTATATAAAAAATTGCCTCTGAAAAATTATTTAAAATATTATTTTTAATTTTATTATAAATAGTTAAATATAAAATTTTTAATTCTATCAGAGGCAATAAATATATTAAACCTTTTTTTGCTAATAAATAAACTTAAAGTGCAACAACATTAGCAGCAGAAGGTCCTTTGGCTCCGTTAGTAATTTCAAATTCCACTCTTTGGCCTTCGGTTAATGTTTTAAAACCACTACTTTGAATTGCAGAAAAATGTACAAAAACATCCTTACTACCATCTTCAGGAGTAATGAAACCAAAGCCTTTAGATTCATTAAACCACTTAACGTTACCCTTAATCTTGGACATCAATTATTACCTTTACATAAAAATAGACACTAAAATTGTGTCACTTAAAAGTACATCAATTAATACTTCATTTGTCTAGTGAAACAAATCAAAAAAGTGAGAAATATCGAATTTTTAAATATTTTTTTACGAAATTTATTTAATTTATCTATTATTTTCTTAAATTTATTAAATTTTATTGATAAAATAAATATTTTTAAGGTAAAATTTATGAATTTATTATTAAATAAAAAAATATTAATTACTGGAATTTTAACTAAAAAATCCATTGCATATGGTATAGCTAAAATAATGTACAAACATAAAGCAAATTTAATTTTTACATACCAAAAAGAAAAAAATAAAAATAAAATAGAAAAATTAGTAAAAAAAATGACAAAATATCCAATATTAAAATGTGATGTATCAAAAGATAAAGATATTAAATTTTTATTTTTAAAAATATCAAAATTATGGAATAAATTTGATGGTTTTGTCCATTCTATTGCATTTGCGCCTAATAATACATTAAAAAATAATTTTATTAGAAATATTTCTCGTAAATCATTTCAAATTTCTCATGATATTAGTTCTTATAGCTTATTAGGTATGATAAAAAAATGTATACATTTATTAAATAATAAATCTTCAATTATAGTTTTAACTTATTTAGGTTCAAAAAAATTTATACCAAATTATAATATTATGGGTTTAGCAAAAGCTTCATTAGAAGCTAATATTCGTTATATAGCATGTAGTATTGGCAACAAAAATATAAGAATCAATGGTATTTCTCCTGCACCAATAAAAACTATTTCATCTTCAAAAATAAAAAATATTAATCATATTATAAAATTATATAAAAAAAATAGTCCTTTAGCAGAAAAAATTACTATCAATCATGTTGGTAATGTAGCTACTTTTTTAGCTTCTGATTTATCTTTAGGAATTACAGGAGAAATAATTAATTTAGATGCTGGTTTTAATATACAAATGATTAAAAATGATTAATTATCCTAACTAATTTTAATTTAATTTTTATATTTTATATAAAATAATAATATTGATAAATATTTTAATAAATGATAATTTTTAAATTTAGTTAATATTATAAATTTTATTTCATATAAAATTATACTTATTTTATAGCAAAGGATTAATTATGATAATTGGTATACCAAAAGAAAAATTTCCTAAAGAAAAAAGAATAGCAATAACACCTTTAAATATTAAAAAATTAATAAAATTAGGTTTTGAAATATATATTGAAAAAGGAGCTGGAAATCTTTCTAATTTTGAAGATAAAGATTTTATAAGTGAAGGAGCAAAAATAGTAAAAAATATAAAAATTTGGGAAGCAAATATAATAATTAAAATTCATCCACTCGACGAAAAAGAGAGTCAATTAATAAAAAAAAATAGTATACTAATTAGTTTTATTTGGCCTTATAAAAATACTAAATTATTAAATATTTTAGCGTTAAAAAATATAACTACTCTTGCAATGGATACTATTCCTAGAATTTCAAGAGCTCAATCTTTAGATGCCTTAAGTTCAATGAATAATTTATCTGGATATAGAAGTATTATAGAATCAACCTATTTACTAGGTAGAACTCTAAATGGGCAAATAACTGCTGCAGGAAAGATACTTCCTGCTAAAGTAATGGTAATTGGAGCAGGAGTAGCCGGTTTATCGGCTATCGGTACAGCAAAAAGTTTAGGAGCTATAGTTATTGCTTTTGATAAAAAAAAAGAAGTAAAAGAACAAATTCATAGTATGGGTGCTGAATTTTTAGAATTAAAAAATCAGGAAGATAATAATATACATGAATATAAAACTATTTCATCAAAAAATAAATTACAGTTAGAACAAGAATCTTTTAATAGTATTGTAAGTACAACAGACATTATTATAACATCAGCAATTATTCAAAATAAAAAATCTCCTATTTTAATTACAAAGGAAATGATTAAACGGATGAAACCAGGTAGTATTATTTTTGATCTTGCTATAGAAAATGGAGGAAACTGCGAATTAACAAAAAAAAATAAAATGATTATAACTAATAATAATGTAAAAATATTAGGTTATACAAATTTACCGAGTAAATTAGCCCCACAAGCTTCTCAATTATATGGTACAAATATAGTAAATTTATTAGATTTATTATCTAGAAATAATTTTGGAAAAATTAATATTAATTTAAAAGATGAAATTATTCGTAATATGACTATTATTTATAATAGTAAAATTATTTGGCCTGCCCCCATATCTTCTAAAAAAAAAAATGTAGAAAAAATAAATAATTTTAAAAATATAAAAGAAAATTTAACTACAAAAAAAAATAAATGTTTTTTTATAAATAAATATTTTTTATATATTTTAGGATTATTTTTTATTTATTACATAACAAAATATATTCCTAATGAAGTAATTCCTCATTTTATAATTTTTTTATTATCTTGTATTATAGGTTATTATGTGGTATGGAATGTAAGTCATAAATTACACACACCTTTAATGTCTGTAACAAATGCAATTTCTGGTATTATTATTATTGGTTCTATATTACAAATTAGTAGTGATTATTTTACTATAATTATAATAGCTTTTTTAGGAATTTTATTATCTAGTATAAATATTTTTGGAGGATTAACTATTACTCAACGTATGTTAAAAATGTTTCGTAAAAATTAAGGAGAATTTATAAATGTCTGATAGGTCATTAATATTTACATATACTATATCAGCAATATTATTTATATTAAGTATTGCAAATCTTTCTAAAAAAGAAACCTCTAGAAAAGGTAATTTGTTTGCCATTAGTGGTATGATTATTGCTATTATTATATCTATATTAAAATCAAGAATTAATAATATTGGTTATGTAATAACAGCAATTATTTGCGGAGCAATTATAGGAATTAATATATCGAAAAAAATTGATATGACTAAAATGCCTCAGTTAATTGCAATATTACATAGTTTTGTTGGGTTAACTGCAGTACTTGTTGGTTTTAATAATTATTTACTTTTAGTATATAATAAAATTATATTTGATAAAAATATTAATATTCAATTAGTAGAAATATTTATTAGTATTTTTATAGGTTCAGTTACTTTAGTAGGATCTATTATTGCTTTCAATAAATTATCTGGATTTATGAAATCAAAAGCTTTAAATATTAAATATAAAAATTTAATACATATTCTTTTATTATCAATATCATTAACATTAATGATTATTTTTTTAAATATACATAATATTAAATTACAAATTTTATCATTAGGATTAATGTTTTTAATTTCATTAATATTTGGATTTCATTTAATTATGAGTATTGGTGGGGCTGATATGCCTGTAGTTATATCAATGTTAAATTCTTATTCAGGATGGGCAGCAGCTTCTTCAGGATTTATGTTAACTAATGATTTATTAATTATAACTGGAGCTTTAGTAGGTTCTTCAGGTGCTATACTTTCATATTTAATGTGTAAAGGAATGAATAGATCTTTTCTTAATGTTTTACTAGGAGGAGAAAAAAAAATTTTTAATGAAAATAATAATATTATTATAGATAAAAATATACCAAACTATAAAAATATTTCTATAGGAAATACAGTAGAAATATTAAAAAGTTCTAATAATGTTATTATTGTTCCTGGATACGGATTAGCAGTATCTCAAGCACAATATCCACTTTCTGAAATAGTAAAAAAGTTAAATTCATTAAATATTAAAGTAAGATTTGCTATTCATCCAGTGGCAGGACGTTTACCTGGACACATGAATGTTTTATTAGCAGAGGCTAATATTCCATATGATCTAGTATTAGAAATGGATGAAATTAATAAAGATTTTATTAATACAGATACAGTATTAGTTATTGGAGCTAATGATACAGTAAATCCATCTGCACAAGAAGATATTAATAGTCCAATATCTGGAATGCCTATTTTAGAAGTATGGAAAGCTAATAATATAATTATTCTTAAAAGAAGTATGAGTAAAGGATATTCAGGAATTAATAATCCTTTATTTTATAAAGATAATAGTTATATGTTATTTGGCGATGCTAAAGATACAATAAATAAAATATTAGAAATAATGTAAAAAAAAAGTTTACTCATTGTATGAATTTAAATAAAATACTAAGAGTAAACTTTATAAAAATTTTAAATAATCTTTTCCTTTTTTTATTAATTTTATTTTTTATTATTTTAATAATTTTTTAAATTTTAATTTATTAAATTTATAAAATATTATAATCTTTTAATAGGGGGAACGGTATATCTTTTTGCGGTATGTGTACCAGCACCTTTATTTTTATTTAAATTAATTGGATTATTAATTAATTTATTATTGCAATAATTTGTAAAATTATCTTGTAATCTTTTATTATTTGATGACAAACAATGTTTGTATATTTTTTTTTTTGTTAATATATTATTATTTTCTATTTTAATTTTAGATTGATGTTTATTTATAATATGAGAAATAATTATACTTTTTTTTGAAATTATTTTTTTATTAGTATTTAGTTTAATTTTATTTAGTATTATTTTATTAGTTTTAATATAATTTTTAAATTTATCTGATTTTATTTTATTTTCTATAGATAATTTAGATAAATTAATTTTTTTATCATTTAAATTATTATTAATTTTATTAATATTTTTTGTATTTAAATTTTTTTTTAATCTAATATAATTATTTGAATTTTGATTATTATTTTTATTATTGATTAATAAATTATTGTTTATTTTTTTTTGTTTTTTGTCTATTTTTGTTATTTTTAATTTAATGATAGGAGAAATTTTTTTTTTATGAAAAGATATAATATTTTTTATTTTATTTAATTTTATTTTTTTTATAAAAATATCTAAATTTTTATTCAGATTATTTTTTTTATAAAAGAAAAAAATTTTATTATAATAATTTAAAATAATTTTTTTTATGTAAAAAAATTTTTTCGAAAATTTTTTTAAAAAATTAAAGAATTTATATTTATTTATATTAATAAAATTCAATAATTTATATGTTTTTAAAAAAAAATAATTTTTTCTTTTTATTATTTTCTTACGATAAATATTAAAATTTTTATTTATATTATTTTTTTTTAGTAAATTATTTTGAAAAAATTTATCTTTAAAAGAAGAATTATTATTTATATTTAAATTTAAATTTAAATTTAATTTATCAAATTGACTCATAAAATAATGAATAATTTTTTTATCTTCATTATGTTTTATACTTAATACATAATAATTTGGTGTATTAATTTTATTATTAGGAATAATAAATGTTTTAATTTTTCTATTTTCAATTGCATTAACTGATTTTCTTTTTTCATTTAATAAATAAGACGCTATTTTAACAGGTACAATTGCATATACTTCTTTTATATTTTTTTTAAATGATTCTTCTTCTATTAATCTTAAAATAGATAAGGATAACGATTTACTATTTCTTATAGTTCCATTACCTAAACACCTAGGACATAAATAATAACTAGATTCTCTTAAAGATGAACATAATCTTTGGCGAGACATTTCTAATAATCCAAATTTTGAAATATGACTTATTTGAATTTTAGCTTTATCTTGACGTATTTTATATAATAATTTTTTTTCTACAATTTTTTGATTTTTTAAAAAAGACATATCAATAAAATCTATTACAATTAATCCTCCTATATCTCTTAGACGTAATTGTCTAATAATTTCATCTGCAGCCTCTAAATTAATATTTAGCGCTGTTTCTTCTATATCAGTTCCTTTAGTTGCTTTTGATGAATTAACATCTATTGATGTTAAAGCTTCTGTTGTATCTATGATAATAGAACCCCCTGAGGGGAGTTGTACTTTTCTTTGAAAAATAGTTTCTATTTGAGCTTCTATTTGATAATAATTAAATAATGGAATAATACCTTTATATAATTTAATTTTATTATTAAAATCAGATTTTCCTAAAATATTAATATGTTTTTTTGCCAATTTTAATATTTTAGAATCATCAATTATAATTTCATTTATATCTTGACATAAATAATCTCGTAATGATCTAATAATTAGATTACTTTCTTGATATATTAAAAATGGAGCTAATTTATTTTGAGCTATTTTTTTTATTTTTTCCCAATGTTTTAATCTAAGTTTTAAATCTAATTTAAGTATTTTAATATTTTTACCTAATCCTGCTGTACGAATTATTAAACTCATATTATGAGGTAAATATAATAATGATAAAATTTTTTTTAAATTTTTTCGATCTTCTCCAATAATTTTTTTAGATATTCCACTTGAATTTGGTTTATTTGGCATTAAAACTAAATAACTTCCTACTAAACTAATAAATGTTGTTAATGATGCTCCTTTATGGCCTCGTTCTTCTTTATTAATTTGTATAATAATTTCTTTACCTATTGGTAAAAAATTTTTTATATTTATTTTATTATATATATTTTGATTATAATAATTAGGTAAATATTCTTCTGTGATTTCTTTTATTGGTAAAAAACCATGTTTGTTAACACCATAATCTACAAAAACTGCTTCTAAACTTGGTTCAATACGTGTAATTTTCCCTTTATATATATTGGATTTTTTTTTCTTATGTTTAAAATTTTCTATATTTAAATCATATAATTTTTGTCCATCAACTAGAGCAACACGTAATTCTTCATGTTGAGTAGCATTTATTAACATTCTTTTCATAATAACTTACTCATATAGTTTTCTATAAACTAATTAAAAATTAATATAATTAAAAAATTATATTTAGTGTTTTGTGAATTGTTTTTATCAAAATTATAACTATCAGAAAATAGCAAAATTATCTTAATATAATTATTTATCAATTTTAAAATTTTTAAAATATACCTAATTATAATTAAATATATTTTAGTTTTTTTATTAAAATTTTAATAAATTTTTTATTAAAAATAAATATTAACATAAAACTTTATATTCAATAATAATTTTCTATTAAATATATAACATATTATTATCTTTTATTAAAAATTTTTATTATATTAATAAAATTATTAATTTAATTTATAATTATATGTATAAGATAATAAAAACTAAATTTATAACTGTTCCTATAAGTATTGATAAACAAAGAATAGATAATTTTTTAATTAATAAATTTAAAAATGTGCCTAAAAGTATGATTTATCGTCTTTTAAGACAAGGAAAAATAAAAGTTAATACAAAAAAAATTTTACCAAATTTTAAAATTAAATTTCAGGATATAATAAAAATTCCTTCTATATATATTAATAAAATTAATCCTATTAAATATAATTTAAGTTATAAAAAAAAGAATTTTTTTAAAAAAACTATAATTTTTGAAGATAAATATATTTTAGCAATAAATAAACCTTCTGGTATTGCTGTTCATGGAGGTAGTGGTATTAATTATGGAATTATTGAAAATTTTCGATTTTTATTTAAGAAGAATTTTTTTTTAGAACTTGTACATAGAATAGACAAAGAAACTTCTGGGGTATTAATAATGGCAAAAAAAAGATCGGTATTAAAAATATTACAAAAACAATTAAGAGAGAAAAAAATAATTAAAAATTACATTGCTTTAGTAAAGGGTAATTGTTTTAAAAAAAAATATATTTATATTAAAAATTATTTATTAAAAAATAATTTTAATAAAAAAATTAAAGTACAAATAAATAAATATACAGGAAAATATTCAGAAACTAAATTTAAAATTATTCAAAATTATAAAGATATAATGTTAGTAAAAATAAAACCATTAACAGGTAGAACACATCAAATTAGAGTACATATGTCCCATATAGGTTATCCTATACTTTTTGATAAACGTTATGGTGATTATATTTTTAATGAAAAATTAAAAAAAATTTATAATTTAAATAGATTATTTTTACATGCTAAAAATATTAAGTTTATACATCCTATTAGTAAAGAAAAAATTAATATATATGCACCCTTAAGTAAGGAATTAAATAATTGTTTAGCAAAAATAAATCATTAATAAATTATATTGCATATATAATAAAAAATATTTAAAATATAACTAGGTTTCAATATAACGAAATTAAATAAAGAAAAAATATTTATAATATAAGAGGTATTTTAAAAATATGGCAGTACAAAAACATAAAAAATCTAGATCTAAACGTGGTATGAGACGTTCTCATGATAAATTATCTAATAATAAAATTTTACTAATTGATAAAAAAACTGGTAAAAAATGTTTATATCATCATATGGATAATGATGGTTTTTATAGAGGAAAAAAAATTATTATTAAAAATAATAATTAATATTATTAATTAATAATATATTTAAAATAAAAAATTTAAATTTTATATTTAATTAAAATTAGATATTTTAAAATATGAAAAAATTTGTTGCAATTTTCCCAGGACAAGGAATTCAATTTATAGGAATGTTGTCCTCTTTGTATAGTAATTATAAAATTATAAAAAAAACTTTTAATTATGCTTCTGAAATTCTTAAATATGATTTATGGTATTTAACTCAGTATAGTACATCAAAAAAATTAAATAAAACTTATTATACACAACCAGCTATTTTAACAGCATCTATAGCTATATATAGATTATGGTTACAAAAAAATGGTATGTTACCTAGTATAGTAATGGGTTATAGTTTAGGAGAATATACTGCAATAGTTTGCAGTAAAATTATTAGTTTTTCTGATGCAATTAAAATTGTAAAATTTAGAGGTAAATTAATGCATAAATTATCATCTAATTTGAATGATTATGATAAAAATGGATATTATATGCAAACAATTCTTGGAATAAAAAAAAAATAGTGGAAAATATTTGTATAGAAATTTCCAAAAAAGAGAGTATTATATCAATATCTAATTATAATTCATATAAAAATATTACCATTAGTGGTAATAAGTTAGCTATAATTAAAGCTATAAAAATATTTAAATTTTTGGGTGCACGTATAGTTCCTATAAATATAAATATACCTTCACATTGTTTATTAATGAAACCTATAATTTATGAATTTAAAAATTTTTTAAATAAAATTATATTTAAAAAACCTAAAATTATGTTTATTAATAATATTAATTGTAAATATGAAAAATCACCGGAAAAAATTAAAGATTATTTAGTAAAACAATTATATTCTACTGTAAATTGGGTAGGATGTCTAAATTTTATAAAAAAAAAAAATATATTTAACGTAATTGAATTTACTCCTAAAAAAATACTTAAAAAAATATCAAAACCAATTTTAAATGATTTAAATATAAGTTCAATTTATGATTTAAAATCATTTCTTCTTACATTAAAAAAATATAAATTTAATAATAAATAAATGATAAATATTAATCTTAATGGTAAAATAGCTTTAGTTACTGGCGCAAGTAAAGGTATAGGATATAATATTGCTAATACATTAGCTAATTATGGAGCTTATGTTATTGGTACATCTACTAATCCTAATGGGATAAAAATAATAAATAATTATTTAGGTAAAAATGGTATTGGTTTAATCCTTAATTTAGAAAATAGCTCTACATATATTATCAATAATTTTATTAGATATATTATTAAAAATTTTAAAAATTTAGATATACTAATTAATAATTCGGGAATAATATATGATAAACTTGTATTAAATATGAAAGATTATCAATGGAATAATGTTTTAAAAATTAATTTAACTTCTGTTTTTAAAATATGTAGAGAAGTTATTTATTACATGTTAAAAAAATCATTTGGTCGTATAATTAACATTAGCTCCATAATAGGAATTATTGGTAATATAGGACAAGCTAATTATGCTGCAACAAAAGCAGGAATTATAGGATTTAGTAAATCTTTAGCTCAAGAAGTAGCACATAAAGGAATTACTGTAAATATTATATCTCCTGGTTATATTGAAACAGATATGACATTAAAATTAAAAAAAAAATATCGTGATAATATCATATCAAAGATCCCATCTAAACGTTTTGGAAATCCTCAAGAAATAGCAGATGCTGTAATTTTTTTAGTTTCTGAAAAAGCATCTTACATAACAGGAGAAACGTTACACATTAATGGTGGTTTATATATGCAATAATTTTTTATTTTACTTATAAAAATGAAATTAATAATTTTATCTTAAAAAATTTTTAATAGGAAACATAATGAATACAAGTAATTCTATTATCGAACGTGTAAAAAAAATTATTATTAATGTTCTAGAAATTAAAAAAAATAATATTACAAATACTTCTTCTTTTAAAAAAGATTTAAACGCTGATTCTCTTGAAACTATTGAAATTATAATGGCATTAGAAGAAGAATTTAATATTGAAATTTCAGATGAAGATGCTGAAAAAATTACTTCTATTCAAGAAGCAGTTAGCTATATTAATGATTATAAAAATTAAAATTAATTTGAAATTAAGAAATAAAATAATATTTTTATTTCTATGTTATTTTATAATTTTAAATAAAATATGAATAATTTAAATAAAAAAAAATTAATGTATAGACGTAGAGTAGTAATTACTGGTATTGGAATGATAACTCCTATAGGTAATTCAATAAAATCTAATTGGTATAATCTTATAAATGGAAATAGTGGTATTAATCATATTGATACTTTTAATATTAATAAATATAAAACTAAAATTGCTGGTTTAATAAAAAATTTTAAATATAAAGATTATATTATAAATAAAAAAAAAAAAAATATTGATTTATTTATACAATATGGATTAGTTGCTTGTAAAGAAGCTATTAAAAATTCTGGTTTATTATTTAATAAAAGAAATAATCCAAGATTTGGTGTTTCTGTTGGTTCAGGTTTAGGTGGTATAAATTTAATTGAAAAAAATTCTTATATTTTAAATAAAAAAGGTTTAAAACAAATAAGTCCTTTTTTTTTCCCATCAACTATTTTGAATATGTTAACAGGTAATATTTCAATTAAATATAAATTAACTGGTCCTAGTCTATCAATTAGTACAGCATGTAGTTCAGGAATTCATAATATTGGTATAGCTTTTAAAATTATATCTTATAATGATGCAGATATTATGATTGCTGGAGCATCAGAAAAAGCTGTTACTCCTTTAAGTTTAAGTGGTTTTTGCGCTATGAAAGTTTTATCTAAAAGAAATAATCAACCTACAAAAGCAAGTAGACCTTGGGATAAGGATAGAGATGGATTTGTAATTGGAGACGGAGCAGGTATATTAATTTTAGAAGAATATAATCATGCAAAAAAAAGAAATGCAAATATTTTTGCTGAAATTATTGGATTTGGTATGAGTAATGATGCATATCATATAACTACTCCTTCTATAAATGGTAAAGGAGCTCAATTAGCTATGTCAAATGCATTAAAAGATGCAAATATTAATCCTGAAAAAATTGAATATATAAATGCTCATGGTACATCAACTATATTAGGAGATATAGCAGAAGCAAATGCTATTAAAATAGTTTTTAAAAATAATTATTCTAAATTATCTATAAGTTCTACTAAATCTATTACTGGGCATTTATTAGGTGCAGCAGGAGCAATTGAATCTATTTATTCTATTTTATCTTTAAAACACCAAATAATTCCACCAACAATTAATTTAGACCATCCTGATAAAAATTTAAATCTAGATTTTGTGCCTAATTTTTCTCGTGATGTAAATAATATGAAATATGTATTATGCAATTCTTTTGGTTTTGGTGGAACTAATGCATCATTAATATTTAAAAAAATATAATTTATTATGAATAATAATATTATAATCTTGTCATAAAAAATTTTAAGTAAAAAATATTTTTATATATTTTAAAATTTTTGTATAAATAATTATTAATTTAAATAATATTAATATTATACAAATAGATATATAATTAATTAAAATTAATTATTAAATAATATTTTGTTTATTTTAAATGAATAAATTTTTTTTTAAAAAAAATTTTACTATAATGTTATTTATTTTAATAAAATTTTAATAACAAAAAATGAAAAATAATAAATTTATTGTAATAGAAGGTATCAATGGATCTGGGAAAACAACAATTTGTAATTATATAATAAAATTATTAAAAAATTTTAATATGACAAATATTATTTTAACTCATGAACCTGGAGGAACACCGGTTGCTGAAAAATTAAGAAAGATTATAAAATTTACTAAAGAAGAAAATTTTTCTTATAAAACAGAATTATTACTATTATATGCTTCTAGATTACAATTATTAAATAATATTATACGACCTAATATTAATACACATTGGATAATATCTGATAGATATGATTTATCTTCTTATGCTTATCAAATTGGAGGAAGAAGAATAAATAAAAAATATATAACTTTTTTACAAAATTTTATTAAAAATAATATACAACCTAATATTATTATTTATTTAGATATAAAACCAATGATTGCTCTAAAAAGAATTAAATTTAAAAAAAAAGATAGAATTGAAAATGAATCTATAAATTTTTTTTCTAGGGTACGTAATTATTATTTAAAAATAGCAAAAAAAAATAAAATAATTAAAATAATTAATGCCAATAATAGTTTAAAAGATGTTAAATTTTTAGTTAAAAAAAAAATTGTAAAACTAATAAAATCTACAGAAATATAAAAATGTATAATTCTTCTTATCCTTGGTTAAATTTTTTTTATGAAAAAATAATTTATCAATTTTTAAATAAAAAAAATTATAATACTTTTATTTTTTGTTCTATAAATGGTTTAGGTACTATTTCTTTAGTTTATGAGATAATTAAATGGATTTTTTGTATAAATAAAAAAAATTTATATAGTTGTTCTATTTGTAATAATTGTTTATTAATTAAAGAAAATAATTATCCTGATTTACATATTATTAAATGTAAAAAAAATCAAACAAATATTAGTATAGAATCAATCAGAAATTTAATAAATAATATTTATAATTCTTCTTATAACGATAAAGGTAAAATTATATGGATTCCTTATGCTAAACAATTAAATATATCATCTAGTAATGCTATTTTAAAAATTTTAGAAGAACCACCTATAGATACTTGGTTTTTTTTACAATGTAAAAATAAATATGAAATATTACCTACAATATATAGTAGATGTCAATTTTGGCATATATATCCTCCTAATGAAAAATTAGGTATATCTTGGTTAAAAAATAAATTTAAAAATGGTAAAATTTTAAAAAAAATATATATACAAACAGCATTACGATTATGTAATAATGCTCCGATTTATGCATATAAATTACTAAATAATATAATATGGAAAGAAAGAAAAATTTTATATAATATTTTTATATCTTCTTTAGAAGAAGATATAATGAAATTATTATATATATTAAACAATAAAAATATTTTATTATATTTGAATTGGATATATCTAATTTTATTAGATACAATAAAATTACATCTAAAAATAAATGAAAAATATTTTTATAATTTAGATCAAATTTTTATTATAAATAAAATATCTAATTTAATTTTCTTAGATAAAATTTTATTAATGATAAAAAAAATATTATATTATCGTAATATTTTAATAAAAATTAATATAATTAATAATGAATTAGTATTAATTAACTTATTATTATCTTTAGAAAAAATTTATAAACATAAATAATAATTTTAAAAATAATTAAATTAAGGTTTCATAATGTTTAAAAATACATTTGCTAATATGCAAAAAATTGGTAAATCTTTAATGTTACCTGTATCAGTATTACCTATAGCTGGTATATTATTGGGTATAGGATCAGCTCATTTCTATTGGTTACCCCAAATTTTTTCTAATATTATGGAAAAAACAGGTAGTTCTGTATTTGTAAATATGCCTTTAATATTTGCTATTGGTATAGCTTTAGGATTTACTAAAAATAATGGTGCATCTGCATTAGCAGCTGTTATTTCTTATGGTATTTTAACAAAAACTGTTGAAGTAGTAATTCCTCTATTATTACATAATAAAATTACTCAAGAAATAATAATACAAAAACATTTAGCTGATACAGGAGTTTTAGGCGGTATTATTGCTGGTTCTATTGCTGCTTATATGTTTAATCATTTTCATAAAATTCAATTAGTTGATTATCTTGGTTTTTTTTCTGGAATACGTTTTGTTCCTATTATTTCTGGAATAATGTCTATTTTTATTGGTTTATTATTATCCTTAATATGGATACCTGTTGGTAAATTAATACAAATATTTTCATATTGGGCTGTATATCAAAATCCAATATTTGCATTTGGTATTTATGGAATAATAGAAAGAGCATTATTACCTTTTGGTCTACATCATATATGGAATGTCCCATTTCAAATGGAAATTGGTTCATTTATTAACACAGTTACTAAACAAATGTATCATGGTGATATTGCAAGATATATAGCTGGAGATCCATCTGCAGGAAAATTAGCTGGAGGATTTTTATTTAAAATGTATGGATTACCAGGAGCGGCTATAGCAATATGGCATACAGCAAAAGAAGAAAATAAAAAAAAAATTGGTAGTTTAATGTTATCTGCAGCATTAACATCTTTTTTTACAGGAATTACTGAACCTATAGAGTTTTCCTTTATGTATGTAGCACCAATATTATATATTATTCATATTATTTTATCTGGATTATCTTTTCCTATTTGTATTATATTGGGAATGAGAAACGGAACTAGTTTTTCTCATGGTTTAATAGATTTTATTATTTTAAGTGGTAACGGTAGTAAAATATGGTTATTTCCTATTATAGGAATTATTTATACTACTATTTATTATAGTATATTTAAAATTTTAATAAAAAAATTAAATTTACAAACTCCTGGAAGAGAAAAAATACAAGATCATATTTATGAAAATAATAATATGTTATCAAAAAATTATGGTAAAGATTTAGTAAATGCTTTTGGAGGAAGTAATAATATTACTAATTTAGATGCTTGTATTACTAGATTACGTATAAGTGTTAAAAATATAAATAAAGTTAATAAAAAAAAAATAAAATTATTAGGAGCTTCTGCAATTATTATTTCAGGTAATGGGATCCAAGCTGTATTTGGTACTAAATCAGATAATTTAAAAATAAAAATGGAAAATTTTATAGAAAAAGATAAATAAAAATTAAGGTAATTATTAAAAAATAAGTTTTATGAATAAAAATAAAAAAAATATATTTCAAAAAATCTTATCTAAAAAAATCATTACTAATATTATTTATCAAGATAATTTAGTAACTGCTTTTGATGATATCAAACCTATATCTCCGGTACATATTTTAATTATACCTAATATTTTTATTAGTACATTGAATGATATTAAAAAAAATAATGAATTAATATTAGGAAGAATGTTATTTATTGCATCTAAAATAGCAAAAAAAAAAAATATTGATAAAAAAGGATATAGAATTGTTATTAATTGTAATAAACATGGATGTCAAACAATATTTTATTTACATATGCATTTATTAGGTGGAAGACAAGGTATAAAAAAATTTTTCTAAAAACTATTTTAAAAATATTTATAATATTTTATAAAATATCAATTTTTTTTAACTGCTATGTATTTATTTATAATACATAGCAATAATTTTTTTTAAAATGTTCCTATTATAAATTTTATTTAAAAATATGTAATATTAAATCTAGTATTTTAGCAGAATATCCTGTTTCATTATCATACCAAGAAATTAATTTAAAAAAATTATTATTAATAGCAATACTTGCTTTTTTATCAAATATAGATGTTAATAATGATCCATTAAAATCACTGGATACTACATCATCATCTGTATAACCAATAATATTTTTCATATAATTATGTGAAGCAAATTTAATAATTTTATAGATATTTGATAATGTAGTTTTTTTTAAAATTCGAACTGTAAAATCGACTACAGAAACATTAGCAACTGGTACTCTTAGGGAAATACCTGTTAATTTATTATTTAATTCAGGTAAAACAATACCAACAGCTTTTGCTGCTCCAGTAGTTGAAGGAATAATATTTTGATATGCTCCTCTACCACCCCTCCAATCTTTACTAGAAGGACTATCCACAGTTTTTTGTGTTGAAGTTACTGCATGAATAGTTGTCATTAAACCATTTTCAATAATATAATTATCATTAATAATTTTAGCTAAAGGAGCTAAACAATTAGTTGTACATGAAGCATTAGAAATAATTTTTTCTCCTTTATAATTATTTAAATTAACTCCATTTACGTACATAGGAATAGAATTATCTTTAGGAGGTGCTGTAATAATAACTTTTTTTGCACCAGCATAAATATGCTTATTAGCCAGTTCTTTTGTTAAGAAAATACCAGTAGATTCTATAACAACATCAATATTTAAATGATCCCATTTTAGTTTACTAGGATCTGATTCAGAAAAAATATGTATAATATTTTCATTTATAATTAAATTATTATTTTTAACTTTAATTTTTTCATTAAAATACCCATGTGTAGAATCATATTTTATCATATAAGCCATATAATTTGCTTCTAATAAATCATTTATTGCTATAATTTTAACTTTATTATTTTTTTGAGCAATACGAAAAAAAATACGACCTATTCTTCCAAATCCATTAATAGCTACTCTAATAGACATTAAATTATCTCCTAAAAAAATAAAATTAATAATATATAATAAAGTTATTATTATTTTACATAATGTATAAAGAATATGTTTTTTTCAAATTATAATTTTTATCATTTAATGATAAAAAATTTTCTTTAAAAAAAACTTTTATATTATTTTTAATAACTTCAGATATAATGTAACTATGTGTATTAACAAGAAGATTTAAAAAATTAAAGGTTTGAATATTTTCCCATTGTAATTTAACATTTTTAATTTTTGTTAATTGAGCTATTTTAAATACTGCATAATCAAAATCACCTAAAGCATCAACTAAACCGTTTTTAATAGCATCTTTCCCTATAAAAATTATACCATTAGCTATTTTTTTAACCTCTTCTATAGGTTTATTTCTTCTTTGAGATACTAAATTAATAAATTTTTCATAACCGTTTTGTATATTTAGTTGTAATACTTTTTCTGCTATATATGGTAATTTTGTACTCATAGTAATATTAAATCTATCTGATATATTTACTCCATCTTTACTAATACCTAATCTTTCTAAAACTTTACTAAAATTATTTACAACAGTAAAAATTCCAATAGAACCAGTTATAGTTGTTGAATCACTAATTATATAATCAGCTGCTGTAGAAATCCAATATGCTCCTGATGTAGCCATACTGCCCATTAATACTACTATTGGTTTATGTGCTTTTCTTAATAAATTAAGTTCATTATAAATATCTTGAGCAGCCATTATATCTCCTCCTGGACTATTAACTTTTAATATTAATCCTTTAATATTTGAATTTTTATAAACTTTATGTATTTCATTAGTAATAATTTTACTTGTATTTTTACCATATTGCATTAATCCATCTACAGTTATAACTGCAATATTACCATTTTCTTCTATATTATCTAATTTATACATATTTATGTAATCATTCAAATTAACCTTATTATATGTTTCTTTTGTACTATCCCAGCCAAATTTTTTAATCATTTCTATTTCAAACTCAGAACTAGTATAGAGTTTATCTATTAATTTATTTTTTAATGCAAATAATGCTAGGTTTCCATGATATTTTTTTAAAGAAATTAAAAAATTTTGATCTGAAGGAAAAATATCTTTTGGTTTTACATGTCTATTACTTGATATAGTGATTAAATAATCATTCCATAAATCATCAATTAATTTTTGCATAATAATTTTATTATGCTTAGACATATTATTCCTTAATAAAGGTTCTACAGCTGATTTATATTCTCCTATTTTAAGTACATTAGGTTTTATTTTTAGTTTTTCTAACATATTTTTATAATAAAAATTATTCATTTCAAAACCACGTAATTTCACATAACCATAAGGAGATAAAATGATTTTATTAGCAAAACTAGCTAAATAATATTGATTTTGATCATATATATCTGCAATTGCATATATTTTTTTACCTGATTTTTTAAAATTATTTAAATATTTTCCTATATAACGTAATGTAGATATATCGTAAATATTTAAATTATTAAATCTTAATATAATTCCAGAAATATTTTTATTATTTTTTGCATGATTAATTGTTTTAATTATATCTAATACCGAATAATTTTTTTTTTTTTGTATATATTTATTATATAAATTAAATAGCAAACTATTTTTATATACAGTATCATTATTAATATTTTCTTCAAAATTAATTTCTAATACTTGATTATTTTTTTTAAATGTTGTATTAACATTTTTATTATGTTTAACATTATATATGTAATAACATAATATAGAAATTAATAATATAAAAATTATATTTATTATTAATATTCTAGCAAAATTAATTAATGACCATAAATAACAACAAAAAAATTTTATTAAATTCAAAATTTTAATCATTTTTCACCTATTTTTAAAATACAAGTTTTTTAATTAATTTTAAAATTTACCCAAATAGGAGCATGATCTGAAGGTTTAATTAAATTACGAATAGAATAATCTATATTAGAATCAATATAATATTTAATTAATGATTTAGTTATTAAAATATTATCAATTCTTAGTCCTTTATTCATAAAATATCCTTTATTTCTATAATCAAACCAAGAAAATTTATTATTTGTTAAAGGATGTTTTAAACGCCAAATATCAAATAAACCCCAATTAAGTAATTGATGAATACAAAATCTTTCTTCTGGTAAAAAAGAACATTTTCCTTGTTTTAACCATTTTTTATAATTTTTTTCTCCTATACCAATATCTAAATTAGAAATACTAACATTAATATCACCCATAACTATAATATGACTATTTGGATTTAAATTTTTTTTCATATAATAATATAAATTATTAAAAAAATTTATTTTATATTTAAACTTTGTAATATTATTTTTATTATTTCCTTGAGGGAAATAACAATTTAATATTTTTATATTACCAATAGAACTATTTAAATCAATCATTATTAATCTTTTTTGGTTATCATTATTTGTTAAAAATCCTTGTTGAATATTAAATGGTTTAGTTTTAGTAAATAAACAAACACCATAATATTTTTGTTGACCATATAAATAAATATTATAGCCTAATTTAGATAATTTTTTTTTAGGAAAATCTTTATCACTTACTTTTATTTCTTGTAAACCGATGATATCAGGATTATAAATTTTTATAATTAATTTTAACTGATGTATATGAGCTCTTATACCATTAATATTAAATGAAATAATTTTCATAATAATTTAAAATTTTTAAAGTTAATATTTTATACGTAAAATACTTATTATTCTATATTCATAATATAGGTTTAAATAAAAAACATAATTTTTCTATTAATTTATGCCAATATGGTCTTTTTATCCATAAATTATATTCTAATTTTTTAGATTTTAAAATATATTTATTTTGTATAAATAAAAGAGAATTATTAAATATAATATCATCTATAATTAAATTAATTTCAAAATTTAAATATAAACTTCGTATATCAAAATTTACAGTACCTATAAAACTTATTTTTTTATCTATAATAATACTTTTTGCATGTAAAAAATCTTTTTTTAATTGATAAATTTCAACACCAGATTTTAATAATTTATAAAAAAAAAATTTACTAGCCCAATAAATTAAACTTGAATCATTATATTTTGGTATAATAATTTTTACATTTACTCCACGTTTGGCAGCAATACAAATTGCTAATAATAAATTATTACTTGGAATAAAATATGGAGTTGTTATAATTAAATTTTTTTTACATAAATATATTGCAGTAATTAAAGAATTATGAATAATTTTTTTTGATAATTCTAATCCTGAAAAAACTACTTGTATTCTATTTGTATTATTTTTATTTTTATTTTTATTTTTATTTTTATATTTAAATAAATTTTTTTTTAGTTGTTTAATAGCTAAAATATTTTTACCTGTTTCAATTTCCCAATCATATGAATAAATAATACTTATTGTATTAACAATTGGTCCTTTGATACGAATCATTAAATCAATCCATTTTCCTTTTTTAATATTTTTTTTAAAAAGATTAACATCTATCATATTCATACTACCAACATAAGCAATTTTATTATCAATTAAAACTATTTTTTTATGTTGTCTTAAATCTATACGATAAAAAAAAGATTTAAAAATTGTAATTTTTAATGATTTAATAATAAAAATACCCGCTACTTTTAACATGATATTATACCAAGAACTATAAAAAAATTTTCTACTTCCAATATAATCTAACATTATATAACATTTAACTCCTCTTTTTGCTGCTATTATGATAGATTTTGAAAATTTATTAACTATTCCTCCTGGGATCCATATATAAAAAACTATATGTATACTATTTTTTGCTCTATTAATATCATTAATTAATAATTTAATTGATTTAATTGATGAATTAATTAAATTTATTGAATTATTAGTCATACTTAATAAATTTTGTTGATTTTTACATAATTGAAATAATGATTTAACTTTTATATTTTTATTTTTATGGTTTAATTTATAAAATATTTGTAAATTTTTTAATAATTTACTATAACGAAACCATATTTTTTTAGATTTCTTATGTTTAAATTGGGTTCTTGAGTAAATTTCTCCAAAAATAAAATAAAAAATAATTCCTATAATAGGAAAAATATATAAAATAAAAAACCATAATATATAAGATTTTATATCCTTATATCTTATAAAAATTTTAATTATAATATAAATTATTATAAATATATGAATATACAATAATATTTTATTTATCAATAAATTAATCATATTAAAATATAATGTTTTAAAAATTAAAGTTTATTAAATTTTTTTATATTTTAAAAAGAAAATAAATAATATCTCCATCTAAAATAATATATTTTTTACCTTCTATTTTAATTTTACCTGCTAGTTTTAGCTTATTTTCATTTTTATAAAAAATATAATCTTGAAAATGAATTATTTTAGCCCTTATAAAACCTTTTTGAATATCACTATGAATTTTTTTAGCAGCTTCTAATGCTGTAGTTCCTTTTAAAATACTCCAAGATTTTGCTTCTTTTATTCCTATAGTATAAAAATTATGTAAATTCAATAGTTGAAAACTTAAAGTTATTATTTTTTTTAAATTAGTATTATTTTTTAAAAGAAATGATTTATTTTCCTTCTGAAGAATTTTTAAACATATTTTAAAAATTAAATATTTTTTAACTAAAACATTTATTTTTTTTAAAAAAAATTGATTTTTAATTTTATTTACACCTAAATTAGCTATAATCATCATAGGTTTTATGGTTAATAATTTTAAATTTTGTAAAAATATTTTTTCTTCAAAATTTAATTTTAATAAATTAAGTAATTTTCCTTTTTTTAAATAATTTAAACAAATTTTTAATAAATATTCCCATTTATAAAAATTTTTATTATAATTTTTTTTTAAAATATTATTTTTAAATTTATGTATTAAATTAATATCAAATTGAATAATTTCATTATTTATTATATTAATATCTTCAATAGGATCATATGATAAATTAATTATATTTTCATCATTAAAACAACGTATTACATGAATAAGGGCATTAACTTCTGATATATTATGTAAAAATTGATTACCTAATCCTTCTCCTTTAGAAGCTCCTTTTATTAATCCAGCAATATCAACAATAGTAACTGTAGATTGTATAATTTTTTTAGATTTGGCCAATTTAGCTAAATAAAATAATCTATCATCAGGTACAGCAACTATACTCATATTTGGTTTTATTGTACAAAAAGGGTAATTTAATGCATCTACATTAGAATTAGTTAATATATTAAATAAAGTTGATTTACCTACATTAGGTAAACCTATAATACCACATTTTAATCCCATTACTTATTAACCTATTATTTTTTAGAATTTAAATAATTTATAGCTTTATTATAATTTGTAGTATAAATTAAGATTTTTAAAGCGTTAATACTCTTTTTAATAGCAAAATTAATTTTTTTTTGTTCTATTTTTGTAGGACTACTTAATACAAAATTATTTATTTTTAATTTATTATGTGGACGTCCAATACCTACACGTAATCTATAAAAAGATTCGCTATTAAAATTTTCAATAATATTATTTAATCCATTATGTCCTCCACTACTACCTCCATATTTAAATTTTATTATTCCTGGTGAAAAATCTAATTCATCATGAATAATTAAAATATTTTTAAAATGAATTTTATAAAAATTAGCAATAATAAATATTGATTGTCCTGAAATATTAATAAAAGAATTAGGAATAAATAAAATAATTTTATATTTTAAAATATAAACTTTACTAACATAACCATTAAATTTTTTTATTTTTTTAAATCTTACGTTAAATTTTTTGGATAATTTAATAAGATAATCAGAACCTATATTATGACGTGTTCCAATAAATTTATTATCTATATTATTTCCTAATCCTACAATCATTTTAATATAAGTATTCAAATATTTTCCTATTTATTATTTTATTATTTAAACATTATAGAAATAGATTCTTCATTACTAATTCTTCTTATTGATTCTGAAAGCATATGAGATAAAGATAATACTTTAATATTTTCTAATTTTTGTATTTTTTCTGTCAATGGAATACTATCACATACAATAAGTTTATCTATTACAGAATTAAAAATATTTTTAACAGCATTACCAGAAAAAATAGGATGTGTTATATAAGCTAAAACTTTTTTTGCTCCATTATTTTTTAATGCTTTAGCTGCTTTACATAAAGTTCCTCCTGTATCAATAATATCATCTATTAAAATACAATCACGTTTATTAACATCTCCAATAATATGCATAATTTCCGTTATATTAGCATCAGTTCTTCTTTTATCTATTATTGCCATATCTGTTCCATTAAATAATTTTTTTGCCATTGATCTTGCACGAACCACTCCTCCAATATCAGGAGAAACTATTATTGGATTTTTTAATTTATATTTTAATATATCTGTTAAAAATATAGGACTTGCAAATACATTATCTACAGGAATATTAAAAAATCCTTGAATTTGTTCTGCATGTAAATCTACTGTTAGTATTCTATTTACTCCTACTTTAGATAAAAAATCAGCTATTACTTTAGCAGTGATAGGAACTCTAGCAGAACTAATTCTTCTATCTTGTCTTGCATAACCAAAATATGGAATAACAGCAGTTATTCTACCTGCCGATGCTCTTTTAAATGCATCAATAATAATAATTAATTCAATTAAATTATCATTTGTAGGATTACAAGTTGATTGAATAATAAATATATCATCTCCTCTTACATTTTCATTTATTTTAACAGATATTTCTCCATCACTAAAACGACCTACAAACATTTTACCTAAATTAATATATAAATGATTAGCAATTTTAGTTGCTAATTTAATAACAGAATTTCCAGAAAATAATTTCATATTAGACACAAATTAACCACCTATTTTTTACAATAAAATTAATTTTTTTAATACTAAATTGTATTTAAAATATAAATAAATTTTTACATAAAAATCATAAATATATTATTTAATTTATTTTAAATATAAATATTATATAATAATATTATATAATAATATTATATTAATTATAATATATAAAAGTATATTTATACTATAAATAGTATATTTATTTAAATAATAAAATAAAATTTATGAATTCTTATATTATTAAAAAACTTAATACATTAAAAAAAAGATATGATTATATAACAAAAAAATTAAATAATTATGAACTATATAATGATTATAATTCTTTACGTAATTTATCAACTGAACGTGCAAAATTATTTAATATAATCAAATTATTTATTAAATGGAAAAAAATAAAATTAGATTTAAAATCTAGTAAATCTTTATTAAAAGATAAAGAAATATATACTTTAGTTTTAGAAGATATAAAAAATATTAAAAATAAAAAAAAAAAAATAGAAAAAAAAATAAAAATGTTTTTTATTCCTAAAAATAAAAAAGATAATCGTAATTGTTTTTTAGAAATAAAATCAGGATCAGGAGGAAATGAGGCGGCGATATTTGTAAGTAATATTTCAAGAATGTATATTAGGTATGCTGAATCTAAAAAATGGAAAGTAGAAATTATTCATATTCATTATAGTGAATATGGTGGTTTTAAAGAAATTATTTTAAAAATAATAGGAATTGGAGTATATGGAAAATTAAAATTTGAATCAGGGGGACATAGAGTACAAAGAGTACCAGAA
Organism: Enterobacteriaceae endosymbiont of Donacia clavipes; assembly: GCF_012570365.1. Classification (GTDB taxonomy): domain Bacteria; phylum Pseudomonadota; class Gammaproteobacteria; order Enterobacterales; family Enterobacteriaceae. Next base: position 95,726 of record NZ_CP046208.1, read on the forward strand.
ACAGAATCACAAGGAAGAGTACATACTTCTACTTGTATTATTGCTGTTATGCCAGAATTATTAAAAATAGAAATTCCTAAAATAAATACTCAAGATTTAAAAATCGATACATTTAGATCTTCTGGAGCAGGTGGCCAACATGTAAATACAACAGATTCAGCTATTCGTATTACTCATATTCCAACAGGAATAGTAGTAGAATGTCAAGATGAGAGATCTCAACATAAAAATAAATCTAAAGCTTTAGAAGTTTTAGCAGCTAGAATAAATGCAATAAAAATTGCGAAAAAAAATAAAGATCATGCATTAAAAAAAAAAATATTATTAGGAACAGGAGATCGTTCAGATAGAAATAGGACATATAATTTTATTCAAAAAAGAGTAACAGATCATCGTATTAATTTAACAATTTATAAATTAAATGAAATTATGAATGGAAATTTAGACATATTAATTGAACCTATTATAAATCACTATAATAGTAATAAATTATTAAACATAATAAAAAAATAGTTTATGATTATTGAAAAATGGTTAAAATATTCAGCTAATTTATTAAAAAAAAACAAAATATTAGTATATCAATTAGAATCTGTTATATTATTATCTTTTGTTTTAAAAAAATCTAAATCTTGGATTTATGGTTTTTATGAAAAAAAAATAAATTACATAAAATTAAAAATATTAAAAAAATTTTTAAAAAGAAGAATTAAAGGAGAACCTATAGCATATATATTAGGTTTTTGTGAATTTTGGTCATTAAAAATTTATGTATCTCCTTATGTTTTAATACCTCGTAAAGATACTGAAATTTTGGTAAATATTGTTTTACAAAAAATTAATAATAATACTAAAAAAATATTAGAATTAGGTACTGGTAGTGGTGCAATTTCTATTGCAGTAGCTTTTGAATATAGTTTTATAAATATTACTGCTGTTGATATTGATAATAAAATAATTAATTTAGCAAAATATAATGCTCAAAAATTAAATATTTATAATATTACTTTTTTAAAAAGTAATTGGTTTAGTAATTTAAAAAATCAAAAATTTGATATTATCATTAGTAATCCTCCATATATAAGTATTCAAAAATATTTTTTTTTTAAAAAAGAATTAAAATTCGAACCTTATAGGTCATTAATTTCTGATAATAACGGAACAGCAGATTTAAATTATATTATTTCACAATCATCAAAATATCTAAATAATTATGGATGGTTAATATTAGAACATGGATATAAACAAGGTTATATTATAAAAAAAATGTTTCAAATAAAAAATTTTAAAAATATTAATCAATATTTTGATATACAAGGATATGATAGAGTTATATGTGGACAAAAAATCTTAATAAAAGATAAAAAATAAATTTTATTATAATATTTTTTATATATTTTATAAAAAAATTTTGTTATTATTAGGTAATATTTTTATTATAAAAAAAAAATGCAACAAAACTATAATTTAAAAAAAATAGATAAAAAATCAAATTTATTCCATAAAAAAAAATTGTTAGAAAAAGATCATAGATCTATAGGAAAAAAATTAGATTTATATCATTTCCAAAATGAATCTCCAGGAATGGTTTTTTGGCATAATAATGGTTATATTATCTTTCGTGAATTGGAAAATTTTTTGCGTTTAAAATTAAATCAATATAATTATGTGGAAGTAAAAACTCCTTTAATAACAGATGTTTCTATTTGGGAAAATACAGGACATTGGAAAATTTATAGAGAAGCAATTTTTACTACTTATTCAGAAAATAGAAAATATTGTATTAAACCTATGAATTGTCCTGGACATATACAAATATTTCAACAAAAATTAAAATCATATAGGGATTTACCATTAAGAATTGCAGAATTTGGTATTTGTCATAGAAACGAACCATCAGGATCTTTACATGGTTTAATGAGATTAAGAAATTTTACTCAAGATGATGCTCATATATTTTGTACAGAAGATCAAGTTATAAAAGAAGTAAAAAATTGTATTAATATGATGTATGATATTTATCAAGTTTTTGGTTTTAAAAAATTTTTAATTAAATTATCAACAAGACCATTAAATAAAATTGGAAATGATAAAATTTGGGATCAGACAGAAAATAATTTATCTTATATTTTAAAAAAATTAAATATTAATTTTGAATATAAAACAGGTGAAGGAGCTTTTTATGGTCCTAAAATAGAATTTTCTTTTTTTGATTGTTTAAATAGAGAATGGCAATGTGGTACAATACAACTAGATTTTACATTACCTAAATGTTTAAAATTATTTTATATTAATGATAAAAATAAACATATTACTCCAATTATAATACATCGTGCTATTTTAGGTTCAATAGAAAGATTTATAGGTATTCTTCTTGAAGAATTTTCTGGTTATTTACCTATTTGGTTAGCACCTATACAAATAATAATATTAAATATTAGTGAAAAACATAATGATTATGTTTTAAATATATTTAAAATAATTAAAAAAAATAACATTCGTGTTAAATACGATATAAAAAATCAAAAAATTTCATTTAAAATTAGACAATATACTATTCAACATATTCCTTATATTTTAATATGTGGAGATAAAGAAGTTAAAAATAATACAATTTCTATTAGAAATTGTTTTGGGAAAAATTTGGGATTTATGAGTATCCATGATATTATCAATAAAATTAAAAAAGAAATTTATAATTATAATTTTTAAATTAAGGAGATAAAATATTAAAAGTGGAAAAAAAATAGTACAATTATTACGACCTAATAAAATAAATAAAAGTATTAAAAGTAATATTGTAAGATTAATAGGATTAAAAGGAGAACAAATTGGTATAATTAGTTTAAAAAAAGCTTTAACAAAAGCAGAAAATACCGGATTTGATTTAGTTGAAATTAGTCCTAATGCTGTACCTCCTGTATGTCGTATAATGAATTATGGTAAATTTTTGTATGAAAAAAATAAAATTTATAAGGAACAAAAAAAAAAACAAAAAATAATACATTTAAAAGAGATTAAATTTCGTCCAGGAACTGATATAGGAGATTATAAAGTTAAATTACGTAATTTAATTCGTTTTTTAAAAAAAGGAGATAAAATAAAAGTTACCTTAAGATTTAGAGGTAGAGAAATGATGCATACTAAACTTGGATTTTTTATGTTAAATCGTATAAAAAAAGATTTAGAAAATTTAGCAATAGTTGAATCATTTCCTAATAAGGTAGAAGGTCGACAAATTATAATGACATTAATTCCAAAGAGATAAAATTAATAAAAAATTAATTTTATTAAAAAAATTTAGGTTAAAAAATATGATAAAAATTAAAACAGTACGAAGTGTTTCAAAACGTTTTAAAAAAACAAGTACTGGATATTTTAAACATAAACAAGCTAATTTAAGACATTTATTAACTAAAAAAAGTAAAAAAAATAAAAGATTTTTAAGACAAAAAAAAATAGTGAAAAAAGGAGATACATATTCATTAAAAATTTGTTTACCTTATTTATAAAAATAAATATTTTAAATATAAAAAGGAGTTTTTTATATGGTTAGAATTAAACGTGGTGTTACTTCAAAAGCTAGACATAAAAAAATATTAAAACAAGCAAAAGGTTATTATGGATCAAGATCTAGAACCTATCGTTCTGCTTTTCAAGCTGTTATTAAATCAGGACAATATTCTTATAGAGATAGAAAACAAAAAAAAAGAAAATTTAGACAGTTATGGATTATGAAAATTAATGCGGCTGTACGACAAAAAAAAATTTCTTATAGTAATTTTATATATAATTTAAAAAAAAATAATATTAATATAAATAGAAAAAATTTAGCTGATATAGCTACATTTAATAATTCATCTTTTAATAAATTAATACAATATTCAATTAAGTAATTTTATTTATTAAATTTTTATATTTTTATATAAAAATTTGTATTTTATAGTATATTAAAGAGAATATTTCTATGAAATCTGATGATTTAATTATTACTTTTAAAAAAGAAATTTCTGCAATAAAAGATATTGTTAATTTAAATATATTAAAGATAAAATATTTAGGGAAAAAAGGTTATATACCTTCTCAATTTTTACTTATAAAAAAATTAAATAAAAAAGAAAAAATTAATAAAAGTATTATTATTAATAATCAAAAAAAACAAATTAAAAAAATAATAAAAAAACGTATAAAAGAAATCAGATTAATAAAAAATAATAAACAATATTTAAATCAAGAAATAGATATATCATTGCCAGGAAAATTTATTAAAATAGGTTCCGAACATCCTTTAAATTATATTATTAAAAAAATTGAAAATTTTTTCATAAAAATAGGATTTCAAATAGTTACAGGTTTTGAAATAGAGGATAGTTTTCATAATTTTGATGCATTAAATATTCCTAAATATCATCCAGCAAGAACAGAAAAAGACACATTTTGGTTAAATAAAAATATTTTATTACGTACACAAACTTCTAACATTCAAATTAGAATAATGAAAAAAGAAAAACCTCCTATACGGATATTAACTTCTGGAAAAGTTTATCGTAATGATTACGATAGTAATCATACACCAATGTTTCATCAAATAGAAGGTTTATATATTGATAAAAAGGTAAGTTTTTCAGATTTAAAAGGAATATTATCTTTATTCTTAAATTTTTTTTTTGAAAAAAAATATCAAATACGTATTAGACCTTCCTATTTTCCTTTTACAGAACCTTCTTTAGAAATGGATATTTTAAATAAGAATAAAAAATGGATAGAAGTTTTAGGAGCGGGAATGGTGCATCCTAATGTATTAAAAAATGTTAATATAAATTTTTCTAAATATAATGGATTTGCTTTTGGTATAGGAGTAGAACGATTAACTATGTTATATTATAACATAAATGATATTCGTTCATTTTATGAAAATGATTTACGTTTTCTTAAACAATTTAAATTGAATAATTTTATATGATTAAATTTAGTGAGTCATGGTTACGTGAATGGTTAAAAAGTGATGAAAATATTAGTATTTTATCTAAAAAATTAACAAAATTAGGTTTTGAAGTAGAAAAAATCGAACATATTCGTATAAATAAAAATTATGATAATATTTTATATATAAATATTCCATTTAATAGACCAGATTGTTTAAGTATATTAGGTTTATCCAGAGATTTATCTACTTTATATAATAAATTTTTTTTTCAAGATCTTCATACTAATTTTTTGAAAAAAACTAAAAAATATAGTATAAATATTTTTTTTGATAAAAAAATTAAAAAAAAATTATATCAATATAATTATTGTATAATAAAAAATATTAATTTTCAAAAAAAAAAATTTGTAATTATTAAAAATAGATTACATCAATTAGGTTTATATATACATAAAAATCCGTTATTAAATATTCGTAATTATATATTTTTAGAATTAGGTTATCCTATCCAATTTTATGATTTTAATAAAATTAAAGGAAATATCTATATAACAAATAATAAAAAAAATAAATTAAATTTTATTGATGTCGAAAATCAAAAAATTAATTTTGAAAATAATAATTTATTAATCATTAAAGATAATAATAAAATATTATCTATACCTGCAATGACTCAAAATAAAGAAATAATGGTAGGATTAAATACAAAAAATATTTTAATAGAATGTCTATTGTTAGATAAAGTATATATAAATTCACTTTTTAAAAAATTTAATTTTTATAATAATATTTCTAATATGTATACTAGATATTTAGATCCATTAATTACTAAAAAAGTAATTATAAGAACAATAAACTTATTATTAGAAATATTTAAAGGGGAAACAAGTAATATATATTCATTTAATATAGATAATTTTAGTTATATTCCTAAAAAAATAACATTATTTTTTAATAAAATAGATAAAATTTTAGGTTTTAATATTAATAAAAAAAATATAAAAGAAATTTTAATCAAATTAGGTTTTTTTATTATTAAAGCAACAACTAATTATTATATTATACAAATACCTAGTTGGCGTAATGATATAGATATAGAAGAAGATATAATAGAAGAAATTATACGTGTATATGGATATAATAAAATTCCAAATAAAGTAAAAATATATTTAACTAAAAAGAATATTTTAAAAAATAATAAATTTAAATTAAAAAATGATAAAATTAATATAAAAAGAATTAAAAATATATTAATTCAGAAAGGATATTATGAAGTAATTAATTATAGTTTTGTAAATCCTAAAATACAATCTATTTTATATCCTAAAATAAATTGTATTAAAATTAATAATCCTATTACAAAAGAAGCATCTGTAATGCGTAATTCATTATTATATGGATTAATAAATAATATTATTTATAACCAAAATAGACAACAAAAAAATTTACGTTTTTTTGAATATGGTTTATGTTTTTATAAAAACTCAGAAAAAAAATTAGGTATATTACAAAAATTTGTATTATCTGGTATAGTTAATGGTAATATATATGAAGATTATTGGAATGAAAAAAATAGACTTATTAATTTTTATGACCTAAAAGGTGATTTAGAATCTATTTTTAATTGTTTTATTAAAAATAATAAAATTGAATTTTATAAAAATTATAAAATAACAATTTTACATCCTAATATAAGTTCATTAATTTATTTTAATAATATATATATTGGATATATCGGCATGTTACATCCTCAATTAATTAATTATTTTAATATAGAAAATAAAAATACTTTTTTTTTCGAATTATTTTTTAATAAAATTATTATTAATAATATTTTTTCTATTAAAAAAGTTATTAATTTACCAATTAATCGTAGAGATATTTCTTTTTTTATTAATAAAAATATTTATTTTATAGATATTTTAAATAAATTAAATTCATTAAATATAAAAGAAATAATCAAAATAAATATATTTGATGTATATAAAGATAAAAATATTCCTGCAGAATATAAAAGTATTACTTTAAGTTTATTTATTCAAAATAAGAATTATACTTTAAATGAAAAAGAAATAAATTTTATTTTAAATAAATGTATTTTAGAATTAAAAGAAAAATTTAAAATTTTATTAAGAGACCATATTATTTAATATAATTTAAAAAAATTTTAAATTATTTAGAAATTTATTTAAATTAATAAAAATTTATTTTTATTTATTATAATTAATTAAATATCTTTTATTATAAAAAACAATAATTATTTGTTAGTATACAATTCATAAATATACTTAAGAGCTAAGTGTAAAATGTTTACAGGAATTATTCAATCCATAGGTCAAATTAAAAATATTATTTTTAAAAAAAATTTATATTTTATTTATATAAAAATACAAAAAAAATTTAAAAAACATTTAAAAATAGGACAATCAATTTCTAATAATGGATGTTGTTTAACAATTATTAATTTATATAAAAATATAATTGTTTTTAATATAATAAAACAAACATTTGATATAACCACTTTTAAAAAAATTAAAATAGGTGATTATTTAAATCTTGAAAAACCTATGAAAATAAATGATTTTATTGGAGGACATATAGTTACAGGACATATTACTGATATAGCTAAAATTATTAATATTAAAAATTATAATTTATTTAAAATTTTATGGATAAAACCAAATAATATTTTTCAAATGAATTATATTTTTCAAAAAGGATCAATATGTATTGATGGTATTAGTTTAACAATAGATAAAAAATTAAAAAAAGAATTTAGTGTTAATATAATACCAGAAACATTATTAAAAACTACATTATCAAATAAAAATATTAATGATTACGTAAATATTGAAATTGATTTATATTCTCAAATTATAGTTAAAACAGTAAAAAAAATTTATCAAAATAATATTAAATATATTTAATAAAATAATTAAAGGAATATGGATGACAGTAAAAAAAAAAATAATAGATGTTATAGAAATATTAAAAAATCGTAATATTTTATATCAAGTAACTAATAAAAATAATTTATGTAAAATTTTAAAAGAAAAAAATATTAATCTTTATTGTGGATTTGATTTAACAGCAGACAGTTTACACATAGGTCATCTTATACAATTAATTACACTACAATATTTTCAAAAATTAGGGCATAAACCAATAATTTTATTAGGAGGAGCTACTAGCTTAATTGGTGATCCTAGTTTTAAATTAAAAAAAAGACAAACTAATTCAATAGAATTAATAAATACATGGTTACAAAAAATTAGTTTACAATTAGAAAATTTTTTAGATTTTGATTGTAGTAATTGTGCAAATATAATTAATAATTACGAATGGTTTCATAAAATGGATATTTTATTTTTCTTAAAAAAAATAGGAAAATATTTTTATATTAATAATATGATGAATAAAGATTCAATAAAAAAAAGAATGACGAATAATAATTTAGAAGGTATATCTTTTAAAGAATTTTCTTATAATTTATTACAATCTTATGATTTTGCTTACTTAAATAAAAATTTTAATGTTATCCTCCAAATTGGAGGATCTGATCAATGGGGACATATTGTCTCAGGTATTGATCTTGTAAAAAAAATAAATAAAGAAAAAGTTTTTGGTTTAACTACAAATTTAATTATTAAAAATGATGGCACAAAATTTGGAAAAACAGAAAATAAAACAATTTGGTTAGATTCCAAAAAAACTAGTCCATATAAATTTTTTCAATTTTGGTTAAATATTCCAGATTCAATAGTATTTAATTTTTTATATATGTTTACTAATTATGAAATAAATTTTATTAACCATTTTAAACAAAAAAATCAAAAAATTAAAAAAGATAGTCCTCAATATTTATTAGCTGAATATCTTACAAAAATAGTTCATGGTGAAAAAAAATTAAATATATCAAAAAAAATAACTAATTTACTTTTTAATAAAAATATAAATAATTTATCAGAAAAAGAATTTTATATATTATTAAATAATATTAATAATCTTTATTTAGAAAATAAAGAATTTGATTTATCAACAATTTTAATTTTAAGTAAATTTGTATCATCTCGTACTAAAGCTTTTATTATGATTAAATCACATTCAATATATATAAATAATGAAAAAATATTAGATAATTCATTTATTTTTACAAAATATTATAAAAAATTTAATCATTTTACTTTATTACGTAAAGGGAAAAAAAAATTTTGTTTAATTTACTGGAAATAAAAAAATATTTAATTATGATTTTATGCGTTCTAGAGGATTTGAACCTCTGACTTTCACCATGTCATAGTGACACTCTAACCACTGAGTTAAGAACGCATTTATAAAATAAATATTAATAATACATATATAATATATATTATTATTTTAATAGTCAATTTTTTGTATTTTTATAATACGTAATATGATTTAAAATACTGCAATTATTAATTTAATTTATAAGTTTAATCTAAAAACCTGATGAATTAATTAGAGAGATATAATAAAATTAGTAATAAACAAAAAATAACAAATAGATAAATTTATTATCCAATAAGAAAAAATGTAATTAAAAAATAGATTTAGTATCTTTATATCTTTTTAAAATTTCAGATCCAATAACTTAAATAAAGTCTAAAATTTAATAAACAAATACTAATAAAATTATATATGAAAATAAATTTATAATATTTATGTTAGAATTATATAATGATGTTATTTTATTTTTTAAAATAATACTTATAAAAGTAATAAAAAAAGATATCATAATTTTTATAATTTATGAAATCCAACTAATAATTTTTGTTTTATCTTTATAACCTAAACCAAGATAAAATTCTATTATTATAGTCGTGAAAATACTTAAAGATAAAGGAATAACAAAAATTAATGAAATAAAATCTAAAATTATTTGATGACTAATAATATTTTATATTTTCATATTAGAAAATATTAGTAAAAAAATAATACTAAATAATATTACTTCAAAAAAGATAGATAATCCAATAAAAATTCCTAATTTTAATAATTTTATTAAAATTCTAATATTAAACTTATTAAATAAATTAAAATATTTAACATTATTAAAAAATTTAGATTTTAACATATATCTTATGGTCATAAAAAATATTATTTAATATATTAAAATAACAGCATTCCTTAAAATTCTGATATATATTGTTTAAATCTATATATACAAAAAAATTAGGTATATATAAAATTACTCTAAACCAACTAATTAACATATCTTTAGATAATAAATGATAAACCTATACATTAGTATTTTAATACTTGTAATAATAAATATCCAAGTATATTGTATGGAAGAATTTTTAAATAAATTTTTAATTTAAAATTAAAAATTTATTTTTAGATAAAAAGGATATTAAAAAACTAATTTTATAAAGAATAAATATTATTATACAAAATAATATTATTACTAATAAATATTATTGTTGTATATATTTTGTTATATTTTTTTATTGTTAGATTTATTTATTTTTATAATAATTATTAATAGAGGTAATAAAATTACCATGACTAAATAATATTATTGGTAGTAATAAATGTATAACTAAAATTAAAATAGCTATATTTAATTAGACATAATAGTATTCATAATATTTATTAAAAGACATGATATTTGTGTTAAAATAATTAGTTTTCTAATATTAGATAATTTTTTATTTCAATTAAATATTTTTGCATATATTTTCTTTATAATTTTAATATTTATTAAATTTACATAATAAAGTATATATATAAATATATTTATAAAAAAATTTGAAATTATTTTATATGATTAATATAATTATATTAATTTAAAATAAATTAAGGAATTTTATGAGAATTTTTCAAAAAATTAAAGAACAAATTAAAAATAATCCTATTATTTTATATATGAAAGGAACTCCTAATAATCCTCAGTGTGGTTTTTCAAATAAAACTATAAAAATTATTTTACATTATAAAGTAAAATTTACTTATATAGATGTTTTAAAAAATCCTGATATTAGAATTTTTTTACCAAAATATGCTAATTGGCCTACTTTTCCTCAATTATGGGTAAATAATAAATTAATAGGAGGGTACGATATCCTATATTCATTACATAATACAAAAAAATTAAAAAAAATTTTAAATTTAAAAGAAAATAATTAATTTAATATTTAAAATAAAAATTTTGGAGGCCATCCTCCTATTTCTTTCCATTTATTAACTAATTTACAAAATAATTCAGCAGTACGATTAGTATCATATAAAGCTGAATGTGCTTGGTTATTATCAAAAGAGATACCCATAGCATGACATGATTTAGCTAAAACAGTTTGTCCTAAAATTAAACCACTCATTGAAGCAGTATCAAATGTTACAAAAGAATGAAATGGGTTATAATTTTCCATTTTTGTACGTTTTATAGCTTCCATAATAAAACTATGATCAAAACTAGCATTATGTGCTACTAGAACTGCTTTTTTACATTTATTATTTTTTATATCTTGAGAAATTTTTGAAAAAATAATTTTTAAAGCTTTATTTTCAGTTATAGCTCCTCTTAAAGAAGTATTAATATTTATACCATTAAAAGCTAATGCATCGTGAGATATATGAGAACCATTAAAAGGTAAAATATGAAAATGTAACATTTCATTTTTTTCTAACCACCCATTATTCATTTTTAATGTTATTAGACTAATTTCTAATATAGCATTATATTTTGAATTAAATCCTGAAGTTTCAATATCTATTACAACAGGGTAAAATCCTCTAAATCTAGAAGATAAAAGATTAAATTTTGATAATTTATTCATTTTTTTAGAATTTTAAATATATTTATATTAATTTTATATACACAAATAAATTATACTTTTATGCAAAAAATTACAAGTATAAAATATTATAAATATTTTATAGTCAAATTATTTTTTTAAAATAACATTTTAATTTAATTTAAAAATTAATTAATTAAATATAATTATAATAATTATTATTAAAAAATAATATAAATAAAAATAAAAATTTATATTTGAATTAAATTTTTAAATAAAAATAAAATTTATATAAAAAATACTAATTATATATTAAATTTATATTTAAAAAATATTTTTAATATAATTAATCTTATAATGTTTTTTTATTTTTTTTTTATTTAATAAAATATTATCAATAATATTAATAATTTCTTCTGATGAATTAGATAAATTTTTAATAAAATATATTTTTAAATTTTTATTTAATTTTTTTTTTATATAAAATCTTATATTTTCACTAATATTAGAAGTTAAAACCCATACTCCTTTCAATATTAAAATTTTTTTTAAAAAATCATTATAATTTAATAAACATTCACTATTTTTACCAATCCATAAACCTTTAAAATTTTTTTTATATAAAGCGAAATATATATAATTTTTATTACATTTTATTACAGTTATTATATTTTTAATTCCAGTTAATTTCCAAGATTTTTCAGCAATAATCATTAAATGAGATAAACCTATTTTAGGAATATTAAGAGCATAAGACATACTGTCAATTGTAGCAATACCTATTCTTAAACTTGTAAAATTACCAGGTCCTAAATTACATCCTAATAAATTTAAATTAGATAATAATATATTATTTTTTTTTAGAATATTATGAATTAAATATAATATATATTTTATATGTGAATAAGGACAATATTTTTTTTCATTATAAATAATATTTTTACTTTTTAAAGTAATAAGACAATATTCAGTAGAAGTATCAATAGCTAAAATATTTTTATACATAAATTTTTTTTATTAATTAATTAAATATAAATTTATTGTTTAAAATTTAAATTATGTTATAATTTTACTGTTTTTGATAGAATTAAAACTATTTTTTATGAAAAAATTGTAATATTATATAATAATTATTTATTTAATTAAATTAAATTTTATTAAAAACATTATTTATATAAATATTAATATTTAATATTTTAGTGTTATGAGATATAAAAAATAATAATTGAGGATAATGTAACTCATGACAACAATAGTTAGTGTAAGAAAAAATGAAAATGTAGTTATTGGTGGTGATGGACAAGCTACTCTTGGTCATATTATAATGAAAGGAAATGTAAAAAAAATTCGTAAATTATATAATAATACAGTAATTGCTGGTTTTGCTGGAGGTACTGCAGATGCTTTTACACTTTTTGAATTATTTGAACAAAAATTAGAAATATATCAAGGAAATTTAACAAAATCTGCAGTAGAATTAGCAAAAGATTGGAGAACAGATCGTATTTTACGTAAGTTAGAAGCATTATTAGTAATTGCGGATAAAGTTACTTCTTTAATAATTACAGGTAGTGGAGATGTAATTCAACCTGAAAATAATATAGTAACTATTGGTTCTGGTGGTCCATATGCACAAGCTTCTGCACGTGCTTTATTTGAAAACACTAATTTAAGTGCATATGAAATAGTAAAAAAATCTTTAAATATTGCAGGAGATATTTGTATATACACTAATCATAATTTTACAATTGAAGAATTACCATCTAACAAAGCATGAGGAAAATGCTAATTATGTCTGAAATGACTCCAAAAGATATCGTTAATGAATTAAATAAATTTATTATTGGTCAAGAAAATGCAAAAAAAGCTGTAGCTATTGCATTAAGAAACCGTTGGCGACGTATGCAACTTAATGAAAATTTAAGACAAGAAGTTACTCCTAAAAATATATTAATGATCGGTCCTACTGGAGTAGGAAAAACTGAAATTGCACGTCGTTTAGCAAAATTAGCAAATGCCCCTTTTATTAAGGTAGAAGCAACTAAATTTACTGAAATTGGTTATGTAGGAAAAGAAGTAGATTCTATTATTCGGGATTTAACTGATGTTGCAATAAAAATGATACGCATAAAAGAATTTAAAAAAAATTGTGATAAAGCAAGAAAAATGGCCGAAGAAAGAATTCTTAATGTTTTAGTTGCTAATAAAAATAATTGGAATCAAGATGATAATATTAAATCTATTCGTGAAAAATTAAAAATTAAATTAAAAAAAGGATTATTAGATAATCAAGAAATTGAAATTAATATATCAAGTTCCCCAATGGGGATTGAAATTATGGCACCTCCAGGTATGGAGGAAATGACAAGTCAATTACAATCATTATTTCAAAATTTAGGAGGTAACAAACAAAAAAAACGTAAATTAAAAATTAAAAATGCTATTAGATTATTATTAGAAGAAGAAGCAAATAAATTAATTAATAATGAAAATATTAAACAAAAAGCTATAGAATCAGTAGAACAAAATGGTATTGTTTTTTTAGATGAAATAGATAAAATTTGTAGAAGAAATAATAATATATCTTCAGATGTTTCACGAGAAGGAGTACAAAGAGATTTATTACCATTAGTAGAAGGATGTACAATTTCAACAAAACATGGAATGGTTAAAACAGATCATATTTTATTTATTGCATCAGGATCATTCCAAATATCTAAACCATCTGATTTAATTCCAGAATTACAAGGTAGATTACCTATTAGAGTAGAATTAAAAGCTCTTACTAGTAACGATTTTGAAAGAATTCTTATAGAACCTAATGCTTCTATAACAGTACAATATAAAGCACTTTTAGCAACTGAAAAAATAAATATTATCTTTACTAAAGATGGTATTAAGAGAATAGCTGAATCTGCTTGGAAAGTAAATGAAACAACAGAAAATATAGGAGCAAGAAGATTACATACTGTTCTTGAACATTTAATGTCAGATATTTCTTATGAAATTGATAAATATAATAATAAATCAATTTTTATAGATAAAAATTATGTAAGTAAACATCTTGACTCATTAATCATAAATGAAGATATTAGTAGATATATTTTATAATAAATTTATTATTTTATTTTTATGTAAAAAAACATTATTATAATAGTAAAGAATTTACTTTAAGTTTAATTAATAAATAATAAGTATAATTTAATTATTTCTCTTTTTTAGAATATCTATAATATCATTTAAATCAATATTTTTAAATTTTAAAAGGATAATTAAATGATATATTAAATCTGCTGTTTCTTCAATAAAACTTATTTTATTATTATGATTAGCAGCTATAACAGTCTCTATAGCTTCTTCACCTACTTTTTGTGATATTCTTTTTAAACCACTTTGATATAAATTATAGGTATATGAAAAAGGTTTCATATTATTTTTTTCTTTTTTTTTATCTAAATATATTTCTAATAAATATAAAAAAGTAAAATTTGATATAGATTTTTTAAAACAACTATATTCATCTAAATGACATGTTTTATTAACTGGATCTACTAAAATAAGTAATGTATCTTTATCGCAATCTGTAGTAATATTTTTTAAAAATAAGAAATTACCTGTAGTTTCTCCTTTTGTCCATATTTTCTTTTTAGTTCGAGAAAAAAATGTAACTTTTTTAGTTTTTAAAGTTATTTTTAAAGATTCTGGATTCATATAAGCATGCATAAGAATTTGTCCAGAAATTTTATGTTGTATAATAGTAGGTATCAATCCATTAGTTTTTATCCAATTTAAACTATTTATAAAATTTTCTTTTAACATATTCTTACCTCTATATTTTTTTTATATAAAAAATTTTTTAATACTTTAATATTAAGAATCTTTTTATGAAAAATGGATGCTGCTAAAGCACCATCTACATTAATTTTTTTATTGAAAACATTATAAAAATCTTTTTTAGAACCTGCACCTCCAGAAGCAATTAATGGAATTTTACAAATTTTTCTTATTTTTTTTAGTTGTTTTAAATCATAACCACTACATAATCCATCTTTATTTATTGTATTTAATACTATTTCACCAGCTCCTAAAGTTTGTACTTTTTTAATCCATTCAATTGTTTCCCAATTAGTTATCTTAGTATATTTTATATTACCAGTATATTTATAAACATGATATTTTTTTGTTTTTTTATTATAATAAGAATCAATACCTACTACTACACATTGTTTCCCAAAATATTCTGATAATTTTGTAATTAAAGAAGGATTATTTAATGCAGGAGAATTTATAGATATTTTTTCTGCTCCTAAATGTAATATTTGTGCAGCATCACTTATTGATTGAATTCCTCCTGCTACACAAAAAGGTATATTAATTAAATTTGCTATTTGAGATATCCATTTTTTATTAACTAATCTATTATCAATTGATGCTGTAATATCATAAAATATTAATTCATCTGCTCCTTCTTTATCATATCTAGAAGCTAATGATAAAATATCTCCTACAATTTGATGATTTTTAAATTGCTTACCTTTAACAACTTTATCTTTATAAACATCTAAACAAGGAATTATTCTTTTTGCCAACATAAATTAGCCTCTTTAAGAGAAAATATTTTTTCTAAAAAAGCTCTTCCAATAATTATATCTTTTACCCCGCTTTTTTTTAAGTTTTTAATATCTTTTAATTTAGATATACCTCCTGATGCTTGAAAAAATATTTCTGGATATTTTTTAACAATTTCATTATAAAGATTTATATTAGGTCCTAATAAAGTACCATCTTTAGAAATATCAGTACATAAAACATATTTTAATCCTAAATCTAAAAATTTTTCTATAATATCTTCAAAAATAACATTACTTTTATTTTGCCATCCATTAATGAAAATTATTTTTTTATTATTTATATCAAATTTAATATCTAATGCTAAAATTAAAGAATATGGATTGTATAATTTAAACCATTTTTTAACATTATTAAAATTTTGTATAATTGAAGAACCTAATATAATTTGTGCTTTGGGTATTAAATTTAAAATAAGATCTATATCTTTCTTAGTGCGTATTCCTCCTCCTATTTGGATAGGAATAGGATTAATTTTAGATAAATTTTTTAATAAAGAAGTTTGTTTTTCATTAGGATTTTTTGCACCATCTAGATCAATTAAGTGTATTTTTTTTGCTCCTTGTTTTAAATATTTTTCAATATAAAAAGAAGGTTTATGTAAATATTTACGTTTTAAATTAAATTTACCTTGATGTAATCTAACAACTTGTCCTTTTATTAAATCAATAGCTGGAATAATCATTTTTTTTATTTCATATTTGTAAAAAATTTTTAATTAATTGAATTCCATTAGTTCCTGATCTTTCTGGATGAAATTGAACTCCAAAAAAATTATTTTTTTGTATAGCGGAACTAAATGAGTTTTCATATTTTGTTTTAGCTATAGTATAATTATTTAAATTAATATTATAACTATGAGAAAAATAAAAATAAGAATTTGTATTTATATTTTTAAATAATGGAGATTTTTTTATAATATTTACTGTATTCCATCCCATATGTGGGATCGGTAAATTTTTATTATTCATTAAACGAACTGAATAATTTAAAATTCCTAAAGTATTTATTCCTTTATTTTCTTCACTATATTTACCTAAAATTTGCATTCCTAAACATATTCCTAAAATATCTTTTTTACAATTTTTAATTAATTTTATTAAATTATCATTTTTTAATTTTTTTATTGCAGAATATGCTGAACCTACTCCTGGTAAAAAAATTTTATCAGCATTTAAAATTAAATCTTCATTATTTGTAATAATAGCATTAAATCCTATTTTTTTTATAGTAGATTTTAAAGAATAAAAATTACCACAAGATGTATCTAAAATAACAATATTCAATCTAATACTCCTTTTGAACTAGGAATAATATTATTTACAATTTTTATTGCTTGTTTTAAAGTACATCCAAATGCTTTAAACAAACTTTCAGCTTTATGATGATCATTTTCTCCAATAACTTTTAAATATATATTACATGACATAGAATAAGATAAAGAATAAAAAAAATGTTTAATCATTTCAGTATTCAAATCACCAATTTTTTGATATTTAAATTTAGCATAATATTGTAAATATGGTCTACCTGATAAATCTAATGAACATTGTGCTAATGATTCATCCATTGGTAATAAAAAACCAAATCTATTAATTCCTTTTTTATCTCCAATAGCTTTGGATAAAGCTTGTCCTAATGTTATTGCAATATCTTCTATTGTATGATGATCATCAATTTTTAAATCTCCTTCACTAAAAATATTTAAAATAAAGCCTCCATGTATTGCTATTTGTTCTAACATATGATTTAAAAAATTAATTCCTGTATTAATTACATTTTTTCCTTTTTTATCTAAAAATAACTCTACAAATATTTTAGTTTCCTTTGTTACTCTCTTTATTATAGCATATCTTTTAATCGGTGTTAATTTACTTAAAATATCTAACCAATTACATTTTTTTTTATTATATAAAATACCATTAATACCAATATTTTTAGCTAATTCTAAATCAGTTAAACGATCACCTATAACATAACTATTTTTTTTATCTAAGTTATTATTTAAATAAAATTTTAACATTGTTATATTTGGTTTTCTACATATACAATTATTATATGAATAATGAGGACAAATTAAAATATCTTTAAATTTTATATTTTGTGATTCAAAAATACTAAGCATAAAATTATGAGGTATATTAAAATTTTTATAAGAAAAAGATTTAGTACCTAGACCATCCTGGTTTGTAACCATTACAAATGAATAAGATAATTTTTTTAATTTTGATAGTACAATAATAACATTTTTTTCAAAAAATAATTTATTTATATGATCAATTTGATAATTATTTTTTGGTTCAGATATTAATGTACCATCTCTATCTATGAAAAGTATTTTTTTTAACATATATAAAACCTTAATGTAATAATTTTTTTAATTCAAAAAGTAATTTTTTACATTCGTAAAATGTTCCTATTGTAATTCTTAAACAATTATTTAATCTTTTTTCATGATCTTGATTTCTAACAATTATTTTATTTTTATATAATTCTTCAAAAATATAATGAGAATTATAAAATTTAATTAAAATAAAATTTGTTTCACTATAAAATATTTTTTTTATAATTTTATATTTTTTTAAATTATTAATTAACCATTTTTTATTTTCGATAATTTTTTCTACATTTTTTTTCATAATAATTAAATTTTTAGGATATAAAGCTTGTTTTGCTATATTTATTACAGGATCTGGTATTGGATAAGGAGCTATAACTTTTTGTAAAACATTGATAATTTTTTTATTAGTTAATACAAAACCACAACGTAAACCAGCTAATCCAAATGCTTTTGATAAAGTTCTTAATATAATTAAATTATTATATTTATTTATTAAATTAATTAGAGTTTTATTTATACAAAATTCAATATATGCTTCATCAATAACAATAATAATATTATTATGTACTAACTTTAAAAGTTTTATTATATTTTTTTTATCTATACAATTACCTGTAGGATTATTCGGATGACAAATAAATATTATTTTAACATTATAAAGATTTTGTTTAATAATATTTATATTCAATTCCCAATTATCTAAACTATTAATCATAATATATTTAATATTTAATATTTCAGCATTAACACGATACATATCATATGTTGGAGGACAAAATAAAATTTTTTCTTTTTTAGGATTACAAAAAGTACGCATAATTATATCTATACCTTCATCTGCTCCTCTAGTAATTAAAATATTTTGAGAATTTAAATTTATATATTTACTATAAAAATTAATTAATTCTTGAGATTGTGGTTCTGGATATTTGTTAAATATTTTTTTATTTAAAGAAAAAAGAGAAATAATAGGAGATTCATTAGCATTTAATAAAATTGAATCATTATTAATATTATTATTATATAATGATCTTGCTGATCGATATGGTTTAAGATTAATAATATTTTTTCTAACTATATTATTTATATTTTTTTTTATATTTAATAAATTATTATTAATAAAATTTTTTCTTACGGTAATAGCATTACTGTGACCTAATAAATTTTCTGATTTCGCCATAATTTCTACTGTATGAGAAATATTTAATAATCCTTGTTGTGTTAATTTCTGTACGGATATTTTTTTTTGAAAATCATATACTCCTAAACAAGAATAAGTTAATGCATGTCCGTAAGTTGGTAAAACATGATTAGTTCCTGATGCATAATCTCCAGCTGCTTCAGGAGACCAATTACCTAAAAAAATTGATCCAGCATTAATAATTTTAGGTAAAATTTTATGATAATTTTTACATTGAATTATAAGATGTTCAGGAGCATATTTATTTACTATTTTTATACATTCTTCAATATTTTTAACTATTATAATATAACTATTACTAAGAGATTTTTTTGCTATTTTCTCTTTAGGTAATTTTTTTAATTTTTTATAAAGTTTTTTTTGAACTAATTTTGCTATTTTTTCTTCAGGAGTAAGTAAAAATACTTGTGAATCAATTCCATGTTCTGCTTGTGATAATAAATCGGCTATAATAAAATTATAGTTTGCTGATTTATCTGCTATAATCATTAATTCTGATGGACCTGCTGGCATATCTATAGAAATATTTTTATAAGAAGTTTCATTTTGATTATTAATTTGTCTTTTAGCTTCTGTAACAAAAAAATTTCCTGGACCAAAAATTTTATTTACTTTATTTACAGATTCAGTACCAAAAGCCATTGCAGCTATAGCATGAGCTCCTCCTATTTGAAAGATATTTTTTATATTACATAAATATGCGGAAAATAAAATTTCATTAGATATAGGAGGTGGAGAACATAATATAATATTTGGACATAATGCTAATTTTGCAGGTATTCCTAACATTAAGACAGTAGAAAATAATGATGATGTACCTCCAGGGATATATAATCCTACTTTAGATATAGGACGATAAATTTGTTGACAAAAAACACCAGGTATAACTTTAATTATTTTTTTTTTTAATAATTGAGATTTGTGAAATTTATATATATTATTATATGCTTGTTGTATAGCAAATTTAATATTTTTTTTTATATATAATTTTGAATTATTTATTTTTTCTTTATTTATTTTTAGTTTATTAGTTTTAATTCTATCAAATAAAAAATTATATTTTTTTAAAGCACTATCACCTTTTTTTTTGACTTTATTTAAAATATCTGTTACATCATTTTTAATTTTTTTATCTATTAAAAATATTGGTCTAGATAAAATTTTTTTTTTTTGAGTTTTATTATAATTATTCCAATATATAAGATTATTTATAATAGTCATTTTTACTCCATTATTTTTTCAATAGGTAAAACTAAAATAGAACTTACTCCTAATGATTTTAATCTTTCCATTGTTTCCCAAAATAGTGTCTCACTACTAACCATATGCATTGCTACTTTTTTATCATCTCCAACTAATGGTAAAATAGTAGGATTTTCAGCACCTGGTAATAATGCAATTACTTCTTTTAATTTTTTATTAGGAGCATGTAACATTATATATTTTGATTCTCTAGCTTTTATAACTCCTTTAATTCGAGTTAATAATTTGTTTATTAATTTTTGTTTAATCTGTTTAATTTTACCACATCGTTGTATTAAACATGCTTGAGAATTGTAAATAACTTTTACTTCTTTTATACCATTTGCTTCTAACGTAGCCCCAGTTGATACTAAATCACAAATAGCATCTGATAAACCTACTCTAGGTGCTAATTCAACAGAACCATTTAACATACAAGATTTAAATACAATATTATGTTTATCAAGATATTTTTTTAAAATATTAGGATAAGATGTTGCAATACAAGAATTTTGTAAAGATTGTAAACCTGTATAATTTTTATTAATAGGTATTGCTATTGATAATCTACATATACCAAAATCTAATTTACGTAAAGTTAAATATTTTGCATTTTCACCTTTAGATAAACGTGTTAAAACTTCTTCTTCTAAAACATTTTTCCCAATAATTCCTAAATCAACAACTTCTTCCATTATTAATCCTGGAATATCATCATCACGTACTCTTAATATATCAATTGGCATATTTTCCGTAAAAGCTATTAAACGTTGTTGATTTAAATTAATTTTAAGACCACATTTTTTTAATAATTTACTAGATTCATTACTTAAACGACCAGATTTTTGCATAGCTATTCGTAAACGATTATTATCTAGCATGCTTTATATCCTTTTTTTTGAAAAATTTAAAATTTTTATGAAAAATTTTATTTAAAGTTTAATTTTATAATTTTAATTAAAATTACAATTTTATTTTAATTTAACAAATATTTTTTATTTCTAAAAATGATTTAAATGTAAAATAATTTTTATATTTTTCTTTATTTAAAAATACTTGTTTTTTTTATTGTTATATATCCTAAATCATTTTTTATAGGATTTTTTGCTGAAAAACGAGCTAATTTATCACACTTATTATTCATTTGATGATATGAATGTCCTTTTATCCAATTCCAATTAACATTATGCTTTAATAAAGCTAAATCTAATCTTTTCCATAAATCAATATTTTTTACTATTTTTTTATTATTACGTATCCAATTAAATTTTTTCCAATTATATATCCATTTTGTAATACCTTCTTTTAAATATTTACTATCAGTAGTAATATAAATCTTACAACTTTCTTTTAAAGATTCAAATGCAATAATAGATGCCATTAATTCCATTCTATTATTAGTAGTTAAAAAAAAACCTTGAGTTAAAATTTTTTCGTATTTATTATATTGTAGAATAGCTGCGCAACCTCCAGGACCAGGATTATATATACAAGAACCATCTGTAAAAATATTTATATTTTTATACATAAAACTTCTTTTTTTAAAATTTATTTTATTTACATAAAAAAACATGAAAAAAATTAATATACGTCAAGTAGTTTTAGATACAGAAACTACAGGTATGAATTTTTCTCCACCATATTATTTAGGTCATCGTATAATAGAAATAGGAATAGTGGAAATTATTAATCGTAATATAACTAATAATAATTTTCATACATATTTAAATCCTAAACAAACTATAAGTCAAGATGCTTTTAATATTCATGGTATTTCTAATAAATTTTTATTTGATAAACCTATTTTTTCTGATATTGTAAATAATTTTTTAAATTATATAACAGGATCAGAATTAATTATTCATAATGCACAATTTGATATTAATTTTTTAAATTACGAATTATCATTATTAAAAAATAATCTACCTAAAATTGAAAATATTTGTAAAATTAAAGATACATTAAAAATAGCTAGAAATCTTTTTCCAGGAAAAAGAAATTCATTAAATTCTTTATGTTCTAGATTTAATTTAGATAATAGTAAACGTTATTTACATGGAGCATTATTAGATGCAAAAATTTTAGCAAAAATTTTTTTATTGATGACTACTAAACAAAATACATTTAAATTAGAATTATTAAAAGTTAAAAATAATAATATTAATAAAAAATTACCATTTTTTTATAAAAAACAAATAGAAAAAAAATTTTTAATTATATACGCTTCTAATAAAGAATTAGAATTACATAAATTACAATTAAAATTAATTAAAGAAAAGTGTGGATTTTGTTTATGGTTAAAATAAAAAAATATTGATAATTAATAATTTATAACATATAATGCAAAAATATTATGGTGCGATAGTTCAGTTGGTTAGAATACCGGCCTGTCACGCCGGGGGTCACGGGTTCAAATCCCGTTCGCACCGTATATCTTTTTTTAAATCAAATTATTATTAATTTAATCATTATGTATCCATAATACACAAGATTTTTTATATAATTCCAAGTTATTTTTTAATATATTGATTAAGTCTGAACAAATTTCTTTTTTATTTCGAAAATCATTAATCCAAAAAAAAATAGTAAAATTAATAGAACTGTTAGTAATTTCATCAATAATAACGTTCACAATAGAATTTTTTATTATTTTATTATTTATTGACATTGTATCTAGTAATATTTTTTTTATAATATGAATATCTTCTTGTATTAAATTACGTGAAACACCTAAAGTAATTTTATTGCGATATTCATTTGCTTTAGAAAAATTTATTATATTTTCTGTTAGAATTTTACCATTAGGTACAGATATAATAGTTCCATCAAATGTCTTAAAAAGAGTACAAAAAATTTCAACATTAGTTATTTTACCAGTAACATTACCTATATTAATATAGTCTCCTACTTTAAAAATTCGAAAAGTAATAATTAATAATCCTGATGCTAAATTTGCTAATGCACTTTGCCAAGCTAAACCTACTACTAATCCTATAGTACCAAATGCGGCAAAGATAGATGATGTTTTTAATCCAATACTACTTAATGCACTAACTATTACAAATATTGTTAAACTATATTTTAAAACATTAGAAAGAAAACCAATTGTTATTGGATCTATATTTCTAATAGTAAAAATATTTTTGATAGTTCTAGTAGAAATTTTCACGCCCCATAATCCAAAAAATAAAATCATACCTGCCAAAAAAAAATGTTCAAATTGATAAAAAATAAAAATTTTATTATTTATAATCCATAATTTTATGAAATCTAATACACTAGTAAATTTACTCATATTTTAACAATCCGTTTTATAAAATAAATTATATTTTTTTATAATTAAAATTTTTTATAATGTATTAATTGCATTTAATTTTTTAAAAATTTTTTCTAATTTTTTTTTTATTGAAATTTGAGATGCTCTGATCCAAGATCTTGGATCGTAATATTCTTTATTAGGTTTATTTAAACCATTTGGATTACCTAACTGTTTTAATAAAAATTTTTTATTTTTTTTGAAATATTTCAATATACCTTCCCATGTTGCCCATTGAATATCTGTATCAAAATTCATTTTTATGACACCATATTTTATAGATTCTTTAATTTCAGATAATGAAGATCCAGAACCACCATGAAATACAAAATTTATAGGATTTTTTGTAAGATTATATTTTTTACAAATAAAATTTTGTGAATCTCTTAAAATTTTTGGTAATAATTTTACATTACCTTTTTGGTATACTCCATGTACATTTCCAAAAGATGCTGCAATAATAAATTGAGAACTAATTAATCTTAATTTTTCATAAGCATAATTAACATCATATGGATCAGTATATAATAATTTTTTAATTAAATTACTATTATTTATTCCATCTTCTTCTCCCCCGGTACATCCTAATTCTATTTCTAATGTCATATTCATTTTTGACATTCTTTTAAAATATTGACTACATATTT
Organism: Enterobacteriaceae endosymbiont of Donacia clavipes; assembly: GCF_012570365.1. Classification (GTDB taxonomy): domain Bacteria; phylum Pseudomonadota; class Gammaproteobacteria; order Enterobacterales; family Enterobacteriaceae. Next base: position 120,787 of record NZ_CP046208.1, read on the forward strand.
TAATATTATCTATAACTGATTCAGTAGATAAATCTATCATATGAGATGAAAATAAAGGTTTTTTATATTTTAGAAAATATTTTTCATTTTCATTTAATAAATTATCGATCCATGATAATTTATCTTTAGGACAATGATCAGTATGTAAAATTACTGGTATACCATAATACTTAGCAGTTTGATGAACATGTTTTGCTCCAGATATAGCTCCAATTATAGAAGCTAATTTAGTATTAATAATTTGTAATCCTTTTCCTGCAATAAAAGCAGAACCTGCATTAGAAAATTGAATAATAACTGGAGATTTTACTTTAGCAGCAGTTTCTAAAACTGCATTAATAGAATCTGTACCAATACAATTAATTGCTGGTAAAGCAAAATTATGTTTTTTTGCTATTTTAAAAATAGTTTGTACATCATTACCAACAACAACACCAGGTTTTATATAATTTAAAATTTTGGGCATAATGTATATTTTACCTTATTATAAATTTTTTTATATTTTAAATATAATTATTGTTATTATTTTAATTTTTAAATATAATTTTTTAGTAAAGTATTTTCTAATGTTGATATAACAGGTAATTTATTACCTTCAATATATTTTAAAAAAGCACCTCCACCTGTAGAAATATAAGAAATTTTATCAAAAACATTAAATAATTCTATAGCAGATAAAGTATCTCCTCCACCTACAATTGAAAAAATATTATTTTTAATAATAGCATTAACTATTTCTTCGGTTCCTTTTCTAAATTTTTTAAACTCAAATACTCCAACAGGACCATTCCATAATATGGTTTTTGCTTTTTTTAATTCATTTTTTATTAAATAAATTGTTTCATCTCCTATATCAAGAATTTTTTCATTTCTTAATATCTTATTTACTTTTTTCATTTTTACTGGAGAATCATTAGAGAATGAAATACCTACTCGACAATCAACTGGGATAATAAGATTATTATATTTTTTTACTATTTTTTGAGCTAAAAAAACATCATTTGGTTCATATAATGAACTACCAATATTATTATTTAATGATAAAATAGTATTTGCTATTCCTCCTCCAACTATTACTTTATCTGATAATTCTGCTAATTTTTTTAAAATATTAAATTTAGTAGATATTTTAGAACCACCAATAATAGATATTATTGGTTTTTTAGGATTTTTTAAAAATTTTTTTAGATTTTTTATTTCATTAATTAATAATAATCCAGCACAAGATTGTTTAGTAAAATTCATAATTCCATAAGTAGATGAATGCATACGATGTGATGTAGCAAATGCATCCATTACAAATATATCACATAAAGAAGCATATTTTTTAGATAATTCTTTATTATTATTCTTTTCACCAATATTAAAACGTACATTTTCTAAAATAGTTATTGTATTTTTTTTTAAACTAATCCCATTTAAATAATTTTTTTCTAAAATTACTTTATAATTTAAAATTTTTTCTAAATGAGTAGCAATATTTCTTAAAGAATATAAAGAATTATATTGTCCTTCAATAGGTCTACCTAAATGAGAAGCTAAAATAATTTTAGCTCCTTTTTTTAAAGCATATCTAATAGTAGGTAATGATAATTTGATTCTAATATCAGAATTAATATTACCTTTTGAATCTATTGGAACATTAAAGTCAGATCTAATTAATAAAATTTTATTTTTAATATCAATATTTGTAATACTTAACATAAGTAAATTTATCCTATGGTTTAAATTAAAAATAATCTAATAAAATTAACTAAATTTTTTTTTTATTTTTAAAATAATATTTTGTACAGTAAAACCAAATTTATCAAATAATTTATCAGCAGGAGCTGAGTATCCAAAATCATTAATTCCAATAACATCACCATCTAAACCAACATATTTATACCAATAATTTTTTGATCCAGCTTCAATAGCTATTCTATATTTAACATTATTTGGTAATACATAATTTTTATATTTTTGTGTTTGTTTATCAAAAACATCAGTAGATGGCATAGAAACAATTCTAATTTTATATTTTAAAATGGATAATTTTTTATATACTTCTATTGCTAAAGAAACTTCAGAACCAGTAGCTATTAATATAATTTGAGGATTTTTATCCAAACAATCTTTTAGTATGTATCCACCATATGATATATAAGATATTTGATTTTCATTTCTTTTTTGTGTAGATAAATTTTGTCTAGATAAAACTAAAATAGTAGGATTATTTATATTTTCTATAGCTTTTTTCCAAGCTATAGCTGTCTCAATTTTATCACATGGACGCCAAATACTTATATTTGGAATTAATCTTAAACTAGTTAATTGTTCTATCGGTTGATGTGTAGGACCATCTTCACCAATACCAATTGAATCATGTGTATAAATCATTATATGTCTTATTTTCATTAAAGAAGCCATTCTTATAGCATTACGACAATAATCTGAAAAAACTAAAAAAGTAGCAGTATAAGTAATAAAACCACAATATAAAGCTATTCCATTTGCAATTGCAGTCATACCAAATTCTCTTACTCCATAATAAATATAATTTCCATTTTTAATTTTATTAATTGGTTTAGAATTTTTTAATATAGTTAAATTACTAATGGATAAATCAGCAGAACCTCCTAATAATTCTGGTAATAATTTAGAATATTTATTTAATATATATTGAGATGACTCTCTTGTTGATAAATTTGTAAAGTTTTTATTCATTTTTTTAATAAATTTATATGTTTCAAAATTCCAATTATGAGGAAGTATATTACTTAATCTTCTTTTTAATTCTTTAGCTAATTTAGGAAATATAAGAGAATAATTTTTAAAATTATCTTTCCATTTTACTTCTTTTATATCACCTGTATTTTTTGCGTTCCATTTTTTATAAATGGATGAAGGAATTTCAAAAGGTTTATAATTCCAATTTAATTGTTTTTTTGTTAAAATAATTTCTTTTATACCTAAAGGAGATCCATGTGCAATATTTTTTCCTGATTTATTTGGTGATCCAAAAGCAATTGTTGTATTACAAATTAATAAAGTTGGTTTATCTTCTTCTGAAGATTTAGCTTTTTTAATAGCTGTATCTATACTTTCAAAATTATGTCCGTCTATATTAGATAGAACATTCCATTGATAAGATTCAAATCTTTTTTTAGTGTCATCATTACACCATCCTTTAATATTTCCATCAATAGATATTCCATTATTATCATAAAAAACTATTAATTTTTTTAGTTTTAGTGTCCCTGCTAAAGAACATACTTCATGAGAAATTCCTTCCATTAAACATCCATCACCAACAAAAACATAAGTATAATGATCAATTATATTATAATTTGGTCTATTAAATTGTGCAGCTAGAGTTTTTTCAGCAATAGCCATACCAACAGCATTAGCTAATCCTTGTCCTAAAGGACCAGTACTAGTTTCAATACCTGGAGTACATCCAAATTCTGGATGTCCAGGAGTTTTAGAATATAATTTTCTAAAATTTTTTAAATCCGATATTGTTATATCATAACCAGTTAAATGTAATAAACTATAAATTAACATTGAACAATGTCCGTTTGATAATATGAATCTATCACGATTTATCCATTTAGGATTATTAGGATTATGATTTAGATGATTATTCCAAAGCACTTCTGCAATATCTGCCATACCCATAGGTCCTCCAGGATGTCCAGAATTAGAATTTTGTATAGCATCTATACTTAAAAATCTGATAGCATTAGCAAGATCTCTTTTGGAAATCATATTTTAAATTACTCCTAAATTTTTTTTTAAAAAATTATTTTTATAAAAATATTCTTTATATAAAGAAATATATACTTAAAATGTTTTAAAATCTATTTATTAAAAATTATAAATTTTTATATATTTTTATTAAAAAATATATATACTGATAATATATAGTATTTTTTTATAGTAATTATATAATGAAGGTATTAATGACAGAATATTTATTTACTTCAGAATCTGTATCAGAAGGACATCCAGATAAAATAGCAGATCAAATTTCTGATGCTATATTAGATAATATAATAAAACAAGATATAACTTCACGTGTAGCATGTGAAACATATATTAAAAATAATATGGTATTAATTGGTGGCGAAATAACTACCAAAGCTAAAATAAATATAGAAATTATTACCAGAAATACTATAAAAGAAATTGGATATACTAATCCTAAAAAAGGTTTTGATGCAAATACATGTACAATATTAAATATTATAAGTAAACAATCAAAAGATATAAAAAAAGGAATAACTAATTTAAATAAATATAATCAAGGAGCAGGAGATCAAGGTTTTGTATTTGGTTATGCAACAAATGAAACAGATGTATTAATGCCAGCTCCTATTACATATGCTCATAAATTAGTATATCAACAGGCAAAAATTAGAAAAAAAAAAATTATATCATGGTTAGAACCAGATGCAAAAAGTCAAATTACTTTTAAATATAAAAATAATAAAATTATTTATATAGATTCTGTAGTTTTATCTACTCAGCTTTCAAAAGAAATACCATATAAAAAATTACAAGAAGCTATTATGGAAGAAATTATTAAACCAGTATTACCTAAAAAATGGATTAATAAGAAAACTAAATTTTTTATTAATCCATCTGGACGTTTTATTATTGGAGGACCTATAAGTGATTGTGGTTTAACAGGAAGAAAAATTATTGTAGATACTTATGGTGGTATGGCTAGACACGGAGGTGGAGCTTTTTCAGGTAAAGATCCATCTAAGGTAGATAGATCTGCTGCATATGCAGCTCGTTATATAGCAAAAAATATAGTTGCTTCATCTTTAGCATCACGTTGTGAAATACAAATTGCATATATTATAGGAATTTCTAAGCCAGTTTCAATAATGGTAAATACATTTGGTACAGGTCAAGTATCTAATACTAAATTAGTTTCTTTTATTAAAGAAATATTTGATTTAAGACCATTTAATTTAATAAAAATGTTAGATCTTTTAAAACCTATATATAAAAAAACTGCTTCTTATGGTCATTTTGGAAGAAATATTTTTTCATGGGAACAACTTAATAAAGTAGATGAATTTAAAAATATCTCAGGTATTAAATAATAAATGATTTTAAAAAATATATTTTTGTATATTAACTTTTATAAAAGTACTCTTAAATTTTTTGTAATCCAACAACTTTTTCATTAGATTTTGTATTTATTATAATCACACCTTTAGTATTACGTCCAATAACACAAATTTCAGACATGTTAATACGAATTAATGTTCCCATATTTGTGATTACAATAATTTGATCATTTTTTGTTACTTTTAATGATCCTATAATTTTCCCATTTTTTGAATTAATTTTCATCGAAATAATTCCTTTTGTAGCCCTTGATTTTATTGGGAATGATTTATTATTAGTACATTTACCATATCCATTTTCTGTAAGAGTAAAAATATTATTTTCAAATTTATTTTCAATTATTATTAATGAAACAACACTATCTTTTTTTTCATTAGATATTTTAATTCCTTTTACACCTATTGTATTTCTTCCCATAGATCTAACTTGAGATTCATTAAATTTTACTACTTTACCTAAAGTAGAAAATAACATAATTTTATCATTTTTATTAATTAAAGATACTCCTATTAAACTATCATTTTTTTTTAGTTTTATTGCAATAATTCCATTACGTCTTGGATTACTAAATTTGGTTAAATTAGTTTTTTTTACATTTCCTTGTAAAGTAACCATAAATAAATTTGTATTTTTTGCATAAATATTAACTATAAGAAAATTAGTAATAATTTCATTATTTTTTAAAGGTATAATATTTACAATAGGTCTTCCTTTCGCATATCTGCTTGCTTCTGGAATATTATATACTTTTAACCAATATAGACGTCCTTTATTAGAAAAACATAAAATATTATCACGAGTATGTGCTACTAAAATTTTAGAAATAAAATCATTTTCTTTTAATTTAATAGCTAATTTACCTTTTCCTCCTCTATGTTGTATATTATATTCAGTAATTTTTTGATATTTTATATATCCTTGATAAGATAATGTAATAATTACTTTTTCATCATTAATTAAATCTTTTGTTCTAATTATAGAATTATTATTTAAAATAATTTTTGTTTTTCTTTTATCTCCAAATTCTTTTTTTATTAAAATTAATTCATTATATATTACTTCCATTAAATATTTATAATTATTAATTATCTTAATTAATTTTGAGATTTTCTTTATTAGATATTGATATTCTATGTATAATTTTTTATATTCTAAATTAGTTAATTTATTTAATTTAAGTTCTAAAATAGCTTTAATTTGTTTATAACTAAAATTATAATTATCATTAAATTTTATTAAATTGGAATTTATTAAATTAATATTTAATATTTTCTTTTTTTCTAAATTAAATGTTTGTAATTTATTTGAAATCTTCCAAGATTTTGAATATATTTTATTTTTTATATTTTCTGTAATTTTAGAAGAACGTATAATTTTAATGATTTTTTCTATATTTAATAATGCAACTATTAAACCTTCTAATATATGCGCTTTATTACGAGCTTTTTTAATTTCATAAAAAGTTCTTTTTGTAACAATTTCACGACGATGTGAAATAAATGCTTTAATGATATTTTTTAAAGACATTACGGTAGGTTCTCCTTTATATAAGGAGACCATTTTTATGCTAAAAGAAATTTGTAATGATGTTAATGAATATAAATTATTTAAAATAACATTTGTTGATATATCTTTTTTTATTTGAATTATAATTCTTATTCCATCTTTATCTGATTCATCTCTTAAAGTTTTAATTCCTTTAATTTTTTTTTCTTTTACTAAATTAGCTATTTTTGCTATTAATTTAGCTTTATTTACTTGATAAGGAAGTTCATAAATTATAATTGTTTTATAATTATTTTTTTTATTTTTAATAATTTTATTTCTTCCACGAATAAAAATTTTTCCTTTTCCTGTCTCATATGCATTTTCAATACCATCAATACCATATATAATTCCAGCTGTAGGAAAATCTGGACCAGGAATATAATTCATTAATTCTTTTACAGTAATAGTATTATTTTTAATATATGCTAAACAAGCATTAATTACTTCAGTAATATTATGAGGAGGAATATTTGTCGTCATACCAACCGCTATACCGGAAGAACCATTAATTAATAAATTAGGTATTTTTGTAGGCATTATTTCAGGAATTTTTTCTGTACCATCATAATTAGGTAAAAAATTAACTGTATTTTTTTCTAAATCATTAATAATTTCTTGAGCTATCTTCGTCATTTTAATTTCAGTATAACGCATAGCTGCAGCTGAATCTCCATCAATAGAACCAAAATTTCCTTGTCCTTTTATTAAGGTATATCTTAATGAAAATGATTGAGCTAATCTAACAATTGTATCATAAACTGCATTATCTCCATGAGGATGATATTTTCCTATAACATCACCTACTATTCTTGCTGATTTTTTATAAGATTTATTCCATGTATTTCCTAAAATATACATAGCGTATAATATACGTCTATGTACTGGTTTTAATCCATCTCTTACATCTGGTAATGCTCTTCCTACAATAACAGACATTGCATAATCTAAATAAGAATTTTTTAATTCTTCTTCAATATTAATTGATTTTATTTCTTTAACAAAAGAATTCATGTAAATGAATATCCTTTAAAATTGAATATATAAGTTATGTACTTATTATTTTATATATTATTAATATATTTATTTATTTTTTAAATTTTAAAAAAAATTTAGAAAATATTATAATTTTCTAATTGTTTAATTTTTTTTTTTGCTTGATTAATAACTTCTTCAGGAATTCCTGCTAAAGATGCCACAAATAAACCATAATTTTTATTAATTGATCCATTTTTTATTTTATGTAAAAAAACAATAGAATTATTTAATTCTATTGCATCAAAATATATATTTTTTATACATTTTATTTTTTTTGCTAAATAAGTTAATTCAATATAATTAGTTGCAAATAAAGTAAGTGATTTAATTTTTTTTGCAATATTTTCAGCGCAAGCCCATGCAATTGATAATCCATCACATGTAGAAGTTCCTCTACCTATTTCGTCCATTAATACTAAACTTTTAGTAGTCGCATTTCTCAAAATATTCGCTGTTTCTATCATTTCTATCATAAAAGTAGATAATCCAGAAGAAATATCATCCGTTGATCCAATTCTAGTAAATATTCGATCTATTGGACCTATAATAGCTTGATCGGCAGGAACATAACTACCTATATAAGTCATAATAATAATTAATGCAACTTGACGCATATAAGTACTTTTGCCTCCCATATTAGGACCTGTTATTATTAACATATTATTATTAATAGTTAATAATACATCATTTGATATGAATGATGATTTTATAATATTTTCAACAATAGGATGACGTGAATTAGTTAAAGATATTCCTATTTCATTACTAATAACTGGGCAAGTATAATTTAAAGTTAAAGATCTTTCCGCTAAATTACATAATACATCTAATTCTGATAAAAATAATGATATTTTTTGTAATTTTTTTAAATAAGGATTAATGTATTCAAATAATTCATAATATAAAAACTTTTCTAAATTTAATAATTTCTCTTTAGAATATATAATATTTTTTTGATATTTTTTTAATTCTGGAATAATATATCTATTAAAATTTTTTAAAGTTTGAATTTGGATATATTTTCCTGGTAAATTTATATTACAATTTTTACTAATTTGTATATAATATCCATGAATTGTATTAAATCCTATTTTTAATTTTTCTATTTTTAATGAATCACGTTCTTTTTTTTCTAAATAAAATAAATATTTTACTGAATTTTTTGAAAATTTTCTTAATTTATCTAATGATAAATTATATCCAGAAGCAATAACATTTCCTTCTCTTAAAAATAAAGAAGGCTTTTTTTTTATTGCTTTTTTTAATAAATTTTTTAATTCAATAAATAACCCTAAATTTAAAATTTTAAATTTAATTTCACAATCTTTAATTTTTTTTAAAATTTTATGAAAATCAGGTAAATAACTTAAAGTTTGTCTTAATGATACTAAATCATTTGGTTTGGCTGTACGTAATGCTAATCTAGCAATAATTCTTTCTATATCACTTACTTTTAATAACATTTTTTTAAATTTTAAAAAATATTTTTTTAATATAGAGATATTTTTTTGTCTATCTAAAATAATATTTTTATTACGTATAGGATTATTTAGCCATCTTTTTAATAACCGACTACCCATTGTCGTGGTAGTATTATCTAATACTTTAATTAAAGTATTATTTTTATTTCCTGAAATACTATAAATAATTTCTAAATTTTTACGAGTATTCTCATCCATAATAATTTCATCATCATGATTTTCTAATAAAATATTATTAATATGAGGTAAACATACTTTTTGTGTATCTTTTACATATTGTATTAAACAACCTGCAGCTCTAATAGCCATAAATGATTTTTCAATACCAAAACTTTTTAAATTTTTTGTACCAAATTGCATATTTAATTGTTGTAAAGCTGTATCAATGTCAAATTCCCATAATGGTCTTCGTCTAATACAATTTCTTTTTTCTATTAATTGTATATCCTGAAAATTTTCAGGATATAATAATTCGGTAGGATTAGTTCTTTGTAATTCTCCAGCAATTATATTATAATCTTTATTTTCCATAATTTTAAAATCACCAGAACTAATATTTAATGTAGCATAACCAAAACCAAATTTTCTATCTTGATAGATGGCTGCTAATAAATTATCAAAATAATTGTTTAATAAAACATCATCACTAATTGTTCCTGGAGTAATAATACGTACAATTTCCCTTTTTAAAATTTTTTTTTTATTTAACGTATTTTTATTTTTTATTTGTTCACAAATAGCTACTGATTCTCCTAACTTTACTAATTTTAATAAATAATTTTGCACACTATTAACGGGAATTCCAGCCATAGGAATAGGTTTCCCGTTTAATTTACCTCTTCTTGTTAAAACAATATTTAATAATTTTGATGCTTTTTGTGCATCATCATAGAACATCTCATAAAAATCTCCTAATCTATAAAATAATAAAATATTAGGATATTGTTTTTTTAATTGAAAATATTGTTCCATCATTGATGTAGACATATTTTTGTTATTTTATTTTAAAATATATGTTTTACTAAAATTTTAATTTATACAATTTTTATTTTTATAAAAATATTATTTTTCATCATCATTATTACTAATAATACGTAATATTACAAAAAATAAATTAATAAAATCTAAATATAACATAAGAGCTCCTATAATAGCATATCTTCTTAAATTATCTTTATCATTTACATTTATACTAATTTTTTTTGCAATATGTTTTAATTTTTGAGTATCATAAGCTACAAGTAATGTAAATAAAATTACACTAATATAATTTATTACAGATGCAAATAAACTATTTTGTAACCATAAATTTATAAATAATGCTATAACTACACCAAAAATACCCATTGTAACAATATTACCTAAATTACTTAAATTTCTTTTTGTAAAATATCCCCAAATACACATAGATAAAAAAGTAAATGATGTAGTAATAAATGCTGTAAAAATAGTATTTTGATTATATATAGAAAAAATTCCTGCTGTTGTTAAACCCGTTAAAGAAGAATAAAACATAAATAATGTAGTTAATGTTTTTCCAGATAATTTATTTAAAAGATTTGAAATTATAAAAACTAGCATAAATTGTAAAAAACATAAACTAAATAAAATAAATTTATTATTTAATAAATAGTTTACTACTTGAATTGTATTAGCTACATACCAAGAAACAAAAGCCGTTAATAATAAACCACAAGACATCCATCCATATACTTGTCTAATATATTTTTGTATATGATATTTTTCTTTTTTTAATGCTGTACTTTTAAAATTTGGATATTCTATCATAGAATTACACCTTTTTAAAAATTTAGCCAAATTTTTAAATTAATATTTATATTGTATAATAATACTATTAATTATTTCAAATAAAAATAAATAAAATAATATTTTTATTATATTATATATAATATATAAAATATACATTAATATAAAATATACATTAATATAATGAATCATATACCAGTTTTATTAAAAGAATCTATTAATAGTTTAAATATTAAAGATGATGGAATATATATAGATGCAACTTATGGTTGTGGAGGACATACTAAATTAATTTTATCTAAATTAGGTATTAATGGACGTATATATGCTGTTGACTGTGATATAACAACAATATTAAAACATAAAATTTTAGATAAAAGAATTATTTATATTCATAATAATTTTTCTAATTTAAAATTTATTTTAAATAATAAAATAGGGAAAATAGATGGTATTTTATTTGATTTAGGAATATCTTCATTTCAATTAGATAATCCTAAACGAGGTTTTTCTTATATATTTAACGGTCCATTAGATATGCGTATAAATCAAAACCAAAATATTAATGCTTATAAATTATTACAAGATATTAATGAAAAAAAATTATCTGAAATATTAAAAATATATGGTGAAGAAAAATTTCATAAAAGAATAGCATATAATATAAAAAAATACTTATTAAGTAATAAATTAAATAATACAAAAGATTTATCATATTCAATATGTTCTGCTTTTAATAAAAAAAATAAATTTAAACACCCAGCTAAAAGATCTTTTCAAGCTATAAGAATTTTTTTAAATAAAGAAATAGAAGAACTTAAAAAAGTTTTAAATATTTCATTAGATTTATTAAAAAAAAATGGAATAATATCTATTATTAGTTTTCATTCATTAGAAGATAGAATTATTAAAAATTTTATGAAAAAAAATAGTTCTTATAATAAAGATATTATTAGAAAAATTCCATTAACTGAAAATGAAATAAATAATTTATATTTTAAAAATAATAATTTAAAATTAAAAATTATTGATAGAATATTTCCTAGTAAAAATGAAATTTTAACAAATTTAAGATCAAGAAGTGCAATATTGCGTGTCGCAAAAAGAATATAAAAATAATTTTTTTTATTTTTTTATAAAATTTAAAAATTTTTTTTTATCATATACAAAGGTATTAAAATTGGTTAATCATGCATTAAGTTTACAAAAATTATTAAATAATTATATAAATAATGATTTAATAAAAAATATTTTAATAAATAAAATTATTTTAGATAGTCGTAAAATTAAAGGAAAAAATTGTCTTTTTATAGCTGTAAAAGGACATAAAAAAGATGGTAAAAATTTTATAGAACATGCTATTACAAAAGGAGCTGCTGCAATATTAACATATCCAGATAATATTGTATCTTATCGTAAAATTTTTTTTAAAAAAAATATTCCTATAATTTATTTACCTAATTTACATAAATATATTTCATATTTTGCTGGAATATTATATGGGAATCCAAGTGAAAAAATTCCAGTTATAGGAATAACTGGAACTAATGGTAAAACAAGTGTAACAAATTTTTTAATGCAATGGTTATATTTTTTAAAAAAAAAACCAGCTATATTAAGTACCATAGGGAATGGTTTTTATAAAAAATTAATTAAAACTAATAATACAACTGATTCTGCTGTGAAAATACAATCTTCATTAAAAAATTTTATAGATAAAAAAGCTGATATTGTTATTATGGAAGTTTCTGCTCATGGAATAACTCAATTTAGAGTAGCAAATATAATATTTTATATTGGAATTTTTACAAATTTAAGTAGAGACCATTTAGATTATTATTATAACATGAAAAATTATGAATTATCTAAATGGAATTTTTTTTCTAAATATAAAATTAAAAAAAAAATTATAAATATTGATGATAATATAGGATATAAATGGTTTAAAAAATTACCTAATACTATAGCTATTACTACAAAAAAAAGAGTTATAAATAAATCAAATTTATTTTTTAATGCAAAAAAAATAATTTTTTTCGAAAAAAAAACAATTATTTTATTTAAATCTAGTTGGGGTAATGGAAAAATAAAAATAAATCTTATAGGTCATTTTAATGTTTTAAATATTATCTTAACCATAACAGCATTATTAAGTTTAAATTATCCTTTAAAAGAATTATTAAAAACAGCATCAAAAATATATCCAGTTGAAGGACGTATGCAAGAAGTATGTTTTAAAAAAAAATCTATTCCTAAAATAATTATCGACTATGCTCATACTCCTGATTCATTAAAAAATGTATTATTAACCATAAAATTATTTTGTAAAAGAAAAATATGGTGTGTTTTTGGATGTGGAGGAGAAAGAGATATTGGAAAACGTTCTATGATGGGAAATATAGCAACAAAATTTGCTAATTATGTAATTTTAACAAATGATAATCCTAGAACAGAAAATGCATTAAATATTATTAATGATATTAAAAAAGGATGTAAAACATTAAAAAATGTTTATTCTATTTTAGATAGAACTAAAGCAATTAGTTATGCAATATTTAATTCTCATAAAAAAGATACTATTTTAATTACAGGTAAAGGACATGAAAATTATCAAATTATTGGGAATAAAACTTTAAATTATTCAGATTATAATACTATTCAAAAAATACTAAAAAAATATTAAAATATAAAATGACAGAATTAATTAGTTTAAAATTAATATCAAAAATAGTAAATGGAATTTTAATAGGTAATAATATTAAAATAATAAATTTTTCAATAAATAGTAAAATTATAAAAAATAATTGTATGTTTATTGCAATTTATGGTAAAAAATTTGATGGACATAATTTTATTAAAAATGCCATTCATAATGGAGCATTAGCTTTATTAGTAAATAAATATATATATACTAATATTCCTCAAATAATTGTATCAGATACTATTTTAGGATTAGGAAAATTAGGTTTATGGAAAAGAATGAAATTTAATAATAAAATAATAGGGATTACTGGTTCATCAGGTAAAACATCAGTTAAAGAAATGACAGCATCTATTTTAAAAATAAAAAATAAAATTATTTATACTCAAGGAAATATGAATAACAATATAGGTGTTCCTTTAACTTTATTAAAGTTAAAAAATAAATATAAATATGCAATAATTGAAATAGGTGGTAGTCAAAATAACGATATTAAATATAATAGTAATTTAGTTAAACCCAATATAGCATTAATTAATAATATATCAGTTTCTCATTTAGCAGGTTTTAATTCATTAAAAAATATTATTAAAAATAAAATTACAATTTTTAATTTTTTATCATTAAAAGGTACTATAATTATTAATTATGATGATTTTAATCAAAAAAAAATTTTAAAAAAAATGTTATTAAATAATAACAAAAATATTTTTACTTTTTCTATAAAAAATAAAAATGCTGATTTTTTTACCGAAAATATAAAAATATTACAAAATAAAATTTATTTTAAATTAAAAACTCCTATTGGAAAAATATCAATTCAATTATTTCTAATAGGTGGTAGTATTCATAATATTAGTAATGCATTAGCATCTGCTGCATTATCGTTTTCATTAGGAATTTCATTAGATGAAATAGCTAAAGGTTTACAAAATTTTAAATCTATTCCTGGAAGATTATACCCAATTATTATTGGTGATAATAAATTAATTATAGATGATACATATAATGCTAATCCTAATTCTGTTTTTGTAGCTATTAATGTACTTCAAAATATGCCTAATAAAAAAATTTTAGTTATTGGAGATATGTTAGAATTAGGACCATATACTTTATTTTATCATTATCAAATTAGGAATTTAATTCTAAAATCTAATATAGATTATATATTTAGTATTGGTAAATATAGTAAATATATTACTGAAAATAATATAAAAGCAATTCATTTTGTAAAAAAAAAAAAATTAATAGATAAATTAATTTTAATGACAAAAAAATTAAAAAATTATGTTATTTTATTTAAAGGATCACGTAATAATAATATGGAAATATTAATTAATGTTCTATTGGAAAAATTAAAATGTTAATAATAATATTTAAATATTTAAAATTATATTATTTAAAATATTTAAGTTGTTTTTTAATAAGTTTAAAATTTCGTTCTATAATGACATTATTAACATCATTTTTTATAACTTTTTATTTAAGTCCATTTTTTATTTATTTTTTTAATAAAAATAAAATTTCTCAAATTATTAGAAATGATGGTCCTATAACTCATTTTAAAAAAAATAATACTCCTACAATGGGAGGAATAATTTTATTATTATCCATTTTTTTTTCTGTATTTTTTTGGTCTAATTTATCAAACAAATATATATTTTATATAATAATTAGTACAATGTTATATTCTATTGTAGGATTTATAGATGATTATTATAAAATAATTTTTAATAATTCAAAGGGTTTATCTTTACATAAAAAAATTTTTTTTCAATCACTCATTACTATTATAATTATATTTATTTTTTATAATAAAACTGAAAAATTTTATATTCAACAGTTAATTATACCTTTTTTTAATAAAATAATTAAAATTAATTTAAATAATATTATATATTTTGTTATTATTTATTTTATAATTATAGGAATAAGTAATTCTGTAAATTTAACTGATGGATTAGATGGATTAGTAATTATGCCTATAATTTTTATTTCCTTAGGATTAGCTATCCTAAGTTATTTTGTGGGAGATTTATATTTTTCTAAATATTTTAATATTTTTTACATAAAAAGTGCAAAAGAATTAATTATTATATGTTTTTCCATTATTGGATCAGGATTAGGATTTTTATGGTTTAATACATATCCAGCTAAAATTTTTATGGGAGATATAGGATCTTTATCTCTAGGATTTATTATATCTATAATTTCTATTATAATTAAACAAGAATTTTTATTTCTTATAATGTGTGGTATTTTTATATTAGAATCTATTTCCGTAATAATTCAAGTTATAAAGTTTAAATATAATAAAAAAAGATTTTTTTTAATGGCTCCTTTACATCATCATTATGAATTAAAAGGATTAAAAGAACCTTGTATTATTGTTAGATTTTGGATTATATCACTAATATTAGTTTTAATTTCTTTAACTATAATTTAATATTAATAAATATTGTACAATGAATAAAAAAATAGTTATTATTGGGTTAGGTTTAACAGGAATTTCTTGCGTAAATTTTTTTTTAAAAAAAGGATTAATACCATTTATTATAGATGAAAATTATAATTTAAAACTTATAAAAAAAATACCATCATATATACCCTGCCATTTAGGTTCTTTAAAAAAAAATTGGATATTAAATGCTGATTTAATTATTTTAAGTCCTGGTATTTCAATATTTCACCCTTTATTATTAAAAGCAAAAAAAAAAGGTATTGAAATAATAGGAGATATAGAATTATTTTCTCGCTATAATAAGACTCCTGTAATAGCTATTACAGGTACTAATGGAAAAAGTACTGTTGTTAATATGATTAGTCAAATTATGAAAAAAAATAATTTTAATATTGGTATTGGAGGAAATATAGGATATCCTGTTTTAGATTTATTATCTTATAAAAGAGATTTTTATATTTTAGAAATATCTAGTTTCCAATTAGAAACAATAAAAAAATTTAAAATATATATAGCTTTAATTATAAATATTTCACAAGATCATATGGATAGATACCCTTTAGGAATTAAACAATATTGTAATTATAAATTACGTATTTATAAAAATGCTTCTTTTTGCATATATAATGCAGATAATAAATTATGTTATCCTAAATTTTTTTATAAAAAAAAAAAATATATAACTTTTGGTAAATTTAATGGTAAATATAAATTATCTTTTTATAATAAAAATATATATCTAGAAGTAAATAATAAAAAAATTTTAAATTTTAATAATACAAAATTAACTGGAATACATAATTATTTAAATTTTTTAGCTGTTTTAGCTATTACAGATATATTAAAAATTCCTAAAAAAATATCTTTACAAGAAATAAATAATTATAAAAATATGGATCATATTTTACAAATTATACATAAAGAAAATGGAATTACTTGGATTAATGATTCTAAATCTACTAATAGTAATAGTACTATAGCTGCTTTAAAATATTTATATAAAAAAAAACCAATTTGGTTATTGTTAGGAGGATATGACAAAAATTGTGAATTACATTCATTAATAAAATACTTAAAAAATAAAAATAACATTTATATTTATTGCTTTGGAATATCTAGTAAAAAAATAGTATCTTTATATAATAAATCAATAAAGGTGAAAACAATGTTTGAAGCTCTAAAAAAAATAATAACATTAGTAAAATATGGAGATACAGTATTATTATCTCCTGCTTGTTCTAGCATTGATCAATTTAAAAATTTTAAACATCGTGGTAATGAATTTATAAAATTAGTTAAAAAATTACATAAAAAATAATATTTATATTAATATTATATTATTTAATATGTTTTATTTTATTTTATTTTAAATAAATATTTATAAAATATCAAATGAAAAAAAAAATTATTATAGTTGCTGGAGGAACAGGAGGTCATATTAATCCTGCTTTAAATATAGCATATAAGTTAATTAAAAAAGGTTGGAAAGTTCGCTGGTTAGGTGCGTCATCAAGAATGGAATCTAAAATTATTCCTAAAAAAAAAATTTATATTTATTTAATTAAATTTTTTAGATTTAAAAATAAAAATATTTTTTCAATAATTAAAACTATAATTAAATTATTTATATCTACCTATAAATCAATTATTATATATAAAAAATATAAACCAAATTTAATATTAACTATGGGTAATTATATTTCTGGTCCTAGCGGATTAGCAGCGTGGTTATGTCGAATTCCTTTAATAATACATGAACAAAATAATATTCCTGGAATAACTAATAAAATTTTATCTAAAATAGCAACTGTTACAATGCAAGCATATCCTAATACATTTAAAAATGGAATATTAGTAGGTAATCCAATTAGTAAAAAAATTATTCAATTATCTTTATACAAGAGATTTATTTTAAAAATTCATAAACCAATTCATTTATTAATCACTGGTGGAAGTCAAGGATCAAATATAATAAATAAAATAGGTATAAAATTATCTAAAATTTTAAAAAATAAAATATTAATTTTTCATCAAGTAGGTAAAGGAAATTTTAAAAAAATTTTTAATAAATATAAAAAAAATAGAAATAATAATTTTATAATAAAAGAGTATATAAAAAATATACATAAAGCATATAAATGGGCTGATATGATTATATGTAGATCTGGTGCTATGACTGTTAGTGAAATTACTGCAATAGGATTACCAGCTATTTTTATACCTTTTGCACATAGAGATAAACAACAATATTTTAATGCTATAAATTTAGAAAAAATAGGAGCAGCTAAAATTTATGAACAACATAATTTAAATATTAATAATATTGTAGATACTATATTATCTTTGAATAAAAAAAAAATAATGAATATGGCTCAAAAATCTTATAATTTATCAATAATTAATTCTACAGAATTAATTTATCAAGAATTAAATAATATAAAAATTAACTAGTCTAATATTTTAAAAAATATGAAATTTAATAAATATAATAAAAAATTATTATATCAAATACCTAAAATGACAAATATTAATCATATATATTTTATTGGCATTGGTGGTTCTGGTATGTGTGGAATTGCTAAAATATTAGCACAACAAGGATATAAAATTAGTGGTTCAGATTTATTTTCTAATTCTATTATACAAAATTTAATTTTATTAAATATAAAAATATATTTAAATCATAATAAAAATCATATTACAAATAATATAGATCTTATTGTAATATCTCATGCTATTAAAAAAAATAATCCAGAATTAATTGCTGCAAAAAAATTAAATATTACTATAATTAATAGAGTAGAAATGTTAGCAGAATTAATGAGATTTTCTTATGGAATTACTGTTACAGGAACACATGGTAAAACAACAACAACTGCAATAATATATGAAATATATAAATTAGCTGGTTTAGATCCAACATTTATAAATGGAGGAATTTTAAAATCTTCTAAAGAATTTTCTTACTTAGGTTTAAGTAAATATTTTATTACTGAGATAGATGAAAGTAATAAATCTTTTTTATACTTAAGACCAATTATTAATATTGTTACTAATATTGAAAATGAACATTTAGAATGTTATAAAAATAGTCTTAAAATTTTAAAAAAAACATTTTTAAAATTTTTAAAAAATATTCCATTTTATGGATGTATAATTATTTGTATAGATAATAAAAATAATTTTAATTTAATAAAGAAAAATAAACATTTTTTAAAATCAAAAATTATTACATATGGATTTCATAAAGATGCTGATATTAAATTATCTAATTTTACTCAAGATATTTATGGAAGTAAATTTCATTTATTAGAAAAAAAAACAAAATTAAATTTAAAAGTAAATTTAAATATTATGGGTTATCATAATGCATTAAATGCAACAGCGGCTTTTGCAGCATCTTCTTATATTGGATTAAAATATTCAATTATTTTAAAAGCTTTAAAGAAATTTAAAGGTATTAAAAGAAGATTTGATATTTTAGGTACTATATATCACGAAAAAATAAATATAAAAAAAAACACGATAATTATCGATGACTATGGACATCATCCAACTGAAATAAATGTTACTATAAAAACAATACGTAATATTTGGCCAAACAGAAATTTAATAATGGTTTTTCAACCTCACCGTTTTTCAAGAACTTTAAATCTTTTTAATGAATTTATAAAAATTTTATCTAAGGTAGATATATTATTTTTATTAGAAATTTATTCTGCAGGAGAAAATTATAATAAAAATATTAGTAGTAAAAATTTATGTAAAAAAATAAAAAAATTAGGAATAATTTCTCCTTTTTTAATTCAATCGAATAATTATAATACTATTACAAGTAGTATAATTAAAAAATTAAAAGGGAACGAAATATTAATTTTTCAAGGAGCTGGAAATATTAATAATATATCATCTTTTTTTATAAAAAATAAACTAAAAAATTAAATAAATAATAAAATTATGTCAGAAAAAATAGCTGTTTTATTTGGAGGAAATTCACAAGAAAGGGAAATTTCGTTAAAATCAGGTAAAGCTATTTTAAATGCTTTATTAAAATTAGGTATAAATGCAATTGGTATCGATCCAATAAATTTTCCATTATTATATCTCAAAAAATATGGATTTACTAAAATTTTTATATCTATACATGGAAAAGGTGGAGAAGATGGTACTTTACAAGGAGTTCTGGAATATTTAAATATTCCTTATACTGGAAGTGGGGTATTATCTTCAGCGATAACTATGAATAAATTTATTACAAAAAATATATGGAAATCACATGGATTACCAGTATATCCTCATTTTTTACTAACAAAAAGAGAATTTATTAAATCAAATTATTTAAAAATAAAAAAGAAAATTTTAAAATTAACTTTACCTGTTTTTATAAAACCAAACTGTAGTGGATCTAGTTTGGGAATTTTTAAAGTTAATCATATAGATAATATTTTTAATGTAATAGAAAAATCATTTGTATATAGTAATGATATTTTAATTGAAAAATATATAAAAGGAATAGAATATACAATAGGAATTTTAAATAAAACAATTCTACCACCTATTAGAATAGAATATGTAAATTCTTTTTATAATTATCAATCAAAATATTATTTAAATAATACAAAATATTTTTGTCCTAGTGGATTAAGTCAAAAAAAAGAAAAAGAATTATCAAATATAGTATTACATGCATGGAATGCAGTAAAATGTACTGGATGGGGTAGAATTGATGTTATTTTAGATAATTATAATAATTTTCAATTATTAGAAATAAATACTGTTCCTGGAATGACATCACATAGTTTATACCCAATAGCTGCTAAAAAAGCAGGATTATCTTTTTATGATTTAATTATTAAAATTTTAAATTTAACTTAATAAAAAACTAATTAAATTTTATAAAATAAAATATTTTAAAATTTAATTTTAAAATATTTTAACCTAAATATCATTTTTTGCTAATTTAATAAATTTTTTTATTATAAAACGTAATTTTATTGAACTTTTTTTTGATAAATTTGCTAATAATTTAGCACTATATTTACTTAAAATATTTTTTTTTAAATTATATTTATGCTTATAGTTATTAACTAATGTTGTTTTAAAAAAAATAGGATTTATTTTAAAATCAATCTTTTTAAGAGAAGGAATAATATTTTTTTTTAAAAAAAATACAAGATTATCCCTTTCAGATAAAAATTTAATAATATAATTAGAATTACATAGTTCTAAAATTAGAATATTATTTTTAAAATTTTTAATATTATAATAATTATATAATTTAATGGGTAAATATTTTTTGATAAATTTATTAATTTTTATTAAAATATTTGTATGTATATATATTTTATATAATATTTTTTCATGAGATGAGTAATATTTTTTTTGGAAAATTTTATTAATTAATAATAATTTATTATTACGCATAAAATTTATTCCTTAAATTTTAAAAATAAACATTTATTATCTTTAATTAAATTAATTATTTAATAACATTTATTATATCACAATTATATCTTATAAAGAAAAGAGTATTTATATGTTAAAAAAAATTTTTACTAAAATTTTTGGTAGTAATAATGACCGTATTTTAAAACGTATTCAAAAAACAGTTAATATTATAAATAATATGGAAAAACAATT
Organism: Enterobacteriaceae endosymbiont of Donacia clavipes; assembly: GCF_012570365.1. GTDB lineage: Bacteria > Pseudomonadota > Gammaproteobacteria > Enterobacterales > Enterobacteriaceae. The sequence continues at coordinate 142,547 of NZ_CP046208.1, forward strand.
TGAAAAATTAACTAATTCTGATTTACAAAATAAAACTTTATATTTAAAAAAAAAATTACAGAATAATTCTTCTTTAGAAGATATCTTACCAGAAGCTTTTGCAACAGTTAGAGAAACTAGTAAAAGAATATTTAATATGCGTCATTTTGATGTTCAATTAATAGGAGGAATTGTATTAAATAATAATTGTGTAGCGGAAATGAGAACTGGAGAAGGTAAAACATTGACATCTACATTACCGGCTTATCTTAATGCTCTTGATGGTAAAGGTGTTCATATAGTTACTGTTAATGATTATTTAGCACAAAGAGATGCTAAAAATAATAAAATATTATTTGAATTTTTAGGTTTAAGTGTTGGTATTAATATATCTAATATGTCATTAGATGAAAAAAAAATTGCTTATAAAGCAGATATTACATATGGAACTAATAATGAATATGGATTTGATTTTTTAAGAGATAATATGGTTTTAAATTTTGATGATAAAGTACAACGTACTTTAAATTATGCCATTATAGATGAAGTTGATTCAATACTTATTGATGAAGCTCGTACACCTTTAATTATTTCAGGAACAACAGAAGATAGTTCGGAACTATATATTCAAATAAATAATATTATACCTAAATTAATATATCAATCAGAAGAAGATTCTGAATCTTATAAAGGAAAAGGACATTTTTTTATAGATGAAAAATCACGTCAAGCATATTTAACAGAAAGAGGTTTAATTTATTTAGAAAAAATATTAATAAAAAAAAATATTATAAATAAAGGAGAATCTTTATATTCTAATTCTAATATTATTATTTTACATCATGTTATTTCTGCATTAAGAGCACATAAACTTTTTAAAAAAAATGTAGATTATATATTAAAAAATAATAAAATTATAATAGTAGATGAGCATACTGGAAGATTAATGAAAGGAAGAAGATGGTCTGAAGGTTTACATCAAGCAATAGAAGCAAAAGAAAATGTAAAAATTAATAATGAAAATCAAACTTTAGCTTCTATTACATTTCAAAATTATTTTAGATTATATAAAAAATTATCGGGTATGACTGGTACTGCTAGTACAGAATCTTTTGAATTTAAAGAAATTTATAAATTAGATACAATAGTAATTCCAACTAATAAACCTATGATTAGAAAAGATTTACCAGATTTAATTTATTTAACTAAAAAAGAAAAAATAAGAGCAATAATTAAAGATATAAAAGATAAAAATTTAAAAGGACAACCTGTATTAGTAGGTACTATTTCTATAAAAAAATCAGAATTAATTTCTCAAGAATTAAAAAATATAGGTATAAAACATAATGTTTTAAATGCCAAATTTCATGCTAGAGAAGCGGAAATTATATCAAAAGCAGGGAAAAAAAATTCAGTAACAATTGCAACTAATATGGCAGGTAGAGGAACAGATATTGTTTTAGGTGGTAATTTATTATTAAATAAAACTAAATGTAAAGTAGAAACAATAAAAAAATTACAATTAGAGTGGGAAAAAAAACATAATGAAATAATTAAATTAGGAGGATTATATGTTATAGGAACTGAAAGACATGAATCAAGAAGAATTGATAACCAATTAAGAGGACGTTCTGGTAGACAAGGAGATATAGGATCTTCAAGATTTTATTTATCAATGGAAGATTCTTTAATGCGTATTTTTGCATCTAAAAATATATCTAATTTAATGAATAAATTAGGTATGAAAAAAGATGATTATATTGAACATCCTTGGATAACAAAATCAATTTTAACTGCACAAAAAAAAGTAGAAAATTATAATTTTGAAATAAGAAAACAATTACTTGAATATGATGATGTAATAAACGATCAACGTTTAACTATATATTTACAAAGAAATATATTATTAAAATCATCAAATATCAATCAAATAATTAAAAATTTTAGAATTGATTTTATATCAAAAATTTTAAATAATTATATAAAATCTGATAATTTTATAAAAGAAAAATGGGATTTAAAAAAGTTAGAAATTTATTTTATAAATTTATTTAATTATAAATTACCAATTAAAAATTGGATAAATTTATATAAAAAAAATGATGAAAAAATATTTAATAAAGAAATTTTTTGTAAAAAAATAATTAATTTTATGGAATTAAAGTACTTTAAAAAAGTAAATGTAATAGAGAAAAAATATATAGATAATTTTGAAAAAAATATTACATTACAAATTTTAGATAATTTATGGAAAGAACATCTTTCAGCTATAGAATATTTAAAACAAGGTATACATTTAAGAGGATATGCACAAAAAGATCCTAAACAAGAATATAAAAATGAATCTTTTCATATGTTTAGTTTAATGTTAGATTCTTTAAAAGAAAAAGTAATTATTACTTTAAATAAAGCAGAAATTAATACAATTAAAAATACTAATATAATTAATTTATTAAAAGAAATTAAAAAAAATAATAAAAATAATAATGATTTAAAAATTATAAAAAAAATACCTAATTTTTCTATAAATAGAACAAATAAATATTTAAATAATATTAATATTTTTAAAAAAAAAATAGGTAGAAATGAAAAATGTCCTTGTTTTTCAGGAAAAAAATATAAATTTTGTCATGGTTTGATTTTAAAATAAAAATAATAATAGAGGGTATAAAAAATAAATTTATTTTTTATACCCTCTATTATTATTTTTATTTTATTTTATAAAAAAAATTTTTAATATTATCTAAAAATTTTTTTAATTTAGGATAATTTCTATAATCAGAAAACTCATTAAAACTTTCTTTTAATTCATATAAAATTTTTTTTTGTTTATTATTTAAATTAATTGGAACTTCTACTTTTATTTTACAAAATAAATCACCTGAATTATTATTCTTAATAGATTTAATTCCTTTATTACGTATTCTTAAAACTTTACCCGTTTGAGTACCTTGAGGAATTTTTAATTTTACATAACCATTTAATATAGGAATGTCTATATTTCCACCTAGAGTAGCTGTAATAAAATTAATAGGCAATTCACAATATAAATTATTTTCTTTTCTAATAAAAAGATTATGTTTTTTTATTTTTACTTCTATATATAAATCTCCAGACGAAAATTTATTATAACCTAATTCACCTTCACCACTTAATCTAATTTGATCTCCTGAATTAATTCCACTAGGAATTTTTACTGATAAAGTTTTATAAACTTCTAATTTTTTCTTACCTTTACAATAAAAACAAGGATTTTTTATAAAATTTCCTTGACCATGACACTTAGGACAAGTTTGTTGTACCGTAAAAAATCCTTGACTCATATGAATCTGTCCTAAACCATGACATGTATAACATTTTTGTAAATTACCTTGAGATCCTGTTCCATTACAATAACTACAATTTTTTAAAATAGGAATTTTTATTTCTTTAATAGAACCTTTTACTGCATCTTCTAAAGAAAGTTCAATTATATATTTTAAATCAGATCCTCTTTGAGATTTTTGTTTATTTCTTGAATTTCCAAAAATATCGCCAAAAACGTCCCCAAAAATATCACTAAAATCAGTTGTTGTACTGTTTATATTTTCATGTTCAAAAGCAGAATGACCATATTCATCATATGTAGCTCTTTTTTTAGAATCACTTAAAATTTCATAAGCTTGTTTAATTTCTTTAAACTTATCTTCAGAATTTTTATTTCCGGGATTACGATCTGGATGAAACTTCATAGCCAAACGTTTATATGCTCTTTTAATTTCACGTTCTTCAGCATTTTTGGTAACACCTAAAATATCATAATAATCTTTTTTTGCCATAATAAATTACTGTCCTAATCTAATCCCATAATCACTTAATACCGATTATTATTTTAAATATAAACGGTATTAACGTATTTTAATAATTTTATAAAAAAAAAATTAAATATAAAAATAATTATTTTTTTTTCTCTTTAATTTCTTCAAATTCAGCATCCACAACTTCATTATCTTGATTATCATTTTTCACATTACTATTTTTTTTTTGTGTATTATTTTTATCTTTATTTAAAGTCATGATGTTACTAGATAATTCAATTAATTTTTGTATTTTTTCTTGTATATCTTTTTTATTTTCTTTTTTAAGAGATTTATTTAATTCATTAATTGCATTATTAATTGATAATTTATCTTTTGGTTTAATTTGATTATCAACTTCTTTTATTTTTTTTTCTGTATTATGTATTAATTGATCTCCTTCATTACGTATTTTAACTAATTCTTCAAAAAGACGATCAGATTCACTATTTGCTTCTGCATCTTTTATCATATTTTCTACTTCTTGTTTATTTAAACCTGATGATGCTTGTATAGTAATTTTTTGTTCTTTACCACTTTTTTTATCTTTCGCAGAAACATGTAAAATTCCATCCGCATCTATATCAAATGTAACTTCTATCTGAGGAATTCCTCTAGGAGCAGGACTAATACCATCTAAATTAAATTGACCTAAAGATTTATTATCATTTGCTCTTTTACGTTCTCCTTGCAAAATATGAATAGTTACAGAAGATTGATTATCTTCAGCTGTTGAAAATATTTGACTATGTTTAGTAGGAATAGTAGTATTTTTATTAATTAATGGAGTCATTATTCCACCAATAGTTTCAATTCCCAAAGATAATGGAGTAACATCTAATAATAATACATCTTTTACATCTCCAGCTAATACTCCTCCTTGTACCGCTGCTCCTATTGCTACAGCTTCATCAGGATTAACATCTTTTCTTGGATCTTTACCAAAAAATGATGTTACTTTATTTTGAACCATAGGCATACGAGTTTGTCCACCTACTAAAATAACATCATTAATATTTGAAATAGTTAAATTAGCATCTTTTAAAGCTATCTTTAATGGTTTAATTGATTTATCTATTAAATCTTCCACTAAAGACTCTAATTTTGCCCTTGTTAATTTAATATTTAAATGTTTTGGACCTGAAGCATCAGCTGTAATATATGGTAAATTAACATCAGTTTGTTGTGTTGAAGATAATTCAATTTTTGCTTTTTCTGCAGATTCTTTTAATCTTTGCATTGCTAATGGATCATTTTTTAAATCTATTCCCTGATCTTTTTTAAATTCTGTTACTAAATAATTAATTATACGACTATCAAAATCTTCTCCTCCTAAATGAGTATCTCCATTAGTTGATAAAACTTCAAATGTTTTTTCTCCATCAACATTATCTATTTCAATAATAGAAATATCAAATGTACCTCCACCTAAATCATATACAGCTATAGTACGATTACCCTGTTGTTTATCTAAACCATATGCTAATGCAGCAGCTGTAGGTTCATTAATAATTCTTTTTACTTCTAAACCTGCTATACGACCAGCATCTTTTGTTGCTTGACGTTGAGCATCATTAAAATATGCAGGTACTGTAATAACAGCTGCATTTACTTTTACTCCTAAAAAATCTTCAGCTGTTTTTTTCATTTTTTTTAAAACTTCAGCTGAAATTTGTGGTGGAGCCATTTTTTTCCCTTTAATATCTATCCAAGCATCACCATTATTTGCTCTTACAATTTTATAAGGCATTATTTTTATATCGCGTTGTACTTCTTCATCATCAAAACGTCTTCCTATTAATCTTTTAATTGCAAAAAGAGTATTTTTAGGATTAGTAATAGCTTGTCTTTTTGCTGGTTGTCCTACTAAAATTTCACCATCTTGGGTATATGCAATAATAGAAGGAGTTGTTCTATCTCCTTCAGCGTTTTCTAAAACACGAGCTTTAATTCCATCTATAATTGCTACACAGGAATTAGTTGTTCCTAAATCAATACCAATTATTTTACTCATTTAAATAACTCCTATAAATTTATAATTATTTTTATAATAAAAATTTTTATATATAAATAATTATAATATATTTAATTTTTATATATTCTAAAACATAATCCTTGATGAAGAGGAAATGGGGACACATCTGTACTCATCAAGGGGGAGGAACAAATTTATTTTTAAAATTTCTAATTTTTTTAACTAATTATGAAACAATTCAATTACTAATATAAATTTTCTTTAAAATAAAAATATTTATATAATATTATTTTTTTAAATACTATTATATATTAGTATATTCAATATTCTATTATTTATTTTAATACTTTTAATACATAAAAATAATTTTTATTTATTATATATAATTATCTTTATTTCTATATATTTTGGAGATTATAAATGAAATATGTAGCAGAAAAAATAACTTTTTTTAAAAAAAATTTATTAGATTGTATTGTGATACCTATATTTGAAAAATATAAACTTTCTAAAATTACAAAAAAAATTAATATTATATCTAATAATTATATATTAGATATATTAAAAAAAAATAATATAAAAGGTAAAATTAATCAAAATATAATTTTATATCAAATTCCTAATTTTTCATTTAAAAAGGTAATGATTATTGGTTGTGGTATTAAAGAAAAAATTAATAGAACAACAAATAAATTAATAATTAATAATGTTATTAATACATTAAAAAAATATAAAATTAAAGAAATTATCTGGTATCTTACAGATATAAAAATAAATAACTGTACATTATACTGGAATATAAGAGATACAATTAATATTATTGAAAATAATATTTATGTATTTAATAAATTTCAAAATAACTCATCACAATTTTTATCAAAAATAATATTTAATATTAATAACAATAATTCTAATATTTATTATACTGCTATAAATCATGCAAAAGCAATTAATTTAGGTATAAAAAAAGCTAAAAATATAGCTAATCTTCCACCAAATATATGTACTCCTAAGTATTTATCCATTAAATCATTAGCATTAGCAAAAAAATATAAAAATATCTTTGTAAAAATTATTGATAAAAATGTTATGAAAAAAATAGGTATGAATGCTTATCTTGCAGTAAGTAAAGGTTCTAAAAATAAACCTTTTATTTCTATTTTAAAATATCAAAATAATGATAAATTACAACCTATAATATTATTAGGTAAAGGAGTAACTTTTGATTCTGGAGGTATATCTTTAAAACCAAGCAAAAATATGGAAGAAATGAAATATGATATGTGTGGTGCAGCAGCTGTATATGGAACTATATATGCAATAGCTAAACTTAAATTACCATTAAATATTATTGCTATTATAGCTGGATGTGAAAATATGCCAAGTAGTAAAGCATATAGACCTAGTGATATTATAAAAACAATGTCGGGATTAACTGTTGAAATTACAAACACAGATGCAGAAGGACGTTTAATTTTATGTGACGTATTAACATATATTAAAAAATATAATCCTAAATATGTTATTGATATTGCTACTTTAACAGGAGCTTGTGTTATAGCATTAGGTAATAATATAAGTGGTCTAATGTCTAATAATAAAAAATTATCTAATAATCTTATAAAATCTTCTTTAGAAACAGATGATCGTATTTGGGAGTTACCTATAGATGATAAAAATTATCATGATCAATTAAAATCTAATTTTGCTAATTTAGTTAATAGTAGTAATGGTTCAGCTGGCGCAATTACTGCAGCATGTTTTTTATCTAAATTTACTAAAAAATATAAATGGGCTCATATAGATATTGCAGGAACAGCATGGTATTATTTAAATCAAAAGGCAATTTCTTCAGGAAGACCTATTAATATGTTATGTCAATTTTTAATTAATGAGACATTAAATTACAAAACAAATAATTAATTTAATATAAATTTTATTTATATATAGGATATTTTTTATCATGGATAAAATATATAATCCAAGTTTTTTTGAAAAAAAAATTTATAATTACTGGGAAAATAATAAATATTTAAAAAATAAATTAGAAAATCCTAAAAAATATTTTTCTATTATGGTTCCACCTCCTAATATTACTGGATATTTACATATGGGACATGCGTTACAATATACAATTATTGATATCTTAATACGTTATCATCGTATGTTAGGAGAAAATGTATTATGTCAAGTAGGAATAGATCATGCAGGTATTGCAACACAAAGTTTAATAGAACAAAAAATTTTTAAAGAAACAGGAAAAACAAAAAATGATTATAATAAAAAATTTTTTTTAGAAAATATTTGGAAATGGAAAAAAAAATATAGTAATATTATTTATAATCAAATGAAAAGTTTAGGTTTATCTGCAAATTGGGAAAGAACAAGATTTACAATGGATAGTAAATTTACTAAATCTGTAAGAAATATTTTTATCTTACTTTATAATAATGGATTAGTATATAAAAAGAAAAAATTAATTCATTGGGATTTTAAATTAAAAACTGTAATTTCTGATTTAGAAGTAGAACATAAAAAAATAAAAACAAATATTTGGTATATAAAATATTTATTAGCAAATAAAATAAAAACTTTAGATAATAAAAATTATTTAATTGTAGCAACGACTCGTCCTGAAACATTATTGGCTGATACTGCAATAGCAATTAATCCATTAGATAAAAGGTATAATAATTTAATTGGAAAATTTGTAATTATACCGATAATTAAACGTAAAATTCCTATTATAGCTGATAATTATGCTAAAATAGAAAAAGGAACTGGATGTGTTAAAATTAGTCCGGCTCATGATTTTAATGATTATAAAATTGCAATAAAACATAACCTACCTCTAATTAATATTTTTGATTTAAATGGTAATATTGCAAATAAATATCAAATTTATAATAATAAAAAAAAAATAAATATTTTATCTGAAAATATACCTAAAAAATTACAAAAAATTAATTTTATAGAAGCAAGAAATATTATTATAAAAAAAATAAAAAAACAAGGACTATTGGATTCATACAAAAAAAAATTTACACTTATTCCATTTAATATTCGTAGTAATACAGTAATTATTCCTATGTTAACAAATCAATGGTATCTTAATACAAAAATTTTATCAAAAAATGCAATTAATGCTGTAAAAACAAAACAAATAAATTTTTTTCCTAAACAGTACAAAAATATGTTTTATTCTTGGATGAATAATATTCAAGATTGGTGTATATCTAGACAACTATGGTGGGGACATCAAATACCCGCTTGGTATGATCAAAATAATAATATTTATGTAGGTAAAAATTTAAAAGAAATAAGAAAGAAATATAATTTAAATAAAAAAATATGTTTAATACAAGATTCTGATGTTTTAGATACATGGTTTTCATCAAGTTTATGGACTTTTATTACATTAGATTGGCCTAAAAATAAAAAAGATTTTTTCTTATTTCATCCTACAAGTGTAATTGTAAGTGGTTTTGATATTATTTTTTTTTGGATATCAAGAATGATAATGATGACAATGTATTTTGTTAAAAACAAAAATAATATTCCACAAATTCCTTTTAAAGACATATTAATGACAGGATTAATAAGAGATAATAAAGGAAATAAAATGTCTAAATCTAAAAATAATATTGTTAATCCTATAGATTTTATTGAAGGTACTTTATCTAAAAATATATTGAATAATCAAAATTATAAAAAAAACCATGAAATTAAATTTTTTAAAAAAAATATAGAAAAAAAAATATCAAATATAATTTACGGAGCAGATGCATTAAGATTTACATTAGCTTCTTTATCATCTACGGGACGTGATATATATTGGGATATAAATAGATTAGAAGGATATCGTAATTTTTGTAATAAAATTTGGAATGCAAGTTTTTTTATATTAAAAAATATAAAATATGAATTTATTAAAAATAAAGAAAATTTATCTTTAGTAGATAAATGGATTTGGTCTGAATACCATTTAGTAATTAAATCTTATACAAAATCATTTAATGCATATCGTTTTGATTATTCTACTAATATTTTATATAATTTTATATGGAATAAATTTTGTAATTGGTACTTAGAATATAGTAAATTAATTTTTCAAGAAAAAAATCAATCAAAATACTCAGGAACATATTATACTTTATATCATCTTTTTAAATCATTATTAAAATTATCACATCCTATAATTCCATTTATTACTGAATATATATGGCAAGAAATAAATAAAAATGATAAAAATAAGTATAATGATAGTATTATGATAAAAGCTTTTCCTAAGTTTGATAAATTAAAAATAAATCAAAAATCTATAGATATTTTTAACATTTTTATGAAAATAATTACAACTATTCGTAAATCTAAAATAGAAATGAATATAAATAATAATACAAAAATTAATTTATATATAAAAAATATCGATTATGAATTAAATATTTTTTTTAAAAAAAATATAAATATTTTAAAAAAATTTGCACATCTTCAAAAAATTTTTTTTATTCAAGAAAATATTGATTTTCCTGAAAAATCATTAATAAATAAAATAAATAAAATTGAATTTGCAATAACCTTAAATAAGAAAATTATTAATCAAAAAGAATTATTAAATAAAATTATTAAAAAATTACAAGATAATCAAAAAATAATAAATATTTTAAACAAAAATATTACAAATAAAAATTTTTTATCTAAAGCTCCACAACAAATTATAAAAAAAAGATTAGAAAAAATAAAAAATTGTAAAATTTTAAAAAAAGAATTATTAAAAAAAATTTTATTAATTAAAAATTTATAATATTTATTATTAATTTAAAATTATTTATAAAGAAGGATTTATATTATGAATCAATTTTATAATAAACATTTTTTAAAACTATCAGATTTTTCAAAAAAAGATATTTTTGAATTAATTAAAATTTCAGAAAAATTAAAATATGATAAAAAAAATTTTCAAGAAAAAAAAACATTAATAAATAAAAATATTATTCTAATTTTTGAAAAAAATTCAACACGAACTAGATGTTCATTTGAAATAGCTTGTTTTGATCAAGGAGCTAATGTTACTTATTTAGATATTAAAAATAGTCATATAGGATATAAAGAATCATTAAAAGATTCTGCAAGAATTTTAAGTAATATGTATAATGGATTACAGTATAGAGGAAAATATCAAAAAAATTTAGAAATTTTTGCTAAATATTCTAAAATTCCTGTATGGAATGGTTTAACAAATGAATTTCATCCTACTCAAATATTAGCAGATTTATTAACTATTAAAGAACATACAAAAAATAAAAATATAGATCAAATAAAATTATCTTACATAGGTGACATAAATAATAATATATCTTTAAGCTTAATAGAAGCATCAATTATAATTGATTTTGAATTATATTTAATTTCTCCACAAAAAATTGAAGCAAATAATAATCCATATATAAATAATATTTTAAAAAAAATAAAAAATAAAAATAAGATTCATATAACAAATAATATTGATATAGGCATTAAAAATGCTGATTTTGTTTATACTGACGTTTGGTTATCTATGGGAGAAAAAACATCTTTAAAATTATGGGAAAAAAAAATTAAAATATTTTCTAATTATCAAGTAAATAAATTATTATTAATAAAAAGTAACAATCCTAATATTAAAGTTATGCATTGTTTGCCTTCTTTACATTTATATAATCATTATAAAAAACTTTTTACTAAAGAAATTATATCTAAATATAAATTATTTAATGGATTAGAAATTACAAATGAAGTTTTTGAATCTAATAATAGTATTATTTTTCAACAAGCAGAAAATAAAATACATACTATTAAAGCTGTAATGACATCTACTTTATTAAAAAAAAAATATTAAAATTTTTAATTTTAATATTTTATTCAAATTAATAATTTTAAATTTTATTTAAAAATATTATTTTTATTTCTGACCAAATTCCTATAAATCAAATTAATGTGATTATATAATTAAGTATTAATAAAAAAATTTTCAAGTTTTTAAAAATATAAGATATATATTTAAAAAAATTAAGTTTTCTATAAAAAATATAATTAAAATTACAATATTTTTAAAAAATTTAGATAATTATGATAAAATAAATATTATTTATGAAAAGTATTTTTTAAAAAATATTGTAAATTATCCTACAAAAATATATTTAGAAGTATCTAAATTATCTAAAAATATTAAAATTGAAGTAGAAACTATAACTATAAAATTATAAATTTAACTTTAAATTATAAGGTTTAAAATAATGTTTTTATTTTTAAGATTAATTTGTATTATTTTTATATTAATATTATTACCAATAACAAAAAAATATTTAAGTAATTATAAATCTTATCAAGAAACTGTTTTTTTTTATAATTGGACAGAATATGTTCCAGATAAAATTTTAAAAAAATTTACAAAAGAAACTGGTATCAAAGTTATTTATTCTACATATGATTCTAATGAAAGCATGTATACAAAATTAAAAACTTATAAAAAGCAATCATATGATTTGATTGTTCCTTCTACATATTTTGTCTCTAAAATGAAAAATGAAGGTATGATACAAAAAATAGAAAAAAAAAAATTAACTAATTTTTCTAATTTAGATATTAAGTTTTTAAATAAACCCTTTGATTTAAATAATGAATACTCAATACCATACATATGGGGTGCAACAGCTATAGGAGTTAATACAAATAAAATAAATCCTAAATATATAAATAGTTGGTCTGATTTATGGAATAAAAAATATTATAAATCTATTTCATTAATAGATGATGCAAAAGAAGTATTTCAAATTGCTTTAATAAAATTAGGTTATCCTGGTAATACTAAAAATTTAAAATATATTAAAAAAGCTTTTATAGAATTAAAAAAATTAATGAAAAATGTTATTTCATTTAATTCTGATAATCCTGGTTATCCTTTTATGGATGAATCAGTAAATATAGGTATGATATGGAATGGGGCTGCTTATTCTGTAAAAAAATTAGGTATTCCTTTAAAATTTATTTGGCCTAAAGAAGGAGGAATTTTTTGGATGGATAGTTTTGTAATACCAACTAATGCAAAAAATGTTGAAGGAGCTTTAAAATTAATTAATTTTTTATTAAGACCAGACATAGCAGCTCAAATAGCTATAATAACTGGATATTCTACCCCTAATTTAGAAGCTCAAAAATTACTACCAAAAAATATGATTAATAATAATATGTTATATCCAAATAATGAAATAATTAAAAAAGGCACATGGCAAAATGATGTAGGTACAAATATAAGTAAAATATATGAAATATATTTTCAACAATTAAAAAATATATAATATTAAATAAATAAATTAATTTTTTAAAATTAATTTATTATAAAATTTTTTAAATAAAATATTTATATAAATTAAAAAATTTAGTCTAAATATATTGTATAATATAATTTTCTTGACACATAAATAATAAATATAATATCATATTAAAATAATCCTCTGTAGTTCAGTTGGTAGAACGGCGGACTGTTAATCCGTATGTCACTGGTTCGAATCCAGTCAGGGGAGTATAAAATTTTTTTTGCATAATATCATAAAATATATTTTTATATTTAAATTATTTTAATATTATTTTTATTATAGGATATATTATATGGTAATAAAATTAAATAATCTTCTTAATAAAGAAATTATATACGAATTATTATCAATTGAAGATATAATACGTTGGATAACAAGTTGTTTTAATATATCTAATTTATGGTATGGTCATGGTAATGATAATCCATGGGACGAAGCGTTACATTTAGTTTTATCTTTTCTAGGTTTACCTCCTTATTTATGGAAAAAAATTTATAAAGCTAAACTAACTCTTAAAGAACGTAAATTAATTTTTAAACTAGTATTAAAACGTATAAAAAAAAAAATTCCTGTAGTATATTTAACTAAAAGAACTTGGTTTTGTGGACATGAATTATACATTGATAATCGAGTATTAATACCTAGATCTCCAATTTCTGAATTAATCAATAATAAATTTAAATCTATTATTTCTCCTTATAAAAAACCTAAACATATATTAGATTTATGTACTGGAAGTGGTTGTATTGCAATTGCTTGTTCATATTTATTTCCTGATGCACATATAGATGCAGTAGATATTTCTTTAGATGCAATTAATGTAGCAGAGTATAATATACAATTACATGGATTAGAAAATAAAATTACTCCTATTTGTAGTAATTTATTTGAAAAATTAGAAAAGTTAACTTATGATTTAATTATTACTAATCCACCATATGTAGATAAAAAAGATATAAATTTTTTACCAAAAGAATATTCATATGAACCTAAAATTAGTTTAATTTCAGATAATAATGGTATAGAAATTATTGAAAAAATAATATCTCAATCATTTTATTATCTTAAAAAAGATGGTATCTTAATTTGTGAAGTAGGAGATAAAATGGCAGATATAATAAAAAAATATCCAGAAAAATTTTTTCAATGGATTAATATAAAAAATGGAGGTATAGGTATATTTAAAATCAAAAATATTTAGTATATAGATTCTTTATATAATTTTTAAAATTAAGGAGTATTTTTATGGCTGGAAATAGTATTGGACAATTATTTAAAGTTACAACTTTTGGTGAATCTCATGGTGTATCTTTGGGATGTATTATAGATGGAGTTCCTCCAAAAATACCTTTAAAAATAAATGATTTACAAAAAGATTTAGATAGACGAAAACCAGGATTATCAAAATATACTTCTCCTCGTAAAGAAAAAGATAAAATAAAAATTTTATCCGGAATATTTAATGGTTTAACAACAGGAACCAGTATTGGTCTCATGATTAATAATATGGATATTAGATCTAAAGATTATGATAACTTAAAAAATGTTTTTCGTCCTGGACACGCTGATTATACTTATGAAAAAAAATACGGAATTAGAGATTATAGAGGTGGTGGCCGTTCTTCAGCTAGAGAAACAACTATGCGTGTTGCAGCAGGAGCTGTCGCTAAAAAATATTTATTAATGAAATTTAATTTAAAAATTCAAGGATATTTATCTCAAATGGGTAATATAGTTTGTAATTTTGATAACTGGGAAGAAGTAAATAAAAATCCTTTTTTTTGTCCTAATAAATATCAGATAAAATCTTTACAAGATATGATAAATAATTTAAAAAAAAATGGTGATTCTATAGGAGCAAAAATTACTATAGTTGTTGAAAATGTGCCAATAGGATTAGGAGAACCAGTATTTGATAAATTAGATGCAGATATAGCACATGCTATAATGAGTATTAATGCTGTTAAAGGAATAGAAATAGGAGATGGATTTAATTCTATTAATAAATTAGGAAGTAAATATAGAGATGAAATAAGATCAAATGGATTTAAAAGTAATAATTCAGGAGGAATATTAGGAGGAATTAGTACGGGACAAAATATTGTTATAAATTTTGTAGTAAAACCTACTTCTAGTATTTCTATTCCAGGAAAAACAATTAATTACTCAGGACAAGAAACATCTTGTATTACACAAGGACGTCATGATCCTTGTGTTGGAATTAGAGCTGTTCCTATAGGTGAAGCAATGGTTGCTATAATTTTAATGGATCATTTTTTACGTTATCGTGCCCAATGTATTGATATTTTTTAAAATAAAAAATTAATATAATTCATTTATATTATTAGATAAATAATTTATAATTCCTTTAGAAGTAGGATTTATACTTTTTTTACCTTTTTCCCATTGTGCAGGACAAACATCACCATATTTTTCATTATGTTCTACAGCATCAATCATTCTAATAACTTCATTTATATTTCTACCAAATGGTAAATCATTTATTAATTGATGTCTTACTATTCCTTTTTTATCTATTAAAAATAAAGCTCTTAATGCTATACTTAATTCAGGATGTTCAATTCCATAAGATTTTTGTATATTTTTTTTGATATCAGATATCATTATAAATTTAATATTTCCAATTCCTCCTTGATTGATTGGAGTATTTCTCCAAGCATAATGTACAAATTGTGAGTCACATGAAATACCTAAAATTTTTACATTTCTTTTTTTAAAATGATTATAATATTTATTAAATGTTATAATTTCTGTAGGACAAACAAATGTAAAATCTAAAGGCCAAAAAAATATTATAGTTATTGTATTTTTTGAATATTTATATAAATTAAAATTATCAATTATCAAACCATCAGGAAGAACAGCAGGTGCATTAAAATCAGGAGCTTTTTTAGTAACTAATATCATATTTTCCTCTTAAATTATATTTAATATAACATAATTATGTATGTTATTTTATATGTAAATTTTTTATCTATATAATTTTATTAAAATAAACAAAAATTAGATGATTTTAATTATCAAATTTTTTTAAAAAAATCAATATATAATTTGTTTTTATATATTATTGTAACATTTCAATACTATTGATTATAACAAGTTTTTTATTTGGTTCTTTATTTATTAATTTGATTTTAATTATATATATTAAATTAAATTATTTAGTTTAAATAAATTAAAAATTTTTTATTTAAAATAAATATTTATTATATATAAAAAATATTATTAGTAAATATATTATTATTTTTTATATTAATTTTATTTTAATGAGTAATTTCTTATTTTTAAAACTTATTATTTATTTATTTTTTATACTATAAACAGAAAAATTTTTATTTTTAGATAAAATATTAAATTTAATTAAAAATTTTTTAAAAATTTTAGAACATGATATAAAATTATTTATTACAAATAATAATTTTCCATTACGTTTTGTTTTTTCTTTAAATTTACTTATCATTTGATAAATAAATTTTAATGAATAATTTAAATCATTATGAATAGGAGGATTTGATATAATAAAATCAAATTTTTTATTAATTTTAGAATAAACATCACTTGGAAATACATTATTATTTTCTAATAAATTTACATTTAATGTTTTTTTTGTTGAAATAATTGCTTTTATATCAATATCAGTTGAATATAATATAAATTTTTTTTTATTTTTTTTCATATTATTACTTAATATAGTAGAAATAATACCAGAACCACATCCTAAATCTAATATTTCTCCTTTAATATTTAAATAATTAATAATAGTAGAAATTAAAAATTTACTACCATCATCAAATTTATTATTTCCAAAAATACCGGGTAAATTATATATTTTAAAATTTTTATAATAATAATATTTCCAATAATCTTTTATATTAAAAAATATTTCTTTTTTAAGAGTTGCGTGAAATACAATATGTTTTCTTGCATTAATAATTTTTTCAAAATAAATAATTTTTAATTCTTTTATATTTTTAATATTTTTTATACCACTATTATTAGCCCCTATAATATAGATATCACTTTTAAAAGTTAAAAATGATATTATATTTTTTAATATAAAAATAGATTCTTTTTTATTTTTTAACCAAAAAAATATAAGAACATTAAAACTATATTTTTTATATTTATTTCCTTTCATTATGCCATAATAAATATTATTATTTATCATTTTTTTTAACCATATATAATAATCATATTTATGAGTATTTATAAAACTTATTAAAGTATTTAAATAAATTGGCATTGTATCTTGTATATTTCCAGCAAAAATTACTCTATGATTAATAAATTTATTTTTAAACAAACGTAATAAATATTGACTTATTGGTAATAATATATACATTTTAAATTTTACAAATTTTACTAAAAAATTGTTTTTTTTCCCATGAATAAATTGTTAATTTTTTACCCCAACAACATCCAGTATCTAATCCTATAATTTTTTTAGGTGTGTATTTTCCTCCTTGTAAATCAGACCAATGTCCAAAAAATATTGTATATTTTTTATATAAAATATTAGGTATCCAAAACCAAGGTTTTAATGTCTTAGATAAAATATCATTAGGAGCTTTTTTAGTAAACATTTCTAATGTACCATTTGGATAACAATATCTCATTTTTGTTAACGAATTTACAATAAAATTAAAACGTTTAAATCCTATTAGTGTATTTTTTTCCCAATCATTAACCTGATAATTTTCATTATTTATATAATCAAGAAATATTTTATTATTTTTTCCAGAAATAATATTCTTTGCTTCATAAGCAAAAGATAATATTTCTTTTATATTATTCCATTGTGGTGTGATACCAGCATGAGACATTAAAATTTTCTTATTTTTATCATATTGTATTAATGGTTGATATTTTAACCAATAATTTACAATAAATATAATTTTTTCATTTTTTAATAATTGTAAAATTTGTGAATCATTAATTTTATTATAATTATTATTAATATTATAGTCTAAGACTAATGATATTAAATATAAGTCATGATTTCCTAAAACTAATTTTACAGAATCTTTAATAGAATATAAATAACATAATACTTTTATAGAATCTGGACCTCTTGCAATAAGATCTCCTGTAACCCATAATTGATCTTTTTTACAATTAAAATGAATTTTTTTTAACAAGGAAATAAATTCATTATAGTATCCGTGAATATCACCAATAAGATAAGTAGTCATTTTTTTATATATTAATGAATGTAAGTTTTAATTGCTAAACGAAAAATTGGAATATCTACATGATAAACATTATTTTTTTCATCTATCATAATATAATGTCCCTGCATTATTCCAATTGGAGTTTCTAAAATTGCTCCACTAGTATAATGAAAATCATTTCCTGGTCTAATATATGGTTTTTTACCTATTACTCCTTCTCCATATATTTGAGTTTTTTGACCATTACCATTAGTAATGGTCCAATAACGACTAATTAATTGTAATATTTTTTTACCTAAATTATGTATTGTGATTGTATATGCAAAAACATAACGATTAACTGTAGGTATTGATTGAGATTTTATATAAATACTATGTGATTTTATATAAACTTGAGATAATAACGATTTCATAAGTTTATAACCTTTTATTTTTTAATTCTAACCAATGAGCTAACTGACAATATTCTGATATTGAAACATCTTCAGCACGAATTTTATAATCGATACCTAAAAAATTTAATTCTTCTATAGAAAATAAATTTATTAAACTATTACGTAATATTTTTCTTCTCATACTAAAAGTTTGTTTAATAATTTTTTTTAAAAAAAAAATGTTATTTAGATTATAAGGATTATTATTGTATGGTCTCATATATATCATATTAGAAATTATTTTAGGTTTTGGAAAAAAAGAACTTGGTTCAATCTTTATTAAAGATTTTATTTTAAAAAATAATTGTGTAATTATACTTAAACGACCATAATTTTTTTCTCCTGGTTGAGCAATTAAACAATCTACTACTTCTTTTTGCATAATAAAATTAATATCTTTAATATTATTTAAATATTTAAATAAATAAAATATTATTGTAGTAGAAATATTATACGGTAAACTTCCAAATATACGTATCCTTTTTTTAAATTTTTTTATTAAATTTAAAAAATTAAAATTTAAAACATTATTTAATATAAAATTTACATTTGTATTTATTAAAATTTTATTTTTTTTTAAAATATTAATTAAATTTTTATCAATTTCAATAACTGAAAAATTTTTATTATAACTAGTCATAGGTATGGTCAATGAACCTAATCCTGGTCCTATTTCAACCATATTATGGTGGTATTTTGGATTTATTAAAAAAATAATATTTTTAATAATATTTTTATTAATTAATATATGTTGTCCATAATTTTTTTTAAGAAAGATTTTCATAACATTATTTCTTATACATAAAAAATTTTATTTTAAAAGAATCTATATATTTTATATATATTTATTAATTTATAACATTATAATATTATTTTTTTATTATTTCATTAAGTTTTTAATATATATTGTTTTAGCATATTCATAAATAAAAAAATCAGATTCTTTTTCAAGATTTTGTTTTAAAATAATATTATAAGCTTCTTTTTTAAAAAAATTTTTTGTTTTTTGATTATTTTCTTCATTTAATAATTGAATTATATAATATCCATTAGAGATTTTAATAGGTAAACTAAATTGATTTATTTTTAATTTTCCTAAAATTTTTTGAAAATTTATGTAAAAGGAATTTAATGGCACCCAAATAATATTTTCTTTAAATTTAATTATTTTTTTATTTTCTAAAATTAATTTCATTGCTTTTTTAAAAGTAATTTTTTTTTTTAAAAGATTAAAATAGATATAATTTATTTTTTTTTTGATGTTTTTTTTATTAAAATTATATTTATCTATATATATAAAACGTAATAATACTTTTTTATTATCAATATTATTAATTGATACAATATTATTTATTTTTAAAATAAAAATTTTAGAATATAAATATATTGGACCTATTATATTTCCTTTTTTTGATTTATCTAAATAATTAATTAAAATTAATGGTAATTCATCTTCCATACCTTTTAGAGTTATTTTTTTTATTTTTGAATTAGAAATAAATAAATTACTTTCAATATTTTTGATATGATTATTTAATTTATTATTTTTTAATATATTTAATAATTTAGATATTAAGCTTAATTTATAATTAAAATCATTTTTTAATAATGATTTTGATTTATTAACTGTTAAATAAAATAAAGTGATGTTATATTTTTTATGAAATTTAGATTTTAAATATAATTGATTACTTAAAGAGTTAATTTCTTCATCAAAAATATTTATTGTATTTTTTATTAAAATATTTTTAAACATATAAATTAAGAGACTTTTTCTCATAAAACTCAAATATATTTTATAACTAATATGATTTTTTACAAATCTTTTTTTTAAAAGATTTTCATTAATATTATTTTGTTGATACATATTTAAAATAAAATTATTTAAGTTATTTCTAGAAATATAAAAATTGTTATTTTTTATAATTTGTAAAAAAATATTATTTTTTATTAAATCTTCAATATTACTGATATCTAATATGGAATTTAATAATTCATTTTCATTATTATGAATATAATTAAATATATTTAAAATATCATAAATATTTTTTTTAGAAACTATTTCATTATTTATAATAAATCCAATACCATCAATATTTTCTATTGATGTAGATATACATCTAGATGTATTAAATATACAATATGTTATTGTTATAATAAATATTATTTTTTTAATTATCATTTTATATCCTATATAAAAAATATATTTTATATTAGTTATAATAATTTTATTTTAAATTTATTCAATATTTATTATTTAATAATATATTAAATTTTAGATATTTATAAATTAATAATTTATTATATTAAATTATAATTTCAATATATTCATTGAGGTTTATATGTTTTTTTGGTTAAAATTATTATTATTTTTAATAAGTTTTATAGTTAATTGTAAGATTATTTATCATTTAATAAATATAATAATAATTATATTAATTAGCTACTTAATTAATAAAATATATAAATTTTATTTTAAAAATAATTATGATATTTATAATATAAAAAAAATATTTCTCCAAATTAATTTTGAAGTAATGGGATATATAAGTAAATCAAAAGGTTTTGTTAGTAATAATGATATAATTATTACAACAAAACTAATAAAAAAAATGAAATTAAATAATAAAGATATTATTTTTGTTCGTAAATCATTTATAAGTGGTAAAAAAAAAGATTATCCTTTAATTTATAAATTAAATCAATTAGATTATGTAATTTATAAAGATACTTATTTAATAAATAAATTTTTAGAAATACAACTTGAATTATCTTTTATTAATAAATATTTAAACCCAAAAACTAGACAAATATTATTTATCATATTTCAAGAATTAAAAATATCTTTATACCAAATTATGACAATAATTAATAAATTAAAATGTAAAAATAAATATATTAATGAAAAAGATTTATTTTTTCATAAAAATTATTATCAATTTCAAGAACAAACAACAAACAATAATTTTAATTATAATAATTATCAAAATACAAATAATGATAAATCTGATTTAGATCAAGCATATAAATTATTAGGAATTAAATATAATGATGATCTTTTAACTATTAAAAGAGCATATCATAAATTAATCAGTAAATATCATCCAGATAAATTAATTTCTAAAGGTCATACATTAAAACAATTAGAAATAGCAAAGATTAAAACTCAAAATATACATAAAGCATATAATATAATAAAAAAACATATTATATAAAATTTTATAATTTTTCAATTATAACTATTGCACAAGTATAATTAATTTCATCTGATAAAGAAACGTGAATATAATAACTATTAGTTATATTTTTTAAAATTTTTAGAGCTTGCTTATAAAATTTTAATTTTGGTTTGCCATTTTTATAATGTAAAAGTTCTATTTGATTAAAAAATATTCCATTAGTAAAACCAGTATTAAGAGCTTTTACTGCTGCTTCTTTAACAGAAAAATATTTTGATAAAATTTTAATTTTTTTATTTTTATTTTTTTTATAAATAGATAATTCATATTGAGTTAATATTCTATATACAAAACGTTTTCCAAAATATTTAAATGTTTTTTTAATTCTACTAATTTCTACTACATCTATACCAATACCAATTATACTCATAATTAATTTTTACCAATTATTTAATTTGTACCCATATTTTTAAATTTATTTTTTTTTTAAAAAAATTTTCTATATTTTGTTCAGATTGATATTTAATTAATTTTAATTTTTTTGCTTTTTTACCTATTATTATTTTTTTTTGATTTAAATTTTTTACTAAAAATAATATTTTTATTTCATTTTTTTTTATTTTTTCTTTGAGAATATTATTTATTTTAATATTTATTAAGTAAGGTAATTCTTTATGAATGTATTTTATAATATTTTCTCTTATAATTTCTTTAATAATAATTTCTTTTGTTTGATTTGTAATATAATTTTTAGGATAACGATGTTTTTTTTTAGGTAAATTTTTACAAATAAAATTATTAATAACATCAGTATATAATTTATATTTAGCTGAAATTATAAATAAAAAAATAAATTTTATTTTTTTTTTAATAGAATTAATATATGGTAATAAAATATTTTTATTTTTAATTTTATCAACTTTATTAATAATTAATATTATTGGAATATTAATTTTATTTAAAATTTCCAAAATTTTTTTTTCTATATGATTCCATTTATTTCTATCTAAAACAAATAAAATAAAATTAAATTTATTATTTATTAATAAATTAAAATTTATTTTATTAAAAAATATATTACCTGGAGTATCAATATATTCTATTTGATAAGAATTATTATTATATATTCCTACTATATTAAAATTAGTAGTATTAATTTTATGAGAAATAATAGAAATTTTTTTACCTATTAATGTATTTATTAAGGTAGATTTTCCTACATTAGATCTTCCTAAAATTAAAATTTTACCATAATACGAAAATGTTATTTTCACATAAATTACCTTTTATTAAAAAAAAAATTATTAAATTAAATGCCTAATTTTTTTAAGGCTTGCTCTGCAGCCGATTGTTCTGCTTTACGACGACTTGAACCTTTTCCTGTAATAATTGTGGATATTCCACTAATTTTACATTGTATTATAAATTTTTGATTATGTATTTCTCCATTAATTTGTAAAACAAAATAATGAGGTAATGGAAGATGTGATTGTTGTAAATATTCTTGTAATCTAGTTTTAGGATCTTTTTGATTATTACCTGGTAATATTTTTTCTAACCTTAGTTGATACCAAATTAATATTATTTTTTCTACTATTTTTATATTACTATCTAAGCAAATACTACCTATTAAAGCTTCCATAGTATCTGCAAGAATAGATTCTCTATTATATCCTCCATTTTTAAATTCTCCAGGACCTAAAAATAAATATTCACCTAATTTAAATTCTCTTGCGATACTAGCTAAAGTATTTCCTCTAACTAAAGTAGCACGCATACGACTCATATTACCTTCATTTACATTAGGAAATTTATTATATAAGGCTTTAGCAATTATATAACTTAAAATAGAATCTCCTAAAAATTCTAATCTTTCGTTATGTTTACTACTTGCACTTCTATGTGTTAAAGCTTGATATAATAAATCTTGATGATTAAAAATATAACCTAATTTTTGTTGTAATTGACTAATCATAATAAAATTCATATAACTGTATTTTTAATCTAAAATATATTATA
Organism: Enterobacteriaceae endosymbiont of Donacia clavipes; assembly: GCF_012570365.1. GTDB lineage: Bacteria > Pseudomonadota > Gammaproteobacteria > Enterobacterales > Enterobacteriaceae. The sequence continues at coordinate 166,516 of NZ_CP046208.1, forward strand.
TAAAATAAATAATATATTTTAAAACTAATTAATTTTATGTATTCGATTAAATCTAATTTTAATAAATTGTGTATTTGTATTTTTTCCAATACTAAACCAAATAAAAATTGCTTTTCCTAATAAATATTTTTTATTAACAAAACCCCAATATCTACTATCATAACTTTTATCACGATTATCTCCCATCACAAAATAACATTTATCAGGAACTAACCAAGTATATTTTGGAAAATTTTTTTGTTTATAAATTTTTAAAAATTCATTTTTTATTTCTGGTAAAAATAAAATTTTATGTGGTAATTTATTTATATTTTCTGTATATTGAAAAAATCTTAATTTACCAAAATAATGATGTTTTATTAAATTTTTTTTAAAATTATAAATTTTTTTTTTATTTTTAATAAAAATATGAAAAAAATTACTTTTTTGAAGATTATTATATTTAATAATATATTTTTTTATATTTCTTTTAGAATATAATATAATTTGTTTATTTTTTTGATCATAAAAAATAAAATCACCTGGTAGTCCAATAATTCTTTTAATATATTTTTTTTTAACATTTTTAGGAAATTTAAAAACAACAATATCTCCTCTTTTTGGAAATTTATTTTTAATAATATATTTATTATTTAAAGGATTTTTAATACCATAAATAAATTTATTTACTAAAATAAAATCACCTGATAATAAAGTTGGCATCATAGAATCAGAAAGTATATAAAAAGGTTCATATATAAATAAACGTATTATAAAAATAAATAATATTATAAAAATTAAAAATTTTATTTGTTTTATCCAATCTTTTTTTTTCATATATTTATATAAATTTTTAATATTTTTATATAAATAAAAATTTTTTAATATTTTTATTTTGTAAAAAAAATATATAAAACCTAACAATAAAATACTTAAAAAAAATATTTTTATATTTATCTTATTCATGTTATTCATATTTTACATAAATTATTTTGTTATTTGTAATATAGCTAAAAAAATTGAAGATGGTAATAAAACATTTCCAAAATTTTTCATACGTTTTTTCCCTTCTTTTTGTTTTTGAATTAATTTTTTTTTTCTACTAATATCTCCACCATAACATTTAGCAATAACATTTTTACGTAATTGTTTAATAGTAGTACTAGAAATAATTTTTTTCCCAATTACTGCTTGAATAATAATATCAAATTGTTGTCTAGGTATTAGTTTTTTTAATTTTTCTACCAATATACGACCATAAGAATATATTTTTTTTTTATATATAATTGTTGTTAGTGCATCAACACATTTTTTATTAATTAATACATTCATACAAACTAAATCAGATTTTTTAAATTTTATAAAATTATAATCTAAAGATGCATATCCTTTTGTAATAGATTTTAATTGATCAAAAAAATTTATAATAACTTCAATCATAGGTATTTCATAAATTAAAATTACATTATTGTCATGATATATTATGTCTACTTGTACTCCATTTTTTAAAATACATAATTTAATAATCTTACCTATATATTTTATAGGAGATAAAATTTTACATTTTAAAATAGGTTCTTTTATTTCTTTTATTAAATGAAATAAAGGAAATTTTGATGGATTATCTACATATAAAATTTTTTTATTTATTGTTTTTATTTGATATTTTACAGTAGGTGTAGTCATAATAATATCTATATTATATTCTTGTAATAAACGTTGTTGTATAATTTCCATATGTAATAAACCTAAAAAACCACATCTAAACCCAAAACCTAATATATCAGAATTTTCTGGTTCAAAAAATAAAGAAGAATCATTTAAACTTAATTTTTTTAATGCATTACTAAATGTTTGATATTCATTAGATATAGCTGGAAATAATCCAGCAAAAACTTTAGGAATACTTTTTTTAAAACCATCTAATATAGAAGTAGCAGGTTTTGTATATGACGTTATTGTAGCTCCTACAGGGACATCATTTATATTTTTTATACCTAATACTATCCAACCTACTTCACCACATTTTAAATTATCTAATTCTATTTTTTTAGGTGTAAAAATACCAATTTTATCTACAAAATATTTTTTTTTTGTATTCATTATTACTATTTTCATTCCTTTATAAATTTGTCCATTTTTAATACAAATTAATCCTACAACTCCTAAATAATTATCAAACCATGAATCTATAATTAAAGCTTGTAAAAATGTATTAATATTACCTTTAGGTGGTGGAATAATTTTAATTAAATTTTCTATTATTTTTTTAACTCCTAATCCAGTTTTAGCTGAACATTTTAAAATTTTTTGAGATTTAATTCCTATAATTTCTTTTATTTCTTTTTTTGTTTTTTCAATATCTGCAGTTAATAAATCAATTTTATTAATTACAGGTAAGACTTTTAATCCCATTTTAAAAGCAGTATTACAATTAGATAAAGTTTGTGCTTCTATACCTTGGGTAGCATCTACTAATAATAAAGCACCTTCACATGCTGATAAAGATCTAGAAACTTCATAAGAAAAATCAACATGTCCTGGTGTATCAATAAAATTTAATTTATATAAATTATTATTCTTAGTTTTATAACTTAAAGAAACACTTTGTGCTTTTATTGTAATACCTCTTTCTTTTTCTAAAATCATACTATCCAAAACTTGAGATGTCATTTCTCTTTTTGATAATCCACCACATATTTCTATTAATCTATCTGCTAATGTTGATTTACCATGATCAATATGAGCAATAATTGAAAAATTACGAATATTTTTCATAAAATTAGATTTTTATAAACCTTATGTATAAAATAATTTTACATAAATATAAATAAATAAATATTTATTTATATTTTAATACCTCTTTGTAAGAGTAAAGAATCACTATTTAATTTTTTACCTCTAAATTTTTCAAATAAAATAATAGGATCTTGAGAGCTACCTAAAGATAAAAGATTATCTAAGAATTTTTTCCCTATTACAGGATTAAATAATCCATTTTTTTTAAAATAAAAAAATGAATCTGCAGCTAATTGTTCTGACCATAAATAACTATAATATCCAGCTGCATATTCTCCACCAAAAATATGATTAAATACATTAGTATATTTATTCCATTTAGGAATAGGTGTAATTGTTATTAAATTTTTTCTAATTTTTTCTATTAAATCTAATATTTGATCATTATTTTTTTTAGGATTAAATTCATTATGAATTTTTATATCAAATAAACTTAATTCTATTTGACGCATAAGAGATAAAGCAGCATTATATTTTTTAGATGAAATTAATTTATTCATTACATCTATAGGTAGATTTTCATTGTTTTGATAATGACTAGAAATAATTTTTAACGATTTTAATTCCCAACACCAATATTCCATAAATTGACTAGGATATTCTATTATATCTAAAGGAATCCCATTAATTCCTGATATATTTGGTATTTCTATTTTTGAAGTAATATGATGTAAAGCATGTCCAAATTCATGAAATAAAGTTAAAACTTCATTATGATTTAATAAAAAAATATTATTTATTGAAGGAGTAAAGTTACAATTTACATAAGCTACTGGATATTGTAATATTTTATCATTTTTTAACATTTTAGTTTGACATATATCCATCCAAGCTCCATTTCTTTTTTCTGAACGAATATATAAATCAAAATATATACTACCATATAATTTATTATCGGAATTAAAAACATCGAAAAAAATAACATCTTTATTCCAAACTGATATTTTTCTTTGTTTAAATAATAAACCATATATTTTTTTTACAATTTTAAACATACCTTTCATAACTGAAGAAATTGGAAAATAATTACGTATATTATTATCATTAATACCATATAAATAAAATTTATATTTTTCTGAAAAAAAAGTTATATCCCATGGATTAATATTAATTATGTTATATTTTTTTTTAATAAATTGTTTTAGATTATATACTTCTTTTTTTGCTTGTTTTTTAGATAATTTAATTAATTTATATAAAAATAATAAAACATTATTAATTTTTTTTGCTGATTTAGTAGTTAGAGATTGTTCAGAATAAGAATTATATCCTAATAAATTTGATAATTTTAATCTTAAAGACAATTCTTTCATTATAATAGGTTCATTATCTAATTTATTAGAACTAATAGAAGAAGCTCTTGTATTATATTTATAATATATTTTTTTTCTTAAATTTATATTTTTTGAATATGTAATTATTGATAAATATATAGGCATATCTAAAGTAATTAGATATCCTTTTTTGTTTTTTTGTAAAGCATTATTAGCCATAATATTTATTATATAATTTGGTATGCCAGTTAATTTTTTTTTATCTGTTATATTTTTTTCCCATTTTAAAGTACTATCAAATACATTATTATTAAAATTATTTTGTAATTTTGATAAATATGTTATTATTAGGGAATATTTTTTTTTTTTTTCTTGACTTAATAAAATTCCTGATAATTTAAAATCACGTATTATATCATCAATAGATTTTATCTGTAATTTATTAAAATTTAAATTATTTTGATTATTTTTTATTTGTATATAAGCATTATATAATTGTGTATTTTGTTGAATCCATATATTATAATCAGTAATCATTTGTGTAGTAATTTCATAAATTTTTCTTATTTCTTTGTTATTACATACATAATTTAAATGATTTATTGGAGAAAAAATACGATATAATTTTTCATGTAATTCTAATATTGGTTGACAAAAATTTTGCCAATTATAATTATTTTTATTTTCATTTAAAATTTTATTTATTTTTTTTTTACATAAATTAATTGTAATTTTAATGGCAGGAATCATACAATTATTAGTTATTTTATTAAAAGGAGGTAATAAAAAATAAGATAATAAGGGATTGTTCATATTTACTCCTAATTTTTATTTATTAGCACATAAAATAAATTATTTTTAAATATATATTTTATAAATAATTAATATAAAAATTTTAAAATTATAAAAAATGATTTTGTCTAATTATTTCAAATAAAAAAATTCCAGTAGCTACAGAAACATTTAATGAATTTACATTATTACGTATAGGTATAGAAAATAATTCATCACAATTTTTTTTTATAATAGATTTTATTCCTTTATTTTCTGATCCCATTATTAAACATATAGGATAAGATAATTTATAATTATAAAAAATTTTATTTTTTTGATTATTATCAGCACCAATAATAAATATATTATATTTTTTTAAAATTTTAATAGTATTGAGAATATTTTTTACAAAAATAATTGGAATATTTTCTGATGTTCCACAAGATACTTTTTTAACGGTAGCATTTATTTTAACTGAATAATTTTTAGGTAAAATAATCATACTAACTTTAGCTGCAACTGCACTTCTAATACATGCTCCAAAATTATGAGGATCAGTAATTCTGTCTAAAATTAAAATTAATATTTTTTTTGTTATATTTATTATATTAATAATATCTTTTTCATTAAAAGATTTTGTTTTATTTATAAAACCTATACATCCTTGATGGATACTATTACTAGTTTTTTTATTTAACCATTTTTTACTTACTTTATGTACATTAATATTATGTTTATTAGCATAAAATAATAATTCTTTAATTTTATTAGTTTTTTTTTTGCTATTTAGAATAAATATTCTTTTTAAAGAAATAGGATTTTCTTTTAAAACATTAATAATAGAATATATTCCAAATATAATATTTTCCATATTATTTCGATTAATTATTTATAATTAATAAATATATCATAAAATATTAAATATTTTTTAAATTAACTTCTTTTTAATAAATTTTTGAATATAATTATAAGCTTTACTTATATCATTACTATCTAATAAACATATATTTTCCCAATGACGTAACCAAGTTAATTGTTTTTTTGCTAAATGACGTGTTGCAATTACTGTTTGTTTTATCATTTCATTATAATTAATTTTATTTAATATATATAAAAACATCTGTTTATATCCAATACAACGAATAGAAGGAAAATTAATTTTTAAATACTTATTTTTAATAAGGTAACGCACTTCTTTTTCAAATCCTAATTTTAACATTTTAAAAATTCTTTTTTCTATATTATTATATAATATATTACGATCATAATAAGTTAGTCCAAATTGATATATTTTATAAGGAATTTTTTTACCAGGAATTTTTATTAATTCACTTAAAGTTTTTCCTGTTAAAAAAAATATTTCTAAAGCTCTTAAATTTCTTTGATTATCATTATAATGAATTTTTGTTGCAGAAATAGAATCTATTTTTTTTAACATATCATGATATGAATTATATATTTTTTTATTTATTTGTTTTGTAATTATATTACGAATATCAATGTTTGAAGCTGGTAAAGGAGACATAGTATTTATTAATTTGTTATAATAAAACATACTACCTCCAACTAAAAATGGTATTTTACCTTTTTTAGTAATTTTATTCATAATATTTAAAACATCATTATAAAATTCCATAACAGAATAAGATTGATAAGGTTCTTTAATATCAATTAACCAATGTTTTTCATAAAAAATATCAGTTTTTTGAGGTTTATCTGTTCCTATATTCATTTTTTTATAAATTAAAGAAGAATCTACGCTAATTAATTCAATAGGTAAAATTTTAGCTAAACGAGTAGCTAAATAAGTTTTTTTAGATGCCGTTGTCCCCATTAAAAAAATAGCAATAGGTAATTTTTTATTTTTATTATGCATTAATATAATTTATATATTTATTGTACAAAATAATTCTTTTATTGAAAAATTATTTTGTTCTAATTTTAATAATTCTAATTCCATTAATAAATCTATTATATTATAAAAATTCCATATTTTAGAAATATTTATTATATAATTGATAACCCATTCTATAATTTTTTTTAAAGAAATTATTTTTATATTTAAAAAATATTTTAATAAATTAAAAAAAAAATTTTTTATATTAAAAATAGAAAATGATGAAAAAATAGGTACACATGTTATATTTATAGTATATTCATTATTTAACAAAATAATAAATCCTAATTTTTGTAAAAAATTTTTTATTTTATATAAACAAAAATACTCTTTTTTATTTATTTTTGTTTTAATATTAACTTGAGTACTTTTTATAATATTTTTATTTTTTAAATGTAATTTTATTTTTATGTTTAATAATAAAAATATTAATTTTTTTATTAAAATAGAATACAAAAAATTATTTTTTTCAACAATGATATAAGTATTTTTTAAGATTATTAAAAATTTACCAAAATTTTTAAAATTAAATATTGGTATATTATCTAAATATACTAATTTTTTTTTTTCTATATTATTAAATAAAAATTTTGTTTTTTTTGGAAAATTTTTTTGAATAAAAAAATCTTTTGAATCATCTAATTTTAATTTATTATCTTTATTATTATCAATAGAATTAATAATATTATTTTTACATATTTTATTTATTAAATTATTACACAATTTTTTTAAAATACTCTTATATATAAAATTATATAATGTTTGTATATTATAAAAACATACATCAATTTTTTTTGGATGAATATTTATATCAATTAAATTAGGTTCTATTTCTAAATAAATTAAATAAGAATATTTATAATCTTTACTAAATTTATTTAATATTATTTTTTGAACAATACGATTTATAAATTTAGTATGTATAATACGATTATTAACATAAAAATATTTAAAATTACCAGAATTTTTTTTTTGATTAAATATATTTAACAATCCATATAATTTTATTTTTTTATAAATTGAATTAATTTCTAATGAGTTTTTTACAAAATTATTACCATAAATAATATTTACTCTATTTATATAAGAAATATTATCTGTTATTTGTTTAAAATTATAAATAATTTTATTGTTATATTTAAATTTTATTCCTATTTTTAATTTTATTAAAACAATTTTTTTAATTATGTTCTTAATATATATAAATTCGATTCTTTCATTAGAAATATATTTTCTTCTTGCAGGAAAATTATAAAAAAGATCAGATAAAACAACAGTAGTACCTATAGGATGAGAAATTGGTTTTAAATAAATTATTTTTTTATTAAATCCTTCTGTATATAATTGCCATGCTATTTTTTGCTTTAATGTTTTAGATGTTATAGTCATTCTAGATATATCTTTGATACTAGTTAAAGCTTCTCCTCTAAATCCAAAACTCTTAAATGAATCTAAATCATTTAAATCATAAATTTTATTTGTAGCATATTTTTTTATACATAAAGTTAAGTTTTTTTTATTCATTCCAGTACCATTATCATTTATATAAATAAGTTTTATACCTCCTTTTTCTACAAAAATATTTATTTGAGATGCTTTAGCATCAATACTATTTTCAATTAATTCTTTAATTACAGTAGCTGGTCTATCAATTACTTCTCCAGCAGCTATTCTTTTAATAACATTTTTTGGTAAAATTTTAATAAACATTAATAATTAATTTGAAAGATTATTTTATAAATATAACATGAAAAATCATAATATTTATAATTAATTGTTAAGCGGGAAACGAGATTCGAACTCGCGACCCCAACCATGGCAAGGTTGTACTCTACCATCCTGAGCTATTCCCGCAAAATAATTAAATATAATAACTAATATTATTAAATAATAATTTCATTTGTCAATAAATATTTAAAATATTATTTTTTAAAAAAATGATTTTGATAAAATCTTAATTCTTCTATTGATTGATATATATCATTAAATGCATTATGTTGATATTTTTTTTTTTTAAATTTAATAAAAATATTTGGATTCCATCTTTTAATAAGTTCTTTTAATGTACTCACATCAATATTACGATAGTGAAAATATTTTTCTAATGTTGGCATATAATTATATAAAAAAATTCTATCTTTATATATACTATTACCACATAAAGGTGAACTTTGTGGTTTAATCCACAATTTTAAAAAATTTAAAGTATATGATTCTGCTTTTTTTTCATTAAATTTACTATTTTTAATTTTATTAATAAGTCCATTTTTTTGGTGTATATTTTTATTCCACTTATTCATTAAGTTTAAAATAATATTATTTTGATATATTGGTATTATAGGTCCTATAGCTATAATTTCTAAGTTGTAATTAGTAATAATAGTAGAAATTTCAATTATATGATCTTTATTTGGATTAAGACCTGTCATTTCTAAATCTAACCATATTAAATTATTATTTACTTTCATAAAAAATATCCTTGAATTAAAAATTAATAAAAAATTATAAATTTAAATATTCCAGAAAAAATAATATTTTATCTTTAATAAAATTTTTATAAAAATTATTTTAATAAAATAAGAAAAAAATATATTTATATATATAATATTTATTATTTAAATCATTAATTATAAATTTTTAGTTATATATTAATAAAAAAGATTTATAATAAATAATTATTTAATATTTTTATTTACTAAAATTTATAAAATAAATATTAAAAAAAACAAATATTATAATTTTTTCAATTATGAAGTTTTAAATAAATTATTTATAAAACATTTAAATATAATTAATAAACTAATTGATAAAATAATTATTATTTGATTTAAAAAAAAGATAAGATTATTAATTAAATAAATATAAATTTTTTTTAAAATTGTAAATATTTATTATTTAATTTTATAAAAAAAAGAAAGAAAATTTTTTAAATAAATAATTTTAAAACATTGATTTAACTAAAAATTATTATTTTAAAATATATATATTTTAAATAATATACTTTACTTATAAAATGTTTTCTTTTAATAATTTAATTTTAAAAACTTATGTAATTTATTTATTTTATATGAAAAATAATTTTTATATTTAAAATATTATTTAGTTTAATAATAAAATTTTAGTTAGATTTAATAATATTATGAAAAATATAAATATTTCTTAATATAAATAATATTAATAAATAAAAGTAAAACTTAAATATAAAAATATATATTAATAGTTTTTACAAAAAAAATTTTATTTATTTTTAAAAAAGGAAAAATAATAAATTATTTTAACTTAAGTTTAAATTATTATTTTATTTAGACTTAAAATAATTAAATTTAATTTAAATTTTCAAAAAAAATATTAAAATAAAAATTAGAAAATTATTACTTTTAATATTATAAAATAAATATCTTATTTTAAGATATATTTATAGAAAAATTTATAATTTCGTGAATAGATTTTTTTTTTAATAAAAACATAATAAATCTATCTAATCCAATAGCCATTCCTGAACAATCAGGTATTCCATATTTCATAGCTTTTAATAAATAGTAATCTATTTTTTTACAAGGTAATCCTATTAATTTAAGTTTTTTATTGTCTTCATCAAATCTTTTTTTTTGTTCATAACTATTTCTAAGCTCATGAAATCCATTACCTAATTCAACACCTTTAAAAAATATTTCAAATCTATTTGCTAAAAAACAATTATTTTTATTAATAGTTTCAGTAGTTCTTTGTGATGCAGGAAAATTATATATTAATACAGGTGATAAAAATCCTAATTTAGGTACAATATATAAATCAAATAATATTTGTAAATAATCATCAATTACATTATTTTTTCTAAAATTAATAAAACCTAATTTTTTAGCAATAATAAATAATTTTTTTTTACTAATAAAAAAAGGATTTATTTTAAAATATTTTAAAAAAATTTCTTTATAAGAATATTTTTTTAATTTATTAAAACCAAATTCTATAAAAAAATTATCAACTTCATTTATTAATTGTTTTAAATTATAATTAATGTGATACCATTCTAACATAGTAAATTCGGGATTATGATATTTACCTAATTCTTCATTACGAAAACTATGACATATTTGATATATTGATTTATTCATTTTTAATGAAAGTATTCTTTTCATATGGTACTCAGGACTAGTAACTAAAAAAAATTTTTTTTTTTTTTTATAATGAATAAAATTTGTTTTAAATTGTTTTAAATAAACATTAGTATTTTCAAATTGTGTTAATATGGGAGTGTCTACTTCAATAAATTTTTTTTTATCAAAAAAATTTCTAATTTTTTTAATTATAAAAGAACGTTTTATTAAAGAATAAATATTCATATTAGGTAATCCATTAAAATTTTTCATATAATTATTATTTTTAATAATATTAGTTATTTGATACGAGAGATATATTTTTTTTTTCTTATATCAATTTTAATAATATCTCCAATTTTAATAAAATTTGGAACTTTTATTACTTCTTTATTACTTAATACAGCTAATTTATTATTATTTATTGTCTCTCCTTTTTTAGACATTAAATTTGTATTAATTACCTTTAAATTAATAAAATTTGGTAATGTTAAAAATATAGGTAATTGATTCCAAAATGTTATATTATAATTAAATTGAGATATTAACCATTTTTTTTTATTTTTAATAACTTTTTTATCAATTAAAATTTGTTCAAAATTTTTTTTATTCATAAAATAAAAAAAATCTTCTTTTTCACTATATAAATAAATTAATTTTTTTTCTAAAATATCTGCAGTATTTAATGTATCAGTAGATTTAAATGTTTTATCAATTAATTTTTCATTAATTAAATTTCTCATTTTTATTCTTACAAAAGATTGTCCTTTACCAGGTTTTACAAATTCATTATTTTCTATAATATAAGGTTGATTAGAAAATATAAATTTCATACCAATTCTAAAATTATTACTACAATAATTAATCATTAATATTTTACCTTTTTTGAAAAAAATATTTTCATTTATAATAATATTATTTTAAAAATATAAAATAATTTTATGAAAAAATTATGGTTAAAACAATTAAAAAATACTGTTAATAATAATATTGATCTTATAAAAATAACAAAAATAAAAAAACAAAATATTAAACAATTTTTATGTAAAAAAAAAAATATATCTTTTAAAATTAAATTACCTAAAATTTTTATTAAAAAAATAGAAAAAAAAAATTATAGAGATCCTATTTTATTACAATTTATCTTTAATAAAAATGAATTAATTTTTCATAAAAAATATAATAGTAATCTATTAAATGAAAATTATATTATCCCAGGAATGATACATAAATATTATAATAGAGTATTAATATTAATAACAGGAATTTGTGCAGTACATTGCAGATACTGTTTTCGTAAAAAAATTAAAAAAATTAATTCAATGAAAAAATATGATTGGATAAAAATAATTAATTATATAAAAAAACATAAAGAAATAAATGAAGTTATTTTTTCAGGAGGAGATCCATTAGTTATAAACGATTATAAAATTAATTTATTAATTAAAGATATTGAAACTATATCTCATATTAAAATATTAAGAATACATACTAGAATAATTTCTATTATTCCTGAAAGAATTACTAATAATTTAATAAAAATTTTTAGTAAATGTAGATTAAACATAGTACTTGTTACACATATTAATCATTCAAATGAAATTAGTGAAAATTTATTTAATAAAATTTATCTTCTTAAAAAAAGCGGTATTACTATTTTAAATCAAAGTGTTTTATTAAAAAATATTAATGATAATTATAAAACTTTAATTAAATTAAGTAATAATTTATTTAATATTGGTATAATTCCATACTATTTACATTTATTAGATAAAGTAGAAGGTAATAGACATTTTAATGTCTCAGAAAATAAAGCAAAAAAAATTATGAGAAAAATATTACCATTTTTATCCGGATTTTTAGTTCCTAAATTAATAAAAGATATTAATGGTAAAAAAAATAAAATTTTTATTAAATAAAAAAAAAAGCTGTGCCTTAAATAAATGCACAGCTATATAAATAAATCAATAAATTTGTAATATTTTATATTAAAATTTTAAATAATAATTTCTTATTTTATTTATTAAATAAATTACATCATACCACCCATACCACCACCCATTCCACCTGGAGGTGTATTAGATATTTCTGATTTTTCATCTTTTGGTAAATCTGTAACCATACATTCTGTAGTAATCATAAGTCCTGCTACAGATGCAGAATATTGTAAAGCTGATCGTGTAACCTTAGTTGGGTCTAAAATTCCAAATTTAATCATATCTCCATATTCTTCATTTGCAGCATTATATCCATAATTACCATGACCATCCTTAACATTATTTGCTACTACTGATGGTTCTTCTCCAGCATTAGAAACTATTTGACGTAAAGGTGCTTCCATTGCTCTTAATGCTACTTTTATACCCATGTTTTGGTCTTCATTTTGACCAGTTAAATTCATTAACTTTGCTGCTACACGTACTAAAGCTACTCCACCACCAGCTACAACACCTTCTTCTACAGCTGCTCTAGTTGCATGTAATGCATCTTCTACTCTAGCTTTTTTTTCTTTCATTTCGACTTCTGTAGCTGCACCAACTTTTAATACTGCAACTCCTCCTGCTAATTTAGCTACTCTTTCTTGAAGTTTTTCACGGTCATAATCAGAAGTTGCTTCATCTATTTGTTGTCTTATTTGATTTACTCTTCCTGAAATATTTTCTTGTTTACCCATGCCATCTATAATTGTTGTTGTATCTTTATTAATAACTATACGTTTAGCTTGTCCAAGATCATCTAATGTAGCTTTTTCTAATTCTAAACCAATTTCTTCTGAAATAACATTACCACCTGTAAGTATAGCAACATCTTGTAACATAGCTTTACGACGATCTCCAAAACCAGGTGCTTTTACTGCAGCAACTTTTACTACACCACGCATAGTGTTAACAACTAAAGTTGCTAATGCTTCTCCATCAACATCTTCAGCTATAATTAATAATGATTTACTTGATTTTGCAACTATTTCTAAAATAGGTAAAATTTCTCTGATATTTGAAAGTTTTTTATCGACTAAAAGTAAATATGGATTATCAAGTTCTACAGTACCTGAATCTGATTTATTAATAAAATAAGGCGATAAATATCCTCTATCAAATTGCATACCTTCTACTACATCTAATTCATCTTGTAATCCAGTTCCTTCTTCAACTGTAATAACTCCTTCTTTACCTACTCTTTTCATTGCTTGAGCAATTAAATCACCTACAGTTTCATCTGCATTTGCAGAAATAGTTCCTACTTGAGCTATAGATTTTGAATTAGAACAAGGAACTGAAATAACTTTTAATTCTTCTACAGCGGCTATAACAGCTTTGTCTATTCCTCTTTTTAAATCCATAGGATTCATACCCGCAGCAACTGCTTTTAACCCTTCACTAACAATAGATTGAGCTAATACACTTGCTGTAGTTGTACCATCACCTGCTACATCATTAGCTTTAGAAGCGACTTCCTTAACCATTTGTGCTCCCATATTCTCAAACTTATCTTCTAATTCTATTTCTCTAGCAACTGTTACTCCATCTTTAGTTATAGCTGGAGCTCCAAATGATTTATCTAATACTACATTTCTACCTTTAGGTCCAAGAGTAATTTTAACTGCATCTGCTAGTACGTTTACACCTCGTAACATTTTTACACGTGCGTCATTACCAAATTTTACGTCTTTAGCTGCCATTTTTAATATTCCTTAATTCATTTTCATATTAAATTAAACATACTTTGTATATTTATTTCATGATAATTTTATTATTTAACAATAGCTAAAATATCACTTTCAGACATTATTAAGATTTCTTCATTATCAATTTTTTCTGTTTTTACACTATAACCATCGTTAAAAATAATTATATCACCTTTTTTTACATCTAATGGTTTTACTGTTCCATTTTCTAAAATACGTCCTCTTCCTACTGCTAATACTTCTCCTCGAGTAGATTTTCCTGCAGCAGATCCTGTTAAAACAATTCCACCTGCAGATTTAGATTCAACTTCTTTTCTTCTTACAATAACACGATCATGTAATGGACGAATATTCATTTAATAATTCTCCTTTTAAGAAGTTTAGTCAATATTTTATAAACTAATTCTAATTTATTTTAATTAATGTGATTTGAAAGATAAGGACATATTTTATATCTTTCAAGGTCTTTTAAAAAATTTTTATTTTTTAATAAAATATTATTTATATTAAAATATTCATTTTATTAATAACTACTTATATAAAGTATCCTACTTAAAATTTTTTTAAAAATAAAAATATAATTTAATTATTATTTAATTATTATTTAATTTTAACATAAAAACATTGACGTTTTATTATAAATATTGGCATAATATATTTTAATTTTTGACATGTTTTTATAATTATTTTGCCCGGATAGCTCAGTTGGTAGAGCAGTGGACTGAAAATCCCCGTGTCGGTGGTTCAATTCCACCTTCGGGCATTTTTTATAAAAAGTGAAAATTATATTTTCGTATTTTAATTCATCTAAATATAGATACAAACATGAAAAAATTTTTTGCATGTTTATATCTATTTATATAATGATCAAAATATATATATTATTACTTAGATAATAATTTAAAAAAAGTTAATTTACTTTATAATTTTCTACTTAAATAAACAAAAACATAAAAAATTATTTCTATAATAAAATTTATTTTTTACAATTATTAAATATATAAATAGTTTTAAAATTATTATCATATAATAAATTATTATTAAAATAAAATTTATAAGTTTTATAATTTTTAAGAAATTTTATTTCAACATAACGATCTAAAACTAAACATTTTTTTAAAAGTTTATAATTTTTTATTAAAATACAATTTTTATTAATCGGTAAACTACCTAAACCTTTAACAATAACTTTTTTACAAAAATTATTATTTTTTTTAGAATTTAAATATTCAATTACTTTTTCAGCTCTTTTTTGAGATAAAGATTTATTATAAATTTTTTCTCCTAAAAAATCAGAGTGTCCTAATATTAATAATTCAGTATTTAAAAATTTTTTATTATTTTTTTTATTTTTATTAATAATTTTATCTAATATTTTTTTTGCTTCTTTATGAAGATTAAAATCATCAAAATTAAAAAATACTTTATATACTAAATTTTTATTTTCAAAATTATTATGTTTTTTATTTTTTATATTATTTATAAAATTTCTTATTGATGGTAAACGAGGTTGATGTGTATTAATAAATTTATAAAATATACTTATACTAAGAATAGAATTATTTGTTTTTTGACCTAAATTAAAAATATTTTTATTTCCAATATTTTTTATCCATTGATATTCTAATCTAGATGACCAATTTTTATTTATTTTATATTCTCCACCAAAAGCAAATAATGGAGAAGCACTATAATATGATTCATCAATTTTTTTATCATAATTACTTTGTTTATTAGTTGTTTTAGCAAAAAAACCACCAAAACGACTATATAAGGATAATTTTTTATATATAGGAAATTTAATTTTAGTACTTAATTGTAATCCATTAGATTCAAAAAAATTTTTAATGTTTTGATCTTGAATATTTTTTCTAATTATACCTAACCAATCAAATCCCATTTCAAAACTTAAAAAATTATTTTCTTGATATCCAAAAAAAAATCCAGGACTAATATTATTAAAATGACTATAAGATTTATTATTTATATCTTTACCAAATAATTTAATATTATTATATTGCGACCATCCTATTTTAGGACCAAAATACCAATAATTATTATTAGATTCAGCATTTGCAATATTACAAATATTAGTTATAATTATGATTATAAAAAAAATAGTTATTTTTCTCATTTTATTTAAACCTTTTATTATTAAAAATAATAATATTAAAATTTTATACTTTATATATCTTTTACTTAATGTAAGTAGAAAATATATAATTTTTAGAATCAAAATATAATTATATTTAAAAAAATATATTATTAATATAACATTTTTAGAAAATAATTTTTTACAATTATTCAAATTTTTTTACAATAAAAAAAATATTTTTTTTATCTTTATTAAATCTAATTAAGGAATTTTTTAAAATATTATTTTTAAAAATAACTTGTATCCAAATTACATTTTTTTTTATTTTTAAAAATTTTAAAATTCTACTTCCTTTTATAATTTCCCATTTATTTTTAATGTTATTTTTTAATTCTAATAAATCATTATATAAAGGTACAAAATTTATTTCTCCTTCTAATAAAAATAACATTTTATTCTTTTTATTTCTAAATTTGAAACTACTAATTATTTCTTGTCCTAAATAACAACCTTTATTATAATTAATCGCATTAAATTTTTCCATATTAATTTGTTGTGGTAAAAATGAATTATAATTATTAATATTGTCAATAATAGGATATCCTATTTCCATATTAAATTTAATCCAATAATTAAAATTAGACATATTAATTTTATTTTTAAGAAGAAAATTTTTTATAAAAAAATTAGAATTTTTTTTTGATAAAATTATAAAATAATAATTATAATAATCAACAAATTTTAATATAATATATTCTTTTATAAAAAATAATGATTTTTTTTTTGAAAAAAAATTAATATTCTTAAATGTTTTTGACATAATATTTTCTAAATTTTTTCCTGATAATCCAAAGAAATTTTTTTTAGTATTTAAAATAATCTTAATATTATATATTAATGTATATTTTTTAATGTCTGTTAAATATTTTTTAATTATATTTTTTTTTATAATACATTGATAATTATTATTAAAATCTTTATAAATATACATATTTGTTAATACTTTACCTTGTGAATTACAATGAAGGGCATTAAAAAATTTAATATTATTATCTAATTCATTTATATTAATTGTTAACTGATTTTGTAAAAAAATTTTACTATCAGGACCTTTAATAATAATTAATTGTAAATCATTTAAATGAATTAATTTTAATTTTTTACTAAAATCATTTTTTTTATCTAAATTAAAAGATTTTTTAAAATTTAACATTTTATTTATAAAAAATTTTATTTATATATATTACAATGATAATTATTTTCTTAATAATTGTTTATGTCTTTCTTGTAAAGAAAATATTTGATTTTTAAAATCATGTTTTATTGCATTTATAGTAGCAATGGCTCCATTAATAGTAGTATTATAATAAATATTATTTTTTAAAGCTAAAATACGTATTAATTTAGAATTTTGAATAGATTGTTTTTTTTCTGCAGTATTAATAATATAAGTATATCTTTTATTTTTTATAAAATTAATTATATTTGGAATATTTTCTTTTGGTTTTCTAACAATTTTAATTAATAATTTAGCTTTCTGTAAAAATTTTGCTGTTCCATATGTAGCTTCAATTTTAAAACCATAATTTATTAATTTTTTAGCTAATGGAATTATAAATTTTTTATCTTTATTTTTAATTGATATTAATATAATACCATTTTTATTAATAAAAGTTTTAGTTCCTAACATTGTTTTATAAAATGCCTCAGAAAAAGAATTACCAATACCCATAACTTCTCCTGTAGACCGCATTTCAGGACCCAAAATAGGATCTATATTATCAAATTTATTAAAAGGTAATACAACTTCTTTAACAGAAAAATATGGTGGAATAATTTCTTTTATAATATTTAAACTAGATAAAGATTTTCCTACCATTATTAATGCTCCTATTTTTGCTAATGGAATATTTATTGCTTTAGAAATAAAAGGAATAGTTCTAGATGCTCTAGGATTAACTTCTATTAAATAAATTTCTTTTTTTTTAATGGCAAATTGTATATTTATTAATCCACATACATTAATTTTTATGGCTATTTTTTTAGTTTGATAACGAATTTTATTTAAAATTTTTTTACTTAAAGTTCGTGTTGGTAAAGAACAGGCAGAATCTCCAGAATGTATGCCTGCTTGTTCAATATGTTCCATAATACCACCAATAAAAACATTTTTTTTATCACAAATAGCATCTACATCTACTTCTATTGAATTATTTAAAAATTTTTCCAATAAAATAGAATTATTTTTCTTATTTTTTAATAAAAAATAATTTTTTAATTCTTTTTTATCATATATTATTTCCATAAACTTTCCACCTAAAACATATGAAGGTCTAACTATAATAGGATAACCAATCATTTCTGCCTTTTCTAAAGCCTTATTTAAATTTTTTACTACATAATTTAAAGACTGTTTTAATTTTAAAGAATTAATAATATGTTGAAATTTTTTTCTATCTTCAGCGATATCAATATTAGATGGACTTGTACCTATAATATTAACTCCTTCATTTTCTAATGATTGAGCTAAATTTAAAGGAGTTTGTCCTCCATATTGAACTATAATTCCTTTAGGTTTTTCTATTCTAACAATTTCTAAAATATTTTCTAAAGTAATAGGTTCAAAATATAAACGATCTGAAATATCATAATCAGTAGAAACAGTTTCTGGATTACAATTTACAATAATCGTTTCAAAGTTATTTTGTCGTAATATCATTGATGCATGTACACAACAATAATCAAATTCAATACCTTGTCCTATTCTATTTGGACCACTTCCTAAAATAATAATTTTTTTTTTGTTATTAGTAGGATTAGCTTCACATTCTGTTTCATATGTTGAATATATATATGCAGTATTAGTTTTAAATTCAGCAGAACATGTATCTACTCTTTTATATACTGGATGAATATTATATTCATATCTCAAATTTCTTATTGTTTGTTCAGATACATTAAAAAGATTAGATAATCTTCCATCAGAAAATCCCTTTTTTTTCAATTTATATAAATATTTTTTATTATATAAACATTTTATACCTAATGTTTTTATTTTATTTTCAATATCAACTAAATTTTTTATTTCATATAGAAACCACATATCTATTTTTGAATAATTATATATTTTTTCAATAGATATTTTCATTCTAAAAGCATCTGCAATAAATCTTATTCGATCTGGTCCTGGTTTTTTTAATTCTTGTATAATTAAATTAATATTTTTTTTATTTTTTTTAAAATTTATTTTAGGTGTAAAACCATTAATACCTATTTCTAAACTACATAATGCTTTTTGTATTGATTCTTGAAAAGATCTACCTATTGACATAATTTCTCCTATTGATTTCATTTGTGTAGTTAATTTATTATTTACATTATGAAATTTTTCAAAATTAAATCTAGGTATTTTTGTTACTACGTAATCAATAGATGGTTCAAAAGCAGCAGTAATATTATTAATTGTTATATCATTTACTAATTCATCTAATGTATAACCAATAGATAATTTTGTAGATATTTTAGCAATAGGAAAACCAGTTGCCTTAGAAGCTAATGCAGAAGAACGAGAAACACGAGGATTCATTTCAATAACTATTAATTTACCTGTTATAGGATTTACAGCAAATTGTACATTTGCTCCTCCAGATTGTATACCTATATGTTCTAATATAGATATAGAAGCATTTCTCATTATTTGATATTCTTTGTCAGACAAAGTTTGTGCTGGTGCAATAGTAATTGAATCTCCTGTATGAATTCCCATAGGATCTAAATTTTCAATAGAACAAATAATAATACAATTATTATTTTTATCTCTTATGAGTTCCATTTCATATTCTTTCCATCCAATTAAAGATTCATTAATAATTAATTCATTATTAAAAGATAAATTTAATCCATTTTCACAAATTTTTTTAAATTCTCTAAAATTATATGCAATTCCTCCTCCACTTCCACCCATAGTAAATGATGGTCTAATAATACACGGAAAACCAATTTTTTTAACACAATTTATTGCTTCATCAATATTATGAATAGTATAAGAAATAGGAATATTTAAACCTAATTTTGTTATAATATTTGAAAAAATATAACGATTTTCTGCTTTATTTATGCTATCTATTGTAATTCCAATTATTTCAACATTATATTTTTTTAAAATATCATTTTTATGTAAATTTAAAACACAATTTAGTGCAGTTTGTCCTCCCATGGTAGGTAAAATAGCATCAGGTTTTTCTTTTTTTATAATTTCAGTAATTATTTTCCAATCTATAGGTTCTATATAAGTAATATTAGCAATATCAGGATCAGTCATAATAGTAGCAGGATTAGAATTAATTAAAATTACATTATATCCTTCTTCTTTTAAAGCTTTACATGCTTGAGTACCAGAATAATCAAATTCACAAGCTTGCCCAATAATAATAGGACCAGCTCCTAAAATCATAATATTTTTTATATCAGTACGTTTTGGCATTTTTATAATCTCTTATATTTTATCATACGATATTTTTTAATTAATTTTATAAAATAATCAAATAAAATAGATGCATCATGTGGTCCTGGACTTGCTTCAGGGTGTCCTTGAAAACTAAAAGCAGATTGTTTAAGACAATGAATTCCTTGTATAGTATTATCAAATAATGATATATGTGTAATTTTTAAATTTTTAGAAATACTATTTTCATCAATAGTAAATTGATGATTTTGAGTAGTAATATATACTTTATTATTTTTTAAATCCTTTACGGGATGATTACTTCCATGATGTCCTACATCCATTTTTTTAATCTTAGCTCCATTTGCAAGAGCTAATATTTGATGTCCAAAACAAATACCAAAAATTGGGATATTTGTTTTCAAAATTTTTTTTATATTATTGATAATATAAAAACATGGTGTAGGATCTCCTGGACCATTAGATAAAAAAACACCATCTGGCTTTAATAATATTATTTCTTTATAACTAGTAAAAGCAGAAACAACAGTAACTTTACATTTTTTATCTATAAATATTTTTAATATATTTTTTTTAATACCAAAATCAAAAGCTAAAATATGTATAGAATATTTATGTAATTTTACTGGTTTATAATTTTTACTTCCTTGTATCCAAGAATAATTTGCTTTTGTTGTAATTTCTTTTATTAAATTTAAACCTTTTAATCCATTAAATTTATTAATTTTATTTATAATATTTTTAAAATTAATTTTTTTTTTAGTAGATATTAACGCTATTTTTTTTATTTTTTTATCACGTATTAATCTAGTTAAATAACGAGTATCTATTCCTTCAATAGCAACAACGTTATTTTTTTTTAAAAATGGTCCTAATTCTTCTGTACTACGATAATTACTTGCAATTTTTGATAAATGATTAATAACAAGTCCTTTTAAATAAATTTTTGATGATTCGTTATCTTCTAAATTAATACCGGTATTACCGATATGAGGATATGTTAAAATAACAATTTGTTTATAATATGAAGGATCAGTAATTATTTCTTGATAACCAGTAATTGCTGTATTAAATACTATTTCTCCTATAACTATTCCATCTATACCTATAGATTTACCAAATAATTTAGTTCCATCTTCCATAACTAATATTGCTTTATTATTCAAATTATGCTCCATAATTTATAATTATTTATAATAAATATATTTATATTATTTTATATATAAATTTTATATATTTTATATTATAAAATTTTTTTATAATATTTTTAATTTAATAAAATATTTTTTAAAAAAAATATATAAAAATAAAAAAATAATTATTATTTTATTTAATTATTAATTATTTGAAAAAATTAATAAAAATATAAAGATATTTATATATATAAAATAAAAAACAATATTAAAATTAAATAATATATTAATTATAATGATTAATATTATAAAAAAAAATAATAATATTTTAAATTACTCTCTTTTTAAAAAGAGAGTATATCTTTTTTATTTAATTAAAGTTTTCATATGAATCATATAACTTCTTAAAACATAACCTATTTTTTCAATAGGGTGATTTCTAATATTATAATTTATATCACGTAAATAAATATTATTTATAAATTTATTATCAATTTTAACAATACCTAAATCTTCTTTTGTAAGACTTTTCATAAATTCTTGTAATAAAGGAATAGCTTTATTTGTAAATAAATAATTACCATATTCAGCTGTATCAGATATAACTTTATTCATTTCATATAATTTTTTTCTTGAAATAGTATTAGCAATTAAAGGTAATTCATGTAATGATTCATAGTATGCTGATGCAGGTGATATTCCTGATTCTATCATTAATTCATATGATAATTCAATACTACTCTTAATAAGAGCAGTCATAAAAATACCTTTATCAAAATAATCTTTTTCATTTACATAATTATTTTTTATAATTTTAATTTTTTCAAAATTATTATTTTTATATATTTTTCTCCATTTATTTAAATTTTGATTATTATTTTTCCAATCTTTTATAAGATCTTGAGAAAATTTTCCTGAAATTATATTATCAATGTGTAATTTAAATAAAGGCTTTAATAATTTTTTTAAAATTAAAGATAATTCATAAGAACGTATTTTATTAAAATTATTTAATCTATCCATCATTAAACTAATACCACCTTGTTTTAAAGCTTCAGTAATATATTCCCATCCAAATTGGATAAATTGTGAAGCATATGATGAATTAATATTAAATTTTAATAATTTATCAAATAATAAAATAGATGCTGTTTGTAACATTCCACATAAAACTGTTTGTTCTCCTATTAAATCAGATTTAACTTCTGCAATAAAAGATGATTCTAATACACCAGCTTTATGACTACCAATAGCTACTGCCCATGCTTTAGCTATTTTAAATCCAGAATTAGTATTATCATAATTTTGATGAACAGCAATTAAAGATGGAACACCAAAACCTCTTTTAAATTCTTCTCTTACTTCTGTTCCTGGACATTTTGGTGCAACCATAATTACCGAAATATTTTTAGGAATAAGTTCTCCTTCTTCTATAATATTAAAACCATGAGAATAACCTAATGTAGCTTTTTCTTTTATTAAATGTTTAATTTTTTTTAAAACATTATGATGATTTTTATCAGGAGTTAAATTAATTATTAAATCTGCAGTAGGTATTAATTCTTCATATGTACCAACTACAAAATTATTCATATAAGCTCTTCGCCAAGATTCATTTTTATTCTTTATAGATTCAGTTTTTAAAGCATAAAATATATTCAATCCAGAATCTCTCATATTTAATCCTTGATTTAATCCTTGAGATCCACATCCTATAATAACAATTTTTTTATTTTTTAAATCATTTATACTTTGTATAAATTCGTTAGGTTGCATTAATCTACATTTTTGTAAATTCTTTAATTTTCTACGAAAATTTAAAGTATTAAAATAATTTTTCATTAAAATAATCCTATTTAATATATAAATTAATATTTAATTAGTTTAATAAATATTTTTTTAAAAATATTTATTAAATATGAATAAATATTATTTTATCATTTGTTTAAGAGAATTTATATATAGTTTATACTTAATAAATTATATTTTATTTTTATAGATTAATTTATTATATAATTTAAGATAAATTAATTTTAAAATTAATTTATTATTTAAAATATTTAAATTTAAATTTTTATTTATTAGATATCTAATTTATTTTTATCTCTAACAGCACCTTTATCAGCACTAGTTACTAAATATGCATATGCTTTTAATGCAAAAGAAATTTTTCTTTTTCTTTTTAATAAAGGAGTATAGGCTAAATGTTTTCTCTGTTCTTCTATTTTTATCCTATCCATTAAAATATTATTTGATACATCTAGTATTATAGATCTATTTGGTATATTAATTTTAATAATATCTCCATTTTTTATTAATGCTATCATACCTTTATTTGCTGCTTCAGGAGAAATATGCCCTATAGATAATCCAGAAGTACCACCTGAAAATCTTCCATCAGTAATTAAAGCACAATTTTTATCTAATTTCATTGATTTTAAATAAGAAGTAGGATATAACATTTCTTGCATTCCTGGACCCCCTTTTGGACCTTCATACCTTATTACAACTATTTCTCCTGGTAAAATTTTTTTATTTAAAATTGCATATATTGCTGATTCTTGACTTTCATATACTTTAGCTTTTCCTGTAAAAATTAGTAATTTTTTATCTACACTAGCTGTTTTTACAACACATCCATTTTTAGCAAGATTACCATATAAAACAGCTAATCCTCCATCTTTACTAAAAGCATATTTATATGAACGTATACAACCTTTTTTTCTATTATTATCTAAATTATTCCATATTTTATTTTGTGAAAAAGGTTTATTAGTTTTAATGTTACCTGGAGCAGAAGAAAAAAAATTTTTTATTTTTAAATCTTTATTAATCATTATGTCATATTTTTTTATTGTTTCTTTTATAGTTAATCCTAAAATATTTTTAACATTTTTATGTATTAATCCCATTCTATTTAATTCTCCTAAAATTCCTATAACTCCACCAGCTCTATGAAAATCTTCCATATAAAATTTATTTGTACTAGGAGAAATTTTACATAACCAAGGTATTTTTTTTGATAATCTATCAATTGTTTTAAGATTAAAATTTATATTAGTTTCTTGAGCTAAAGCTAACATATGCAAAATTGTATTTGTAGAACCACCCATAGCAATATCTAACATAATTGAATTTTCGAAAGATTCTTGATTTGCAATATTTCTAGGTAAAAAATCAATATTATTATTTTCGTAATATTTTTTTGTAATTTCTACTATTTTATGTGCTGATTGTATACATAATTTTTTACGATTTTTATGTGTAGATAGTAAAGAACCATTACCTGGTAATGCTAAACCTAAAACTTCTACTATACAATTCATTGAATTAGCTGTAAACATTCCTGAACAAGAACCACATGTTGGACATGCATTAAGTTCTATTTCTTTAATATAATTATCTGATTGTTTTAAATCAGCTGATTGAATCATAGCATCAACTAAATTAATTCTAGTAATTTTGTTTTTATTAATATTCACAATCTTTCCAGCTTCCATTGGTCCACCTGATATAAATACAGTAGGTATATTTAAACGCAAGCTAGCCATTAACATTCCTGGAGTAATTTTATCACAATTAGATATACAAATCATCGAATCTACACAATGAGCATTTATAACATATTCTATTGAATCAGCAATAAGTTCTCTAGAAGGTAAAGAATATAACATACCATTATGTCCCATAGCTATACCATCATCAATTGCTATTGTATTAAATTCTTTTGGTACGGCTCCTTTTTTTTTTATTTCCTTAGAAATTATTTTACTTAATTTTTGTAGGTGCATATGACCAGGAACAAATTCTGAAAAAGAATTAACTATAGCAATAATTGGTTTATTAAAATCTTCATTATTCATACCTGTTGCTCTCCAAAGAGAGCGAGCTCCTGCCATATTACGACCTTTAGTTGTGATAAATGAACGATAAATAGGCATATTTCTCACTTTTTTTTTAATAATTAATAATTATAAATCTATATGATCTAACCAATTCCATTTATCTTTTATTTGTCCCGTAAATAAATATAAAAATTCTTCTTGTATTTTTTGTGTAATTTTACCTCTTTTACCATTATTTATTAATATATCATCTATACTACAAACAGGAATAATTTCAGCTGCTGTTCCTGTTAAAAATATTTCATCAGCTAAATATAAAAATTCTCTTAATATTAGAGATTCTTTTATTTTTAAATTAATTTTTTTTGCTATTTTTAAAACTGAATCTCTTGTAATTCCTGGTAAAATAGATTAAGTTAATCGAGGAGTGAATAAAATATTATTTTTAATAATAAATATATTTTCTCCTGCCCTTCGGAAACAAAATCTAAACTATCTAGTGCTATTCCTTCATCATATCCATTTCTTGTGCTTCACTACTTATTAATAATAAGGATAAATAATTACCACCTGCTTTTGCTAAACTAGGTATAGTATTAGGTTTAATTTTATTCCAAAAAGATATTATTGTTTTAATACCATTATTTTTTGCATTATCATCAAGATAATTTTTCCATAAAAAAGCACTAATCATTATATCTGCATAATAATTTTTAGGAGGATTAATTCCTAAACCTACATCTCCTATAAATATTAAAATTCTTATATAAGCTTCTTTTAATTTATTTATATTAATTATGATATGAACAGCATTAATTATTTCTTGTATAGTAAATTTTAATGAAAAACGATAAATTTTAGCAGAATTATATAAACGATCAATATGATCTTGATGACGAAAAATAACAGAACCTTTACTTGATTTATAACATCTAATACCTTCAAAAACAGATGTACTATAATGTAATGCATGAGTCATAACACTAATTTTAGCATCTTTCCATTTTATAATATCTCCATTTAACCAAATAAAATTTGTTTTTTTTGTCGACATTACTATATTTCCTTATTCTAAATAATTATAATGTTATTATAACGATTTATGATATTATAATTATATCTAATACATCTATTAATTTGGCTATTTGTTTTACTAAAATTTCTATAGATTTAAAACTTTTTATTATTAATTTAAAAATAATATTTTGTAATTTATTTAATACATTAATATTTACAGTTTTAATTAAAAATCCTCTATGACGAATAATTCTCATTATTCTTTCACTTATTTCAGGACTAATATTAGTTTTAATATATAATTTATATTTATTCATTTAACTTTTCTCTATCATATTATCATTACTATATCCAGGAGGAACTAATGGCCAAACATTATCTTTTTCACTAATAGAAACATGTAATATATAAGGTTTTTTTATAGAAAAAATTTTTTTTAAACTTTTTTCAATTTCAGAATTATAACAAATACTATGTCCTGATATTCCAAAAGATTCAGCTAATTTTATAAAATTAGGATTATCAAATAATATAGTTTCACTATATCTTTTATTAAAAAAAATTTGTTGCCATTGTTTAACCATACCTAATCTTTTATTATCTAATAATATAATTTTAATAGGTAAATTTTTTCTCTTAATTGTACTTAA
Source organism: Enterobacteriaceae endosymbiont of Donacia clavipes (assembly GCF_012570365.1). GTDB lineage: Bacteria > Pseudomonadota > Gammaproteobacteria > Enterobacterales > Enterobacteriaceae. The sequence continues at coordinate 194,226 of NZ_CP046208.1, forward strand.
TTCTTGAATATTCATCATAAAAGAACCATCACCAGAAATACATATTACAGTATGATTAGGTTTAGCAATTTGGGCTCCAATTGCTGCTGGCAATCCAAAACCCATTGTACCTAAACCACTTGAAGTAATAAAATTTCTAGGATCTAAAAAAGTTATATGTTGTGCAACCCACATTTGATGCTGTCCTACATCAGTAGTAATAATAGTTTTTGCATTTTTAAAATCTGATATTTTTTTTAACAAAAAAGGAGCATAAATTTTATCATTATCAAGAAATTCATTATATGAATAAGAATATTTTTTTTTTATTTTTTTTATATAATATTTCCATTTTGAAATATTATTTGGTATTTCTAATAATGGAATTAAGTTATTTAAATCACCTAATAGTTCTACATCTGCTTGACAAATTTTATTAATTTCTGCTGGATCTATATCCATATGTATAATATTTGCTAAAGGAGCAAATTTTTTTATATTTCCTGTAACTCTATCATCAAATCTTGCTCCAATAGCCACTAATAAATCACATTTTTGTACAGTATAATTAGCTGCTTTATTTCCATGCATACCTAACATTCCTAAATAATAAGGATTGTTATCATTTATAGTTCCTAAACCTTTTAATGTTACTACTGTAGGAATTTCAGATTTTTGTACAAATTTTCTTAATGTATTTACAGCATTACCTATATTTACGCCTCCACCTATATATAATATAGGCATTATAGAATTTTTTAAAAAATAATTAGCTTTTACAATTTTTTTTATTGAAATTTTTTTTTTTTTAATAAGAAAAAAATTTTTATTTTTAAATTTTATTTGCTTAGGTATATTATGAGATAATTGTATATCTTTCGGTATATCTATTAAAACAGGACCAGGCCTATTGGATAATGCTATAAAAAAAGCTTTTTCTATTATAGATGATATTTCTGTAGATGAAGTTATTAAAAAACTATGTTTAGTACATGATAAAGACATACCTATAATATCTATTTCTTGAAAAGCATCTGTCCCAATTAATGGTAAAGATACTTGTCCTGTAATTGCAATAATAGGAACAGAATCTACCATTGCATCTGCAATTCCTGTTATTAAATTAGTTGCTCCAGGACCTGATGTAGCAATACAAACTCCTATTTTTCCTGTAACACGAGCATATCCTATTGCAGCTATCGCTGCTGCTTGTTCATGTCTACATAATATATGTTCTATTTTACTATTATATAATGCATCATAAAGGGGCATAATTGCACCACCAGGATATCCAAATACTGTTTGAACATGTTGTTTTTTTAATGCTTGAATTATACATTGTGCTCCATTCATATTTTAAACCTCTTTAATTTAGTAATATAATATGCATAATTCAACTTTATTATGTTTTAATTAATGTAAATTTCTAGATTAGAAGATATGATTTTATATTTGATATGTTATTAAATTTTCTTAAAATAATATAAATTTTATTTAAAAATTTATATTATTTATTATATTTTAATTTAAAATAAATAATTATTTATTATAATAACATAAATATTTATTTTATAAAAAAATATATAATCAAAAAATGATAATTCAGGGGCGGAGGGATTTGAACCCCCAACCATTGGTTTTGGAGACCAATATTCTACCTAATTAAACTACACCCCTTAAATTATTTCTATATAAATTAAAATATATTATAAAATAATAATTTTTTAATAAAATTTTATTAAATATAATTTATTATTAATAAAAAATATTAATATAATACTATATTAATATTTTTAAAATAATAACATAAATTCTTTATAAAAAATATTAAAAAATAATAAAATGAAAATTTTATATAAAAAATCAATAATATAGAGTAAAATTTAATAATATTTAACTTATAGCTATAAATACTATTAATTTTTATTAAAATTTTTGAAAATTATAAAAAATTTAATTATTAATATATTTGATAAAGATTATATTTTAATATAAAAATATAATTTTATAATAAAATTTAAGGATTAAATATGACAGAATGGATTATTGGAAATGTTAAAGATATAAGATATTGGACAAAAAATTTGTTTAGTATTATTTTAAATGCAAAAGTTAATAATTTTATTGCTGGACAATTTACAAAATTAGCTTTAAAAATTAACGGAAAAAAAATACAAAGAGTATATTCATACATAAATTCTCCAAAAAATAAAAATCATGAATTTTATATCTCTAATATTAGAGGGGGAAAATTAACTCCATATTTATATAAATTAAAAATTAATGATGAAATTATGATATCTAAAAAAGCTTCAGGTATTTTTACATTAAATAATATTAATATTTGTAAAAATTTGTGGATGTTATCAACAGGAACTGGTATTGGACCTTATCTTTCAATTTTACAAGATAATATTTGTTTTAAAAAATTTCAAAAAATAATTTTAGTACATTCTATTAGATATATAAATGATTTTAATTATTTAAATATAGTTAATAAAATTAAAAAAAAATATAATAATAAATTTAAAGTACAAATTATTTTAACTAGAAATAATAATATAAATAGCTCTATTTTATATGGTTATATTCCTCATTTAATTAAAAATGGAGATTTAGAAAAAAAAATTGGTATAAAAATTCATAAAAAGGATAGTCATATAATGTTATGTGGTAATCCAAATATGATAAAAGAAACAAGAAAAATATTAGAAATAGATAAAAACTTATCTAGAAATCTTCTTAATAAAAGTGGTAACATTACATCAGAACAATATTGGTAAAATCATTATAAGGGAAATAAATATGAAAAAATTTTTAATTATTGCTAATTGGAAATTAAATGGAGATTTTAATTTTATAAATAAAAATATAAATTTAATAAAAAAAATAGATAATTCGTTAAATTTTTGTAAACTTGCAATAGCTCCACCTTATGTATATATAGATTATATACATAATTATTTAAAAAATACATCAATAAATTTAGTAGCACAAAATGTAGATATTAATGAAAAAGGATCTTTTACTGGTGAAATATCAATAAATATGTTAAAAGATATTGGTGTAAAATATGTAATAATTGGTCATTCAGAAAGAAGAATAAATCATTATGAAAATAATAATTTTATAGCTAAAAAATTTATCTTAACTAAAAAAAAAGGATTAATACCAATTTTATGTATTGGAGAAACAAAAGAAGAAAAAAAACAAAATATAACAGAAAAAATTTGTATTAATCAAATTAATTCTATATTAAAAATATGTGAAGTTAAAATATTTTATAATACTATTATTGCTTATGAACCAATTTGGGCCATTGGTTCTAGAAAAATTGCAGATATAAATGAAATAGAAAAAACTATTAGTTTTATTAAAAAATATATTTCATCTATAAATCAAAAAATATCAAAAAGTATTGTCTTTCAATATGGAGGTTCTGTTAATAAAGATAATATTAATAATTTATTTCAAATAAAAAATATTAATGGTTTATTAGTAGGAAAAGCTTCTTTAACAATAGAAAATTTTATATCTTTAGTTAAAAAAGCTGAGAAAAATATAAGATTATTGAGGTCTTAACATAGGAAATAAAATTACATCTCTTATAGATTGAGAATTAGTAAATAACATAACTAATCTATCAATACCTAATCCTAAACCTGCTGTAGGAGGTAATCCATATTCTAATGCTTCTATATAATCTTGATCATAAGATTTTTCATAAATATTATTTTTTTTATTCTTATTAAATTCTCTTAAATTATCTTGTTGTTTAAATCTTTTTTTTTGTTCTTCTGGATCATTTAATTCAGAAAAACCATTTGCTATTTCCATACCACAAATAAAAAATTCAAATCTATCAGTAATTAAAGGATTTAAATTATTACTCCTCGATAAAGGAGATACTTCAACAGGATATTCTGTAATAAAAGTTGGTTCCATAATTTTATTAGCAATTTTTTCTTCAAAAATTTCAGAAATAATTTTACCTTTACTCCAATTTTTATCTATTTTAATATTTAATAAATTAGTAATTTTTATTAAAATATTAATATCTTCTAAGTTATCTAAAGAAAAATTTGGATAAAAAAAAACGATAGATTCTTTCATTGTTAATATATTAAATTTATTTTTTAAATTAAAAACATGATTATTATATTCTAACAAAGAATTATTAAATAATAATTTATATATTTTTTTAAATAAATTTTCAAATAAAATCATTAAATCTTTATAATCAGCATAAGCTATATACATTTCCATCATTGTAAATTCAGGATTATGTTGGGTAGAAATACCTTCATTCCGAAAATTTCTATTTATTTCAAAAATTTTATTAAAACCTCCAATAACAAGACGTTTCAAATATAATTCAGGTGCTATACGTAAATACATATTTATATTATATTTATTATGATAAGTTATAAAAGGTTTTGCTAAAGCTCCTCCAGGTATATTATGCATCATAGGAGTTTCAACTTCAATAAAATCCATTTTATTCATAAAATTACGAATATTTAATATAATTTTAGATCTTATTTGAAAAATATTACGTGTTTTTTTATTGACAATTAAATCTAGATATCTTTTTCTATATTTTATTTCTTTATTTTGTAATCCATGATATTTATTAGGTAATGGTCTAATTGCTTTTGTTAATAAATAAATTTTTTGACAAAAAATTGATAAAACATTAGTTTTTGTTTTAAAAATATTACCAATTACACCTATAATATCTCCAAGATTATATTCTTTTAAAAATTTTTTATATTTTTCAAAAGATATACTATTTTGAGATATATAAATCTGTATTTTTCCTGTATAATCTCGAATATTGATAAAAGTAGCTTTTCCCATAATTCGTAAATTAACTATACGTCCTGCAACATTAAATATTTTTTCATTATCTAAATTAATATTTTTATTATTAAATTTTTTATGTAAATCATTACATGTAATATTAATTTTAAAATTATTAGGAAAAGCAATATTATTTTTTCTTAATTTAATTAATTTTTTATGTCGAAATTTTACTTCGTTACTATTATTACTATTTTTATTAAAATAATATTCATTTTCAGACATAATAAAATCCTTTATTTATAAACCTAATTTTAGACTAGCTTGAATAAATTTATCTAAATTACCATTTAGTACAAAATTTACATCATTAATTTCTATACCAGTTCTCATATCTTTAATCCTTGCATCATCTAATATATAAGAACGTATCTGATATCCCCAACTAATATTAAATTTTTGTTTTTCAATTTTTTTTTGTTTTTTTTTTTTAATTTTATTTTTTAAATCATATAATTTAAATTTAATTTGTTTCATAGCTTGATTTTTATTTTGATGTTGCGATCTATTATTTTGACATTGTGTAACTATTCCTGTAGGAATATGTGTAATACGTACAGCTGATTCTGTACGATTAATATGTTGTCCTCCTGCTCCAGAAGCTCTATAAAAATCAATACGTAAATCTTTTGTATTAATGGATGATATGTTATTTTTATTTTGAATATCAGGATAAATAAAAGTAGAAGCAAAAGAAGTATGTCTTCTTCCAGAAGAACTAAAAGGACTTTTTCTAACTAGACGATGGATACCATTTTCTGTACGTAACCATCCAAAAGCATAATTTCCAATTATATGTATAGTTGCTGATTTTATTCCTATAATTTCTCCTGGTATTTTATTAACTATTATAGTTTTAAATTTTTTTTGCATAGCCCATTTTAAATACATTTTCATAATTATTTTTGCCCAATCTTGAGATTCTATTCCTCCTGATCCAGATTGTATATCTATAAAACAATTTTTATTATCATTTTTTTTAATAAAAATTTTTTGTAATTCTAAAATATTTATTTTTTTTTGTAATTCAGATAATATTTTTATAGATTCTCTTAATATGATTTTATCATTACTATGAATAGCTAAATTAATTAATTCATTAATATCAATAATTTCTTGATTAATTGTATCTAAAGAAAATAATAAATTTTCTATATTTGATTTTTTTTTATTTAAATTAAGTATATAATTAACATTATTCCAAATATTAGGATTTTTTAATTCATTATTTATCTTTAATAATTTTTTTTTATATTTTAAATAATTAAAGAAACCCCCTAATAAAAATATTTTTTTTTTTTATTTTTTTTAAATTATTTTTTATTAAATGAATTTCTAACATTTTTATTTTCCTAATTTTTAAATATATAAAAAATATTAAATTTAAATTTAATTTAAAAAAAATTATTTACTTAAATAAAAAACTTTTATTTAAATAATTATTAAATTTTCTTGATATAAAAAATTTAAAATGATTTTTTTATTATTTGGCCCTTGTTGGATTTGAACCAACGACCTAACGATTATGAGTCGTTTGCTCTAACCACTGAGCTAAAGGGCCATAATGTAATTATGATATTAGTATTAAATATTTTTAAATTTATTTCAATTAAATTAATAAATTTTTTTAATTAATTAAATATAAATTACGTTTATCTCTTAAAATATGTAAAAGAATTAATGATTGCTTTTTATTTAAAATTTTTTTAACATCATTTACATTTTTAATAAGTCTTTCATTAATTTCTATTATTATGTCACCTTTTTTTAAACCTATTTTTTCAGCTGGAGAATTTTTTAAAACTTTATTTACTTGTACACAAGTTTTTTGAATTTTTTTGAAAAAATAAATTTTATTTTTTAATTTAATATTATTTAAATATACTCCTTCAATTCCATTATAAATCACATTTTCAGAAATATTATCATTATTATAATCTTTTATTTTTACATTAACAATTTTAAAAACTCTTTTTCTTATAATTCCTAATTTAACAATAGTACCCTGAATAAAAGAACTAATTTTTGCTTTTAATAAAGCATAACTATCAATAGTTTTACCATTTAATGAAATAATAACATCACCAGCTTTTAATTCATTATCTTTAGATGATTTTATGATTTCACGAACAAAAACTCCTTTATTTATATGAGGAATTTGTAAAATTTTTGCTAATTCTGGTTCAAAATTAACTCCATTAATTCCTAAAGAACCTCTCTTAATTTTACCAAATTTAATAAGTTGATTAACTAAATTCATAACAGTATTGCTAGGTATAGCAAATCCAATTCCAATATTACCCTCATTAGGAGCTAATATAGCTGTATTTATTCCAATTAAATCTCCATTTAAATTAACTAACGCTCCTCCAGAACTTCCAAGATTAATTGCAGCATCAGTTTGAATAAAATTTTCAAAATTTTCAATATGAAGTCCAGAACGTCCTAATCCTGATATAATTCCTGATGTAACAGTTTCACCTAAAGAATATGGATTACCTATTGCTATAGTATAATCACCTACTCTTAAAGTATCAGAATTTGCTATTTTAAGACTTCTAAGATTATTTGTTTTTTCTTTAATTTTTATTAAAGCTATATCTGTTTTTGGATCTTTTCCTATTACTCGTGCTTCATAAATTTTACCATTATTTAATTCTACTGAAATATAATTAGCATGATCTATTACATGATTATTAGTAATGATTAAACCTTTTTTAGCATTTATAATAACTCCAGAACCAATTGAATGAAATCTTTGTTCAAGAACATTATCATTATTTCCACAAATAGGAGTATTTTCATATGGAGAACCATCTTTACAAAGTAAAAAGTGTTCTCTTAAATATTGTTCTACTTGGCTAGGTAATTTATATTCAGATATAAAAGTACTACCCTGAACATCAATATTAACAACTGAAGGTGTTACTTTAGCTAAAATAGGTGCTAAACTAGGTAAATTATTATTTATTTTTTTTGTAAAATTAGGCAATAATTTAGCATTAACATTTTTTGATGTTGTTATTGTTGTTATAAAAACAAAAAAAAGTAAACAAAAAATTATTTTTATTTTTTTCATTATATAATCTCATAATAAAATTTATTATAAAATAATTTATTTATTAAATAAATATTAATAAATTTAAGTAAATAATAAAAAATTATTTTTTTATTAATAATATCAAATTTTTTAAATTTTTATTAAAAAAATTATAACTTATAAAAATTAATTTTATATAAATAACATACAAAATTTTTTACAAATTATTATACTTAATATAATATAAATTTTATTTTATATAAAGTGATATATATGCTTAATAAATTAAAAAATATTGCAGCTAAAACTGCAGTAACATTTATTAAAAATAATAGTATTATTGGTATTGGTTCAGGAACTACAATATCCTATTTTATAGATATTTTATCTACTGTAAAAAAAAATATTAAAGGAGTAGTATCTGCTTCTAAAAGTTCTACAGAAAAATTAAAAAAATATAATTTTAATATTTATGAAATTAATAAAATAGATAAAATTGAAACATATTTTGATGGTGCTGATGAAATTAATAATAAAATGCAAATGATTAAAGGAGGTGGAGGTGCATTAACTAATGAGAAAATTATATCTGGTTTTTCTGATTTATTTATTTGTATTATTGATCAATCTAAATATGTTAAAAATTTAGGCAAATTACATCCATTACCTATTGAAATAATACCTTCTGCAAAAAATTTTATTATTAAAAAATTATTATATATAGGAGCTATAGCAAAATTACGTACTAATGTAATTACGGAACATGGTAATTTAATTTTAGATATATATAAATTAAATATTTATGATGCTGTTAAAACAGAAAAATATATAAATAATATTCCCGGAATTGTTACTGTTGGTTTATTTACACAAAGATGTGCTGATATAGTTATAATTGGAAATTATAATTATAAAGTATCGATATACTACAAATAAAATTTAACAAATTATATGAAAATAAAATTTACAAAAATGCATGCATTAAGTAATGATTTTGTTATTATAAATAATACTAATAAAGATTTTAATTTAAAAAATAAAGTTATAAAAAAATTATCTAATAGATATACAGGTATAGGTTTTGATCAATTATTATTAATAGAATCATCTTTAAATAAAAATATTAATTTTCATTATAGAATTTTTAATTGTGATGGTAGTGAAGTAGAACAATGTGGTAATGGAGTTCGTTGCATTGCTCAATATTTAAGAATAAAAAAATTAATTTATAAAAAAAATATATGTGTAAGTACAAAAAATCGTATAATATATTTAAAAATTTTAAATGAAAAAGAAGTTATTGTAAATATGGGGATTCCTTTATTTAATCCTCAAGATATTCCTTTTTTAACTAAAAAAATTAAAAATAATTACAAAATTTATTTTCAAAATAAATGTATTAATTTTAGTGTTGTTTCATTAGGAAATCCACATTGTGTTATACAAGTAGATAGTTTATCAAGTGTTTCAGTATCATCAGTAGGTTCATTTATATCAAAAAATAAATTATTTCCAAAAAAAATTAATGTTATATTTATGAAATACATAAATAAAAATACTATTAAATTAAGAATTTTTGAAAGAGGAGTAGGAGAAACTAATGCTTGTGGATCTGGTGCGTGTGCAGCTGTAGCTATTGGTATTAAAAAAAAAATTTTATCTAAAAAAGTCAAAGTAAATTTAATTGGAGGTAATATAGATGTAACTTGGGAAGGAAATAATAAAAACTTATTTATGAAGGGAGAAGCTAACTATATTTATGATGGTATAATAACGTTATAATAATTTTTATTAAACAAATATAATTATTAATTAAGATATTATAATCAATGAATAACATAGATTTATTAAAAAATTTAAATAATAAACAAAAAGAAGTAGTATCTGAAATAAGAAAAAATTTATTAATATTAGCTGGAGCAGGAAGTGGTAAAACACTCGTATTAATACGAAGAATTGCATGGTTAATTCATAAAGAACATTGTTCCCCAAAATCAATTTTAGCTGTAACTTTTACAAATAAAGCAGCATTAGAATTAAAAATAAGAATTAAGTTATTATTAAATAATGATAAAAAAAATAATATTTGGATAGGAACATTTCATAGTTTTGCTTATTATTTATTAAGAATTCATTATTTAGAAGCTGGTTTATCTAAAAATTTTCAAATTATTGATAGTTATGATCAAAAAAATTTAATTAAAAGAATTTTAAAAAAAATGTCTTTAAAAGACAAAATTTATTCTATAGAAAATATAATTAAATATATAAATAATTTTAAAAATAATTTATTTAATAATAATAATATAATTTATAAAAATAATTTACATAATATAAATTTATCTAAAATATATGATGAATATCAAAATCTTTGTAAAATAACAGAAGTTATTGATTTTAATGAATTAATTTTATGTTTATATAAATTATTTTTAAATAATAATAATATATTGAAAATATATCAAAAAAGATTTAAAAATATTTTAATAGATGAATTTCAAGATACTAATGATATACAATATAAACTTATATCTTTATTATACAATAAATATTATAATACTAAAATTGTTCTTGTTGGAGATGATGATCAATCAATTTATGGATGGAGAGGAGCAAAAATAGAAAATATTAATTATTTTTTACGAGATTTTGATAATGTTAAAACTATTTTATTAGAACAAAATTATCGTTCTACTTCTAATATTTTAAATGCAGCAAATAAATTAATTTCATATAATAATAATAATAAACGAAAAAAAAAATTATGGACTAATTCAAATAATGGAAAATTAATTTCAATATATTATGCATTAAATGAATTTGATGAAGCTGAATATATTGTAAAATATATAAAAAAAAATTTTTTAGAAAAAAATATAAAATTAAATAATTGTGCAATTCTTTACAGAAATAATGCTCAATCTCGTATTTTAGAAGAAATTATGTTAAAATTTTCTATTCCTTATCGAATTTATGGAGGAATACGTTTTTTTGAACGTCATGAAATAAAAAATATATTAGCTTATTTAAGACTAATATCTAATTTTAATGATGATAATTCTTTTGAAAGAATTATTAATGTTCCAAAAAGAGGAATTGGATTAAATACATTAAAAATTATAAAATTTATAGCTGAAAAATTTTTTTTAACATTATGGCAATCCAGTATTTATATTTTAAAAAATAATAAATATTTAAATAAAAATTCTTTAAATTCATTAAAAAAATTTGTTAATTTAATTAAAAAATTAAAAAATAATATAACTGAAAAACCATTATCAATTATTATTAAAGAAACTATAAAAAATTCTGGATTATGGGATATGTATAATAAAAATTATTTATTCAAAAATAACTTTACTAAAATAGATAATTTAAAAGAATTTATTAATGCTGCAAATTATTTTATGAGTATTTCATTAAATAATAAAAAAAAAAATAATTTATTAATAGATTTTTTATCTAGAATTTTATTATTAACTGATAATATTGATTATAAACAAAAAAATAATAATTGTAATTTTATACAAATGATGACAATACATGCTTCTAAAGGATTAGAATTTTCTCAAGTATTTATAATTGGAATGGAAGAAGGAATTTTTCCTAATAAAATATCTTTTAATGAAAAAAACATAAATGAAGAAAGACGTTTAGCATATGTAGGAATTACTAGAGCTAAAAATAAATTAACATTAACTTATACAAAAAATCGTTATTTATATGGTAAAGAAATAAATTCAATACCATCAAGATTTCTTAATGAATTACCAAAAAATTGTATTAAAAAAATTAGTCATGTAAAAAATAAAAATATATTTATTAAAAAAAATATATTAAAAGATAAAAAATATTTTATAGGACAAAATATTTATCATAAAAATTTTGGTAAAGGAATAATCTTAAATATAGAAATATTGAAAAATAAAAAAAAATTACAAATTAAATTTAATAATAAAATAATAAGATGGATAATATCTGATTATATACAATTTTGTATTTTAAAATAATATTATTTAATAAAATTAAATTTATAAAACAAATTTATGAAAATTTTGTTAAAAATAATATTTTTAAATTTCAGGAGTTATAATGTTAAATATTTTTAAAATAGATAATAATCATTTAGTAAATTTAGAATTAAGTAATTATAATGATGTTATGAAAGCAATTTGGGTTGATTTAATTAAACCCGAAAAAAATGAAAGAAAAAAAATATATCATTTACTTGGACAAAATTTAGTTACTCGTCCTGAATTAGAAGATATAGAAGCATCTGCAAGATTTTTTGAAAATAAAGAAGGTTTACATATACATTCTTTCTTCTTTTATAAAGATAAAGATAATCATGCAGGTACTACTACTGTAGCATTTACAATTAAAAATAATAGATTATATACTCTAAGAGAAAGAGAATTACCAACTTTTCGTTTATATATAATACGCACTCAAAATCATACCATGATATATGGTAATCCTTATGAATTATTATTGGATTTATTGGAAATTAAAATTGAACAATTAGCTGATGAAATTGAAAATATATATAGTGATTTAGAATATTTAAGTTGTATTATTATGAAAGGACATCAAGATGATGAATTCGATAATGCTCTTTCAACTTTAGCTGAATTAGAAGATATTGGTTGGAAAGTTAGATTATGTTTAATGGATACGCAAAGAGCTGTAAATTTTTTAATGAGAAAAACTAGATTACCAAGTAATCAGATAGAACAAGCAAGAGAAATATTTAGAGATATTGAATCATTATTACCTCATAATGAATCATTATTTCAAAAAGTTAATTTTTTAATGCAAGCTGCTATGGGTTTTATTAATATAGAACAAAATAGAATAATTAAAATTTTTTCATTAGTTTCTGTAATATTTTTGCCTCCTACTTTAGTTGCGTCTAATTATGGTATGAATTTTTCTTTTTTACCAGAATTAAAATGGAAATACGGTTATATATATGCCATCATAATAATGATAATATCAGCTTTAGCACCTTATTTTTATTTCAAAAGAAAAAAATGGTTATAAAATACATAAAACATTAATAATTAATTATTAATGTTTTATGTATTTTATTATATCTAATATAAATTATATTATTTTTAATAAAATTAATATTTTAATAATATTTATAAAAATATTTCAAAAAATTTTTATATTTATAATATTAAATAATAAATGCTAATAAATATATAATAATTTTTATTTAAAAAATAATAAAATTTTATTTATGATGTCAAAAATTAAATTTTTGTATTTATTTATTTTTTAAAAATTAACTTTATGTTTTTTATCATTGTTCTTTCTAAACTAAATAAGTATAATTATCTTTAATTTTTTATTATAAAGTAATATTTATTGAATTTTTATTATTTTTTATTTATATAAATAAATTATTTTATTATTATTAATAATAAATATTATTATCTTTTAATAAGAGATCAAAATGAATAATTATCAAAAAAATATTTTAAATGATAATATTTTTTATATTGAAGAATTATATCAAAAATTTTTAATAAATCCTAATTCAATAAATAAAAATTGGATAAATATATTTAAATTATTTAAGAAAAAAAATAAAATTTTAAAAAAAAATAATTTATCAAAAAATAATAATTACTATAAAAATTTATTTTTAATAGAAAAAATTAATAAATTATTAACTAATTTTAGAGTTTTAGGGCACTATTACGCAAATATTAATCCCTTATCTTTAAATAAAAAAAAATTAAGTAATAATTTACAATTAAAATATTATCAAATTAGTCAAGAAGATTATCAAAAAAAAATTACATTAAATAATTTTTTATATAATCAAAAAATAATAGATATACATAAATTTTTTCAAAAAATTTATTGTAAATCTATTGGTATAGAATATACATATTTACCGAAAAATGAAAAATATTGGATAAAAAATAATATTGAAATAATTAAAAATAATTTTAATTTTTTAGAAAAAAAAATATTTTTAGAAGAATTAATTGCAACTGAGGTATTTGAAAAAAATATAGGTAAAAAATTTCCAGGAGCAAAAAGATTTTCATTAGAAGGATGTGATGTTTTAATTCCTTTAGTAAAAGAAATAATACGTTATTCAAATAAATTAAATAATAAACCAACAAAAATAATTTTTAGTATGGCACATAGAGGAAGATTAAATTTTTTAGTTAATATAATGGGTAAAAAAATTCAAGATATAATTAATGAATTTTCAAATACTGTTTTTGAAGAAAAAAATAAAAATGATGATGTTAAATATCATTTAGGTTATTCTTCTATAGTTAAAATTAAAAAAGAAAAAGTTAAACTTGAATTAGTATTTAATCCTTCTCATTTAGAAATTATTAATTGTGTTACCATGGGTATGGTAAGATTTAAAAATGATTTTTCGAAAATAAATCATAAATCTAATAATACATTACCTATTAGTATACATGGAGATGCTGCTATTAGTGGTCAAGGAATAGTACAAGAAGTTTTAAATTTATCAAAAACTAGAGGATATAATATTAATGGTGTTATTCATATTATTATTAATAATCAAATAGGATTTACTACTTCTAATATAAATGATATTAGATCAAGTTATTATTGTACTGATATAGCTAAAATGATTCAATGTCCTGTTTTTCATATAAATGCCGATAAAATAGAAGATGTAATTTTTATTATAAGAATAGCTATTAATTATAGAAATATCTTTCATAAAGATGTTTTTATAGATTTGGTTTCATATCGTAGACATGGTCATAATGAAATAGATGATCCATATATGACTCAACCATTAATGTATAACATAATTAAAAATCATTTAACAATACAAGATTTATATTTTAATAAATTATTATTTAATAAAATTATTAATTTTGAAGAAAAACATAATTTATATAAAAAATATCAAACTTTATTTAATGAAGGCAATTTTTTTACTAAAACAGATATTTTTTATCCAAAAAAATATGTAAAAAAAATATATAAAAATTTAAAAATAGATAAGTTAAAAAAATTACTTTTTCAAATTAGTACTTTTCCTAAAAAATTTAATATACATCCTAGAGTTAAAAAAATTTATTTAGATAGAATTAGTATGAGTAAGGAAGAAAAAAAAATTGATTGGGGAACAGCAGAAAATTTAGCATATGCAAATATTCTTATTCAAGGAATATCATGTCGTTTATCAGGAGAAGATATAAAAAGAGGAACATTTTCTCATAGACATGCAGTTATATATGATCAAAAAAATGGACTTTCTTATGTACCATTAAAAAATCTTGCTATAAATCAAGGAAATTTTTATATTTATAATTCTGTTTTATCTGAAGAATCAGTATTAGGTTTTGAATATGGTTATTCTATTAATAACCCAAATATTGTAATATGGGAAGCACAATTTGGAGATTTTGCTAATGGAGCACAAATTATTATAGATCAATTTATTAGTTCTGGAGAAAAAAAATGGGGATATAAAAGTAGTTTAATAATTTTTTTACCTCATGGATATGAAGGTCAAGGACCTGAACATTCTTCATCAAGAATAGAAAGATATTTACAATTATGTGCAGAAAATAACATTAGAGTTTGTATTCCTTCTAGTGCATCTCAAATATATAATTTATTATGCCAACAAGCATTTTCTTATAAAAAAAAACCACTTATTGTTATTTCTCCAAAATCGCTCTTAAGACATCCATTAGCATGTTCTAAATTAAAAAATTTTAATAATTATTTTCAACTAATAATTGATGAAATAAATAAAAATATTAATATTAAAAATATTAAAAAAATTGTTTTTTGTAGTGGGAAAATATATTACGATTTATTAAAATATAGAAATTCTATAAAAAATATGAATATTATTTTAATAAGAATTGAACAATTATATCCATTTCCAATTAAAGATTTTAAAAAAATTATTTTTAAATATATTAAAATAAAAAATTATTTTTGGTGTCAAGAAGAACCTATGAATCAAGGAGCTTGGATGTATATCCAAGATTACTTTAAAAATAAATTAAATTATAATATTAATTATATTGGTAGAAAAAAATCTTCATCTCCTTCAACAGGATATTTTTATATTCATAAAAATCAACAAGAAAAAATAATATATTCTGTTTTTAATTTTAATACAGAATAAAATATAAATTTTATTTATAGGAGAAAAAATGAATAATATTAATATTATTGTTCCTGAATTACCAGAATCAGTAAATAATGCAATTATAATTCAATGGTATAAAAAACCAGGAGAAATAATTAAAATTGATGATATTTTGTTAGAATTAGAAACAGATAAAGTAGTATTAGAAATACCTGCAACTATTAATGGAATTTTAGAAAAAATTTTAGTAAAAACAGGGGAAAAAGTACAGTCACAACAAGTTATTGGAATTATAAAAATAAATATTTTGAATGAGCCAAATAATAATAAGAAAAATAAAACAAATAATTTATCATCTAATGATCATTTTAATCATAATAATGAAAAAAAAATATCTAATAAATTTAATAATTTAAGTCCTTCTATAAGAAGAAAAATAAAAGAAAATAATATTTCATTAAATAAAATTAATAATTTAGATAGTGAATCAATTTTAAATTCAGAAAATTTAAATAATAATGAATTAAATAAACAAAATTTTTCAAATAAAAATAATACTAAAAAAATAAGAATGAGTCCAATAAGAAAATATATTTCTCAAAAATTAATGGATTCTAAAAATAATACTGTTATGTTAACTACTTTTAATGAAGTTAACATGAAAAAAATAATTAATATTAAGAATGATTATAGTCATTTAATTAATGAAGTTTATAATATTAAATTAGGATTTACTTCTTTTCATGTAAAAGCTGTTACACAAGCATTACAATCTTTTAAAAAAATTAATGCATTTATTGAAGGAGAAAATATTATTTATAATAATTTTTACAATATTAATATTGCTATTTCAACAAAAAGAGGTTTAATTGCACCAATTATATATAATACTGATAAATTATCATTAATAGATATTGAAAAAAAAATTAAGAATTTAGTTATTCAAAGTAATGAAAATCAATTATCTATTAAAGATTTATCAAGTGGTACATTTACCATTACTAATGGTGGAATTTTTGGATCTTTAATGTCAACTCCCATTATTAATCCTCCACAAAGTGCCATATTAGGAATACATGCTATTAAAGATAGGCCTATTGTTATAAATAATAAAATTTGTATTATGCCTATGATGTATTTAGCATTATCTTATGATCATCGTTTAATTGATGGAAAAGATGCTATAAATTTTCTTATATTAATTAAAAGATTATTGGAAGATCCTATTCGTTTGTTTTTACAAATTTAAATTCATTTTTTATTTATTTAAATATTTTTTATAAAAAAAATATATTTATTAAATAAAATAATATAATTATTTATAATTTATAAAAAATTTTATATAAAAATTATAATTCTATATAAATAAAAAATTATATAAGGATGAATATGTTAAATGTTGTTGATTTATCAAGATTACAATTTGCATTAACAGCAATGTATCATTTTATATTTGTTCCATTAACATTAGGGCTTTCTTTTTTATTAGCAATAATGGAAACAATATATATTATTTCTAAAAATAAAATATATAAAGACATGACTCAATTTTGGGGTAAATTATTTGGTATTAATTTTGCTTTAGGTATAGTTACAGGATTAACTATGGAATTTCAATTTGGAACTAATTGGTCATATTATTCACATTATGTAGGAGATATTTTTGGTGCTCCATTAGCTATAGAAGGTTTAGTAGCTTTTTTTCTAGAGTCAACCTTTGTTGGTTTATTTTTTTTAGGATGGGAACGATTAAATAAAATACAACATGTAATTGTTACATGGCTTGTTGCTATAGGATCCAATCTTTCTGCACTTTGGATTTTAATTGCTAATGGATGGATGCAAAATCCTATTGCTTCTTCCTTTAATTATCAAAACATGAGAATGGAAATGAATAATTTTTGGAATTTAATTTTTAATCCAATAGCACAAGTTAAGTTTGTTCATACTATAACTGCTGGATATACTACAGGATGTATATTTATAATTGGTATTAGTGCATATTATCTTTTAAAAAAAAGAGATATGAAATTTGCTAAAAAATCTATTATTATTGCTTCTAGTTTTGGTTTAGCTTCAATTTTTTCAGTAATAATTCTAGGAGATGAATCAGGGTATCAAATAGGATATACACAAAAAACTAAATTAGCAGCTATTGAAGCTGAATGGGAAACACAAAAACCTCCAGCTTCTTTTAATATTATAAGTTTTCCTAATCAAAAAAAACAATTAAATAAATTTACTATAAAAATTCCATATATTTTAGGAATAATTGCTACAAGATCTTTTACAAAACCAATTTTAGGTTTAAAAAATTTAATTAAAAATAATGAATTAAAAATTAAAAATGGATTAAAAGCTTTAATAGCGCTTGAAAATATAAAAAATGGATGTTTAGAAATTAAAAATATAAAAATTTTTAATAAATACAAAAAATATTTAGGATATGGATTTTTAGTTAAACAATATTATAAAAATATTTATAATATAAATAATAATCAAATACAAAAAATAGCTAAAAAATCAATACCATTAGTGATTCCTTTATTTTTTGCTTTTCGTATTATGGTTTTATCTAGTATTATTTTATTAATTGTAATTATATTAGTTTTTATTTTTTCTGTTATAAAAAATAATTTTGAAAAAAAACAATATTTATTAAAAATATGTTTATACATAATACCATTACCTTGGATAGCATCTGAATTAGGTTGGTTTGTAGCTGAATATGGAAGACAACCATGGGCTATTAAAGAAATTTTACCCACTTTTATGGCAGGATCTTCTTTAGAATTTATAGAAGTATTATTTTCCATAACAATGATTTTTATTTTTTATACTATTTTATTGATAATAGAATTATATTTAATGTTTAAAATTGCTAATATAGGACCTAGTATTTTAAATACTGGAAAATATTTTTTTGAAAAAAAACGTTCAGTAAAATTTATTAATAAAAATTAATTATTAGGTTATATTCATGTTAAACTACGAATTTTTATGTGTAATTTGGTCTATAATAATTGGTATATTAATTACAGGATTTATGATTACTGATGGTTTAGATATGGGAGTAGGTATTTTATTGTTTATAATAGGAAAAAATAATATTGATCGTAGAATAATGATAAATACTATAGCACCCCATTGGGATGGAAATCAAGTATGGTTAATTACAACTGGAGGTGCTATATTTGCAGCATGGCCTATTGTATATGCTACTCTGTTTTCTTATTTCTATATAGCAATGTTACTATTATTACTTTCTTTATTTCTTAGACCCATAGGATTTGAATACCGTTCTAAAATTAAAAATAAAAAATGGGAAAAAATTTGTGATTTTTGTATTTCTATTGGAAGTTTTTTACCACCTACTATTATAGGCATAGCATTAGGTAATTTATTACAAGGTATTCCTTTTTATATAGATAAATATTATAATATTTATTCTCAAGGACATTTTTATAAATTATTTACCTTATTTAGTATTATAATTAGTATAACTATTATAATTATGATATTGAATCAAGCTTCATCTTATTTACAAATAAGAATTAAAGACTATAATCTTAACCATAAATTAAGTATAATTTTAAAATTATCTTCAATATTATTAATTTTGTTTTTTATAATATCATTTATTAGTACTTTACTTTTTATAAAAGGTTATAAAATTAATAATTTTTATGTTAAAAATAGTAATATTATTTATGAATCAAAAGCTTGGATGTCTAATTTTAAAAATCATACATATTTATATTTAATACCATTATTTAGTATAATATTACCATTATTAACAATTTTATTTTCTATATATAAAAAATTTGTAATAGTTTTTATTTGTTCTATACTTACTACTATTAGTATAGTATCAACTGTAGGTATAATAATGTTTCCTTTTATTATTCCTTCTAGTATAAAACCTTATCAAAGTCTTACTATTTGGAATTCTACATCTAGTCAATTAACATTAAATATAATGTTATATATAGTTATTATTTTTATGCCTATTGTTTTAATTTATACTTTTTGGTGTTATAAAAAAATGTTTTTTCGTCTTAGTAAAGAAAAAATTGAAAAAAAGTCTGATACTTTTTATTAAAAATAATAAACTTTAAATGGATTATATAAATGTGGTATTTAATATGGGTAATAGGAATATTATTTTCATGTATTTTTACTATTTTAATTTCTTTAAAAAAAGAAAACAAAAAAAATAAAAAATAATTATTTCTCATAAAATAAATTTTAAAATATTGTCTGATATTAATTAATAATATCTTATTTCAGATAATATTTTTTATTATTTATATAATAACATAAATAAAATTATTTATTTTATAAATAAAATTTATATGATATGATAATTTATTATTTATTTTTAATAATTATATCACTATAATATAGTGAGTTATGTTATATTGATTTTAAATATAAAAATAGATAATTATTAAAATTATTTTATTAAAAATATATTTTCTATACCTAAAATATAAAATTTTCATGTACTTTAATTTAATAATAAAGAATGAATCATTTAGATCAATATAATGCTGATTCCATAGAAGTTTTAGAAGGTTTAGATCCCGTTAAAAGAAGACCAGGTATGTATACTGATCTTACAAGACCTAATCACTTAGCTCAAGAAGTAATAGATAATAGTGTGGATGAAGCATTAGCTGGATATGCAAAAAATATTTTAGTCACTTTATACAATGATCAATCACTAGAAGTTATTGATGACGGTAGAGGTATGCCTATTGATATACATACTCAAGAGGGAATTTCTGCAATTGAACTAATATTATGTCGTTTACATGCAGGAGGTAAATTTTCAAATAAAAATTATAATTTTTCTGGGGGATTACATGGTGTAGGTATTTCTGTTGTTAATGCTTTATCAAAAAGAATGGAAGTAAGTATATTCCGTAATAATAAAATTTATAACATAATTTTTGAAAACGGATATAAAATACAAAATTTAAAAATTTTAAAAAATACAAGTAATCAAAATACTGGTACTAAAATTAAATTTTGGCCTAATGAATATTTTTTTGAACATCATTCTTTTTTGGTTTCTAATTTAATAAATTTATTAAAAGCAAAATCAGTTTTATGTCCTGGATTAAAAGTTTATTTTAAAAATATAAATACTGGTGATAATTATTATTGGAATTATAAAAATGGTTTATCTGAATATTTAACTAGTTCAGTTAAAAATTTTACTACTATACCAAATATTCCTTTTATGGGAGAATATTTAAGTGATATAAAACATCTTAATTGGGCTTTATTTTGGATACCGGACAATAATTATATTCTTACCGAAAGTTATGTGAATTTAATTCCAACAACACACGGTGGTACTCATGTAAATGGATTACGTTTAGGATTACTTGATGCAATACGTAATTTTTGTAATTTTCATAATATGTTACCTAGAAATATTAAAATATTAGGAGAAGATATTTGGGATCATTGTTCTTATGTGTTATCTATAAAAATTCAAGATCCTCAATTCACAGGACAAACAAAAGAACGTCTAGCTACTAGACAATGTACTGTATTTATTGCAAACATAGTAAGAGATTCTTTTATTTTATGGTTAAATCAAAATATTAAAATAGCACATATTTTAGTAAATATGTTTATTTTAAATGCTCAAAAACGTATTAGAGCTTCTAAAAAATTTAAAAAAAAAAAAAATTATAATGTAAATTCAATATTACCTGGAAAATTATCCGATTGTATTTTACATAATGCAAAAAAAACTGAACTTTTTTTAGTTGAAGGAGATTCAGCTGGTGGTTCAGCAAAACAGGCAAGAAATAAAAATTATCAAGCCGTTATGCCTTTAAAAGGTAAAATTTTAAATACATGGGAAATAAATTCAGAAGAAATTTTATCTTCACAAGAAATACATGATATTTCTTTAGCAATAGGTATTTATCCTAATAATGAAGATTTAAAAAAATTAAGATATAATAAAATTTGTATTCTTGCAGATGCTGATTCAGATGGACTTCATATTGCTACTTTATTATGTGCTTTATTTATAAAACATTTTTTACCTTTAGTAAAAAAAGGACATATTTACGTAGCTATGCCTCCCTTATATCGTATAGATTTAGGGAAAAAAATTTTTTATGCTTTAGATGAAAATGAAAAAAAAAATATTTTAAAAAAATATTATTGTAAAAACAATAAAAAACAAATAAATGTACAAAGATTTAAAGGATTAGGAGAAATGAATCCGACTCAATTAAGAGAAACTACTTTTAATCCTATTAGTCGTCGTTTAATACAATTAATAATAAATAATAATAAAACGGAAATAAATAAAACATTTTCAATCATGGATATGTTATTAGCAAAAAAAAGATCAGAAGATCGTCGTAAATGGTTACAAAAAAAAGGTGATATTACTACAATAATAAATATTTAATAAATCTAAATAAAAATATTAATTAATAAAATTATGTAATTTTTTATATATTTTTTGTATAAAAATTTTAATAAGTAAAATTTTATAAATATTAAAATAAAATATATATTATTTAATTTTTATTAAAATAAGGAATAATAACCATGTCAGATAGTTATATACCAGATCATGACGTGGATCCAATTGAAACAAATGATTGGATACAATCCATAGATTCTGTTATAAAAGAAGAAGGAATTAAAAGAGCAAAATTTTTATTAAAAAAAATAATAAGACATATAAACAATAATGGAATTATTTTTAATTTAAATAAAAATAATTATATTAATTCTATTTCTAAAGAAGAAGAACCCATATATCCTGGAAATTTAATTTTAGAAAAAAAAATAAGATCATTTATAAGATGGAATGCAATAATGATTATTTTAAGAGCTTCTAAAAAAAATTTAGATTTAGGAGGACATATTTCTTCTTATCAATCATCTTCATATATTTATGAAGTTTGTTTTAATCATTTTTTTAAAGGATATAATAAACAAAATAACGGAGATATAATTTATTTTCAAGGTCATATTACACCTGGAATATATGCTAGATCTTTTTTAGAAGGACGTATAGACATTGAACATTTGGATAATTTTCGTCAAGAAGTTTTTAATAAAGGTTTATCATCATATCCACATCCTAAACTTATGCCTAATTTTTGGCAATTTCCTACTGTATCCATGGGTTTAGGACCAATATCTGCTATATATCAAGCTAAATTTCTTAAATATTTAGAAAACAGAAAATTACAAATAACATCAAATAGAAAAGTTTTTGCATTTTTAGGAGATGGTGAAATGGATGAACCAGAATCTAAAGGAGTAATTAATATAGCAGCAAGAGAAAATTTAGATAATTTAATTTTTGTAGTTAATTGTAATTTACAAAGATTAGATGGACCTGTATATGGTAATGGGAAAATTATTAATGAATTAGAAAATATTTTTCAAGGATCAGGATGGGAAGTTATTAAAGTTATTTGGGGAAAAAAATGGGAAAATTTACTATTTAAAGATAAAACTGGAAAATTAATTCAATTAATGAATCAAACGTTAGATGGAGATTTTCAAAATCTTAATTCTAAAAATGGAAATTATATTAGAAAAAATTTTTTTGGTAAATATAAAGAAACATTTAATCTTGTTAAAAATTTAACTGATAATGAAATAGAAAAATTAAATTATGGTGGTCATGATTCTCAAAAAATTTATGCAGCTTTTAAAAAAGCTTACGAAATTAAAAATAAACCTATAGTAATATTATTTCATACTATAAAAGGTTTTGGTTTAGGAAAAACAGCAGAAAGTAAAAATATAGCACATCAAATTAAAAAAATTGATTTAAATGAAATTAAATATATAAGAGATAATTTAAATATACCTATAGATGATAAAAAATTATATAATTTACCTTATATTTCTTTTAATAAACATTCTTTAGAATATCATTATTTACATAATCAACGAAAAAATTTAGGTGGATATATTCCTTTTAGAAGAATTAATTTTACTGAAAAAATAATATTACCTAAATTTTCTGCTTTTAATCCATTATTTAAAAATCAATATAATATATCTACAACTATTTCATTTATACGTATATTAAATATTTTACTTAGAAATAAAAATATTTCCAATAGAATAGTCCCAATAATAGCTGATGAAGGACGTACATTTGGAATGGAAGGATTATTTAGAAAAATAGGAATATATAATTCAAATGGATTACAATATACTCCCCAAGATAAAGAAATATTTTCATATTATAAAGAAGATGTTAAAGGACAAATTTTACAAGAAGGTATTAATGAATCAGGAGCTTTTGCATCATGGTTAGCTGCTGCAACTTCTTATTCTACTAATAATTTTCCTATGATTCCATTTTATATTTATTATTCTATTTTTGGTTTTCAAAGAATTGGTGATTTATGTTGGGCTGCTGGAGATCAGCAAGCAAGAGGTTTTTTAATTGGAGCAACTTCAGGGCGTACTACATTAAATGGAGAAGGATTACAACATGAAGATGGTCATAGTCATATTCAATCTTTAATAATTCCAAATTGTATTTCATATGATCCTACATATGCATATGAATTAGCTGTTATTATAAATGATGGTTTAAAAAGAATGTACGGGAAACAACAAGAAAATATATATTATTATATAACAACTATGAATGAAAATTATAATATGCCAGCTATGAAATCAAAATTTAAATACGGTATTTGTAAAGGTATATATAAAATATTTTCTATTAAAAATAATAAAAATATAACTCATATTCAATTATTAGGGTCAGGATCTATATTAAATAATATAATAAAAGCAGGAGAAATATTGTATCAAGAATATAATATTAATTCAGATATTTTTAGTGTTACTTCTTTTACAGAAATTAATAGAGAAGGACAAGATTGTGATCATTGGAATTTATTACATCCTTTTGAAAAACGTCGTATTCCATATATTACAAGTATAATGAAAAATTATCCAACAGTAGCAGCAACAGATTATATAAAACTTTTCGCTGAACAAATTCGTAAATATATACCAACAAATAATTATTTTGTTTTAGGAACTGATGGTTTTGGTCGTTCTGATAGTCGTAAAAATTTACGTGATTTTTTTGAAATTAATGAATTATATATAGTTCTTGCTATATTAAACATATTGTTAGATTTAAATTTAATTAGTTTAAAAAAAATTACACATTTTATAAAAAAAAATAAAATTAATATAAATAAAAATAATCCTAGAACTTCATAAAAAAGGAATACTATGAATACAAAAATAATATTTCCTGATACAGGAATAAAGGAGATGAAAATTACTGATATTTTGGTAAAAGAAGGAGAAAAAATTTTTAAAGAACAATCTATTATTATAGTAGAAAGTGATAAAACATCTATGGAAATTCCTTCCGACCAAAATGGTATTATAAAAAAAATTTTAGTATCTATAGGTGAAAAAATTAGTAAAGGAAATATAATATTAGAAATATTTAACGATGAACAAAAAAAAATTAATCTTGTAAATAATAAAAAAATAAAGTTACAAAAAAACAAAATAACATTTACAGCATTACGAATTCCTGATATAGGAACACAAGTAATGAAAGTTACTAAAATATTGGTTAAGGAAAATGATTTAATTATAAAAAATCAATCATTATTAATTATTAAAAATAAAAAAAATATTTTTGAAATAGCTTCTTTATGTAAAGGTATCATTAAAAAAATTAATATTAAAATATATGATAATATAAATACTAATGATATATTTATTTATATAGATAATTTTACAATAAATAATGAATATTATGAAACAAAAACATATATTAAAGAAAATAATTTTGTAAAAAATACAGTAAATGATATCTTAGATACAGAATCATATATACATGCTTCACCTATTGTAAGAAAAATAGCAAGAAAATTAAAAATTAATTTAAGTAAAATAAAAGCAAGTGGTTTAAAAAATAGAATTAATAAAGAAGATTTAATTAAATACATTAAAAACAAAAATAAAAATATAATGAATAATGTTTCTGATAATTCTTTAATAAATTATAAAAATTTTGGTTTATGTGAAGAATTAAATCTTAATAATATACAAAAAATATCTGGTAAAAATTTATTAAATAATTGGAAAAATATTCCTCATGTTACACAACATATTGAAACTGATATTACAGAATTAGAAAAATTTAGAATTAAAAAAAATATTGAATCGTTAAAAAATAAAAATAATATTAAATTAACATTATTAAGTTTTATAATTAAAATATGTGCATATGCTTTGAAAAAATATCCTAATTTTAATTCATCTTTATCAGATGATAATCAAAATTTGATATTAAAAAAATATTTTAATATAGGAATAGCAATTAATACAGATAAAGGATTATTTGTACCTGTAATATTTGATGTTTTAAATAAAAATATTAATGAAATATCTGAAACAATATTTAATCTTGCTAATAAAGCAAAAAATTATAAACTTAATCATAATGATATGAAAGGAGGTTGTTTTACTATATCTAATTTAGGCCAATTTAAAGGTAATTTTTTTACACCTATAATTAATGCTCCAGAAGTAGCTATTTTAGGTATATCACAAGCACAAATAAAACCTATATGGAATATAAATAGTAGAAAATTTTTACCAAAACTTATTTTACCATTATCATTATCTTATGATCATCGTGTTATAAATGGAATTGAAGGAATTAATTTTTTAAATTATATTTGTGGTTTATTATCTGATATTAGAAATATATTAATGTAATTTTTAAAAAAATTATAAAAATAAAATTCATTAAAATGTAATTATTAATAGAGATTATTATGAATGATACAATAAAAACTCAAGTTGTTGTAATCGGAGGAGGACCAGCAGGATATTCTGCTGCTTTTCGTTGTAGTGATTTAGGATTAAAGACAATAATAGTAGAAAATTACCCAAAATTAGGAGGCGTATGTTTAAATGTAGGATGTATACCATCTAAAACATTATTGCATATTTCAAAAATAATTAAAGAAAACAAAAATTTTTTTCAAAAAGGTATATTTAATAATACTATTGAAATTAATATTGAAAATATTAATTTATGGAAACAAAGTATAATTAATAAACTAACTAATGGATTAAATTTTCTTTCAAAAACTAGAAATATTAATATTATTAATGGTATGGGTTTTTTTGAAACAGAAAATTGTTTAAATGTTATTGGTATTAATAATAACTATCAAATTATATTTGAAAATGCAATAATAGCAACTGGCTCTAACCCTATTAAATTGCCATTTATACCTTATAATGATAATAGAATATGGAGTTCTACAGATGCTTTATCATTAAAAAAAATCCCTAAAAAAATATTAATTATAGGAAGTGGAATTATAGGTTTAGAAATGGCAACTATTTATGAATCTTTTGGTTCTAAAATTGATATTATTGAAATTTCCAATATATTATTATCTGAAATAGATAATGATATTATAAATGTTTATAAAAAATGTATAAAAAATAAATTTAATTTAATATTAGGTACTAAAATATTATCTATTAATAATAATGATAAAAAATTATTACAAGTACATATGACTAGTGACAATAATAAATCAGTTTATTCTAAAAGTTATGATATAGTTATTGTTGCAATAGGAAGAAAACCAAATTCTACTTATATAAATAAAAAATTTAACAAATTATTAATTAATAATGATTATTTTATTAATGTAGATAATCAAATGAGAACTAATATTTCTAATATATACGCTATAGGAGATGTTATAGGATATCCTATGTTAGCACATAAAGGAATTCATGAAGGACATTTAGCTGCAGAAGTTATTGCTGGGAAAAATCATTATTTTATTCCTAAAGTAATCCCATCAATTGCTTATACTAATCCAGAAATAGGTTGGGTGGGGATAACAGAAAAAAATGCTATAAAAAATAATATAGATTATAAAACTTCATCTTTTTCCTGGAAAAATTTAGGAAGAGCGATATCTTCTAATGAAGAAGATGGTTTAACTAAATTAATTATAGAAAAAAATTCTAATCGAGTTATAGGTGGAAGTGTTATTGGATATAATGCAGGAGAATTATTAGGAGAAATTAGTTTAGCAATTGAAATGGGATGTGATGTAGAAGATATTGCTTTAACTATACATGCTCATCCTACTTTTTATGAATCAATTGGAATAGCAGCAGAAATATATTTAGGGTCAGTAACAGATATTATTAATATTAATAAATAAAATTTAAATTAATAATTTTAAATTTAAAATTTTTGTATTTATTTTAAATATAAGTTTATATATTTTTATATTTTAAATAAAAAATTATTTTATAATAAAATTTATAAAATAAGAATTTCTTTTATTATTTTATAGTATATTTTATATATTATGTTTAAATCATTAATATATATACATTCATTAATTTTATGAATAGTAGAATTAATTAATCCTAATTCCACTATTTGCGCGCCAGTTTTAATAATAAATCTTCCATCAGAAGTACCTCCATTATTAATTAATTTTGTATTAACATTATTTATTAAATTAATATTTTTTTTTACTATTTTTAATAAATTTTTACTTTTTTTTAAACAATCATAATTACTTAAAAAAGGTAATCCTGATAAATCCCATTTTATATTATAATTAATAATATATTTTTTTATAATATGATTTAATTTTTTTAATATATCTTTATAACAAATTTCATTATTAAAACGAAAATTTATGTATAAAATAATATTTCCTGGTATAACATTATTATCTTTTATATCAGAACTAATCTTTGTTATTTGCATGCTAGTTTCAGGAAATAGATAATTTTTTTTACTCCATTTAACTAATAATAATTTATTTAGCAAAGGTATTACCATATGTATGGGATTTTTTGCTAATTTATGATATGCAACATGTCCTTGTATACCTATAATTTTTAATTTAATATTTAATGAACCTCTTCTTCCATTCTTAATAACATCTCCTATAATTTTATTACTGGTAGGTTCTCCTATTATACAATAATCTAATTTTTCTTTTTTTTTTATTAATTTATTAATAACTTGAATAGTACCATTTTTTGCATTACCTTCTTCATCTGAAGTAACAAGAAAAGCTAAACGACCATTATAAGTAGGATATTTTATAACAAATTTTTTAGCCGCAATAATCATTGCGGCTAGGGATCCTTTCATATCACAAACTCCTCTTCCATATAATATATCATTTTTTATAATAGCTTTAAATGGATGAAATTTCCATTGTTTAATATCACCTGGAGAAACAACATCTGTATGTCCAGCAAAAACTAAAGTATTATTATTTTTATTATTTCCATTATGGAATGCCCAAAAATTTTTAGTATTTTTAATATTAATTAATTTAATATGAAAATTTAATTTTTTTAAAATTTTTATTAATATATTTTGACATCCTGCATCAAAGGGACTAATAGAACGACACTTAATAAGTTTTTTAGTTAAATTAATTATTTTTTTTAACATAATAAGTATTTACTTTTATTATAAATATTTTTGTATAAAAATTATTTAAAAAAATAATTATTTATTCAAATTTTAATATGGTTTATTTTGTAAAGCTAATAATAATACTTCTTCAATATTTTTTACCGGAAAAATTTTTAAATCTGCAATAATATTTTTTGGTATATCTTCTAAATTTCTTTTATTCTGTTCTGGTATTAAAACAACACTAATACCACCTCTATGAGCAGCTAATAATTTTTCTTTTAATCCTCCTATTCCAAGTACTTGTCCTCTTAAAGTAATTTCTCCTGTCATAGCTACATTTGCTTTTACAGGATTATTAGTTAAACTTGATACAAGAGCTGTACACATAGATATTCCAGCACTAGGTCCATCTTTTGGTGTAGCTCCTTCCGGAACATGTACATGAATATCTATATTTTTATAAAATTCTGTATTAATATTTAATTTTTCTGTTCTTGCTTTTACTACAGTTAATGCAGTTTGTATGGACTCTTGCATTACTTCTCCTAAAGATCCTGTATAAGTTAATTTACCTTTACCAGGTATACATACAGTTTCAATTGTTAATAATTCTCCTCCAACTTCTGTCCATGCTAATCCTGTAACTTGTCCTATAATATTTTCATTTTCCGCTTTTCCATAATCAAATTTTTTTACACCTAAATAATTTTTTAAATTAGAATTATTAATTACAATTGATTTAATATTTTTTTTTATTAAAATTATTTTAACAGTTTTTCTACATAAAGTAGATAATGTTCTTTCTAATCCTCTTACTCCAGATTCTCTAGTATAATATCTTATTATATTTATAATTGCTTTATCATTTATAAATAATTCTTTTTCTTTTAAAGCATTATTTGAAAATTGTTTAGGTAACAAATATTTTTGTGCTATACTTAATTTTTCATCTTCTGTGTAACCAGATATTTTAATTACTTCCATTCTATCTAGAAGAGGTAATGGTATATTGATAGAAGAATTTGAAGTTGCTACAAACATGACATTAGATAAATCATAATCTATTTCAAGATAATGATCGTTAAAAGAAACATTTTGTTCTGGATCTAAAACTTCTAATAATGCTGCTGCAGGATCTCCTCTCATATCATATGAGATTTTATCTATTTCATCTAATAATAATAATGGATTTTTTACTCCAGATTTAATTATTTTTTGTATAATTTTGCCAGGCATAGAACCAACATATGTACGACGATGACCTCTTATTTCTCCTTCATCTTTTATTCCTCCTAATGATATTTTAATAAATTTTCTGCCTGTTGCTCTTGCTATAGATTTACCTAATGATGTTTTACCTACTCCAGGTGGACCTACTAAACATAAAATTGGGCCTCTAATTTTATTAGATCTATTTTGTACTGCTAAATATTCTAAAATATGTTCTTTAACAGATTCTAAACCAAAATGATCTTGATCTAATATTTTTTTAGCTTTACATAAATTTTTTTTTAATCTACTTTTTGTATTCCATGGAATTTGTATTATCCATTCTATATATCCTCTAATAACTGTTGCTTCAGCTGATATAGGAGACATCATTTTTAATTTTCTTAATTCAGCATAAGTTTTTTCTTTTGCTTCTTTTGGCATTTTTGCTAATTTTATTTTTTTTTTTAATATTTTATTTTCATCAAGATGTTCATCTGTTTCTCCTAATTCTTTTTGTATAGCTTTCATTTGTTCATTTAAATAATATTCTTTTTGACTTTTTTCCATTTGTTTTTTAACTCTATTCCGAATTTTTTTTTCTACTTGTAATAATTCGATTTCTGATTCCATTATAGCCATTAAATATTCTAATCTTTCATTAATATTCGACATTTCTAATATTAATTGTTTATTAGATAATTTTAAAGTCATATGTGCAGCTATGGTATCAGCTAATTTTGCTGCATCATTAATATTATTTAAGGAGTTTAAAACTTCTGGAGGAATTTTTTTATTTAATTTAGTATATCTTTCAAATTGATTAATAGCTGTTCTTATTAATATTTCTTGTTCTTTAACTTTAAGACTAGGAGAAGATAAATATTCTATTTCAGCTGTAAAATAATTACTATTATCTGATAAAACTATTATATTTGCTCTATATAAACCTTCCACTAATATTTTTACTGTTCCATCGGGTAATTTTAACATTTGTAAAATAGAAGTAATTGTCCCAACACTAAATAAATCATTAATATTAGGATTATCATTAGATGCTTCTTTTTGAGCAACTAACATAATTTTTTTATCATTATTCATTGCTGCTTCTAAACAACGAATAGATTTTTTTCTACCAATAAATAAAGGAATTACCATATGAGGATATACTACTACATCACGTAATGGTAATACAGGAATTACAATACGTTCTGAAATTTCAGAATTCATAAATTTTTCTCTCTATTATAATTATATTATAAAATATATTTTTATATATAAAATTAAGATTAATTATATTTTAACCATTATTTTTATATTCTATAATAGGTTGGGAAATATTATTAATAACTTTACTATTAATTATAATTTTACTTATATTTTTTATTGAAGGTGTATCATACATTATATCTAATAATGATTTTTCTAAAATAGATCTTAATCCTCTAGCTCCAGTATTTAATAATACTGCTTTTTTAGCTATTAATTCAATAGCATCATTTTTAAATTTTAATTTAATATTTTCATATTTAAATAGGGTTTGATATTGTTTAATAAGAGAATTTTTAGGTTCTAATAAAATTTTTATTAATTTTTTTTTATTTAATTCATTTAATGAAACTATAATAGGTAAACGTCCTATAAATTCTGGTATTAATCCAAATTTTATTAAATCTTCAGGTAAAATTTTTTTTAAAATTTCATATTTATTAAAAAATTTATTTGAATTTTGTTCTTTTTTTATATGAAATCCTATTTTACTAGAACTATTTAATCGATTTAAAATAATCTTTTCTAATCCATAAAAAGATCCAGCACAAATAAATAATATATTTTTAGTATTTATTTTAATAAATTCTTGTTGTGGATGTTTACGTCCACCTTGTGGTGGTACAGAAGCAATTGTACCTTCAATTAATTTTAATAAAGATTGTTGGACACCTTCCCCGGAAACATCTCTTGTTATAGAAACATTTTCTGATTTACGTGCAATTTTATCAATTTCATCAATGTATATAATACCATTTTCAGTTTTTTCTATATCATAATTAGCATTTTGTAATAATTTTTGAATAACATTTTCTACATCTTCTCCTACATATCCAGCTTCTGTTAAAGTAGTTGCATCTGCAATAGCAAAGGGTATATTAAGAAAACGTGCTAGTGTTTCAGCTAATAATGTTTTACCACTGCCAGTAGGTCCTAATAAAAGAATATTACTTTTTTCTATTATATTATCTTTTTTATTATAATTTTTTAATTTTTTATAATGATTATAGATTGATACTGAAAGTATTTTTTTAGCTTGTGATTGACTAATCACATAATTATTTAAATAATTAAAAATTTTATGTGGTGTAGGTAAATTTAAATAATTATTTTTATTAAAATTTTTATATTGTTTTTGATTTTCTTTTTGTAAAACATTATTACATAATATAATACATTCATTACAAATATGAATTTTATTATTACCTAATATTAATTTACTAACTTCATACTGTGTTTTTTTACAAAAAGAACAATATAATATTTTATTTAAATTCTCCTTTTTTTTTATCATTAAAAACCTCATTTCAAAAAATTAATAAGTAGTAATTTTTATAATTTTATAAAACTAAGTAATAATATTATTTTTATTAGAAATAATATTATCTATTAAACCATATTTTATTGCTTCCTTAGCTGTTAAAAATCTATCTCTATTAGTATCTTTTTCAATAATTTCAATAGATTTACCTGTATGAAATGAAAAAAGTTTATTTAAGTAATTTTTTATTCTTAAAATTTCTTGAGTCTGAATTTCTATATCAGTTACCTGACCTTGATAGCTTCCTATTGGTTGATGTATCATTATTCTGGCATTAGGTAAACAAAATCTTTTATTTTTATTCCCAGCTGCTAATAAAAAAGCTGCCATTGAACATGCTTGTCCTATACAAAGAGTACTAATATCTGATTTAACAAATTGCATAGTATCATAAATACACATTCCTGACGTAATAACACCTCCAGGACTATTTATATAAATAAATATATCTTTATTTGGATCTTCTGATTCTAAAAATAATATTTGTGCAACTATTAAATTAGCCATACTATCTTCAATAGTACCTGTTAAAAAAATAATACGTTCTTTTAATAATCTTGAAAAAATATCATATGATCTCTCTCCTTTAGAGGTTTGTTCAATTACAATTGGTATTGTGTTTATTTGATTTTTTTTAAAAATTTTGTTATTTTTTTTATACAAAATTATTATCCTTTTTAAAAATAAAAAACTTTTTATATAATATGTAGATAACTTATATTTTATATTTTATGAATTTTTTGTTTTTCCCATTCACTAGATGTATAAGTATATAAAGATAATGAATGAATATCTTTTAATATATCACCTATAATATGATATATTAATCTGTGTCTATTAATTAATTTTTTTTCAATAAAAAAATTACTAACAATAATAATTTCTAAATGAGTTATTAAATTTGATATATGATTATTATGATTATGACTATTATTATTAATTTTTAAATATATAGGTTTTAATTTGTATTTTATTTTATTTTTTATTTTTTTTATAATCATTATGATATTTCCGGAACTTTTAATTTTATAATTCAAATTATATTTTTTATATATTTATAATTAAATAATTTTTTTATTATTAAAAAATAATTATAATTTATAAATTATTTAATTTTAGAAATTACTAATTTTATAATATCAGCATTACCTGCTAATATGTTAGTAGAATTTTTATAATTACAATTACCTATAAAATCTGTTATTAATCCACCTGATTCTTTAATAATTAATTCTCCAGCAAGCAAATAATTAAAATTTTGTACATTATTATTTAAATAACAATCAATTTTATTTGCTGCTAAATATGCTAAATCTAAAGAAATAGAACCACTTATTCTAAGCGAAATTAAATTTTCAACAAATAAATTAATTAAATTAACATTTTTTTTTTTTGTAAAAAAAATATAACTAGTATTTAGAGCAAATAATAAATTTTTTTTTTGAAAATATTTATCACAACGTAATTTATAACCATTTAATTGAGCATTTTGTCCTCTTATCGCAGTAAATAAATCATTTTTTAATGGATCATATACTAAAGAAATTTCAGTTTTTCCTTTTATACAAATAGCAATAGATATTGAAAAATGAGGTAATTTTTTAAAAAAATTCATAACTCCATCTAAAGGATTTATAATCCATATAGTTTTTTTATATTTAAAAATAAAAAATTTTTTTTTACATAAAAAAGTAATATTTTTTGTATATATATTATAAATTACTTTAGTAATCATATTATTTAAATTTTTATTAATTTTTTTTGTAAATAAATTAATATTATATTCATTATAATCTGAATTTATATTTTGTATTTCATAATTTTTAATAATGATATTACCAATATTACGTATTATACGTATAGCAATATTAAGCATTGGACGCATATATTATTTCTCACTAACCTTTATATATCTTAAGTTAAGTAATTAAAATAATTAAATGACAAATCTAATTTATTTTATAATAAAAAATTAATATTTAAAATATTTTTTTTATAAAAGATATATCATTAAATATATTGTTTTTTTTTTTAAAACATATATTATCTAATATAGATACTTTAATAATTTTAATTATTTTTTAATTATGTTACAAATTACAGAATCAGCTCAAAAATATTTTTTAAATTTATTATCTAAAAAAGATATTAATACATATATTAGAATTTTAGTTTTAAAAAAAAATAATATTTTAAAAGGTAATATTTCTTTTTGTAATATAAAAAAAATAAAAAATGATGATATTAAATTAAAATTCAAAAAATTCTTTATATTTATAGAAATAAATAGTTTTAAATTTTTAAATAATATCAAAATTGATTTAATACAAAAAGAATTATCTTCTAAATTAGAATTTATATTTTTAAATAAAAAATATAAAGAAAATAACACAAAAACTAAAGATTTAAAAAAAAATATTAATATTTTTATAAAAAATGTAATTAATCCTAAGTTATCATTACACGGTGGTTTTATTATATTAAAGGAAATAACCAAAAATAATATTTTGTTATTAGAATTTCGTGGTGGTTGTCAGGGTTGTATGATGAGTCAATATACTCTTAAAAATCAAATAGAAAAAGAATTATTAAATAACTTTCCTAGTATTAAAGGAATATATGATATAACTTTACATAAAAAACATAAATTTTCTTATTACTAAAATAGTAATATATTTTTATTTAAATATTTTATTATATTTTAATAAAAAATTTAATTTTCATAATTTTAACATAATTTTATATAAATATTTAAATAAGGAATAAAGGAATATGCCCGTTTTAGTTATAAAAAAATTACCTGCTATTGATTTTTTAAAAAAAGAAAATATATTTTTATTACAAAAAATTTCAAATAAAAAATATCCAAATAAAATTAAAATAATTTTATTAAATTTAATGTTTAAAAAAATTGAAACAGAAAATCAAATAATTAGATTATTATCTAATTCTTCATTATTAATAGATTTATCTTTATTATGTGTTTGTGATCAAAAATCATCTAATTATTTATCAATTAAACATATTAAAAAATTTTATATTAATTTAGAACAAATATCTAATAAGTATTATGATGGATTAATAATTACAGGAGCTCCTTTAGGTTTAATTGATTTTATTAATATAAGGTATTGGAAAGAATTTGTAAAAATAATACATTGGGCACAAGATCATGTTAATTCTATTTTATCTATGTGTTGGTCTGTACAAGCTGTATTAAATATATTATATAATATTCCAAAAAAAATTAATAAAAAAAAAATATTTGGTATATTTAAACATCATATTTTATTAAAAAATAATTTTTTAACAAAAGGTTTTGATGATTATTTTTTTGTACCACATTCAAGATATTCTAATTTTTCTTTAAATTTTATTAAAAATTATAATAATTTTAAAATTATTTCTTCTTCTAAAGAAGCAGGTATTTATCTTTTTACTAGTAAAAATAATAAATATATATTTATTACAGGACATCCAGAATATGATTCTTTAACAATACATAAAGAATATTTAAATGATTTAAAAAAAAATAAAAAAAATATAGAGATACCTTATAATTATTATCCTCTAAATAATCCAAATTTAATACCTCAAATTAACTGGAAAAGTCATGGTAATTTATTATTTTTAAATTGGTTAAATTATTTAAATTATAAAAAAAATAATATTATTTATTAATAATTAATTTTAAAAGAGGTTTTAGTGTTAACTACTAAATATTTATTTTTTACATCTAAAAATAAAATACATAATCAAAATATAAATAGTTATTCTTTAATGATTAAAGCAGGAATGATTAAAAAATTATCTTCAGGAATATATATTTGGTTACCAAGTGGATTAAGAGTAATTAAAAATTTTGAAAAAATAATACGTTTTGCAATGAATAATATAAATGCAATAGAATTATTATTACCCATAATACATCCTAGTTATCTTTGGGAAAAAAGTGGACGTATAAATGATTATGGTAAAGAATTATTAAAAATTTTAGATCGGAAAAAAAACAGTTTTATTTTAGGACCTACTCACGAAGAAGTTATTAATTACTTAATAAATTATGAAATTAAATCTTATAAATTTTTACCTGTTCATTTGTATCAAATACAAACAAAATTTCGAGATGAAATAAGATCTCGTTTAGGAGTTATACGTTCTAAAGAATTTATAATGAAAGATAGTTATTCTTTTCATATGAATGAAAAATGTTTACAACAAACATATGAAATTTTACTAAATACTTATAAAAAAATTTTTGATTTAATACGAATAAATTATTTTATAGTACAAGCAAATAATAGTGTTATTGGTGGAAATATTTCTCATGAATTTCATGTTTTATCAAAAAATGGAGAAAGTAAAATTTTTTTTTCTAAAGATAATTATTATTTTTTAGATAAACAATTTAAAAAAAAAATAATTTCTAAAAAAAAAAATTTAATAAAAATTAAAAATAGTATAGAAATAGCTCATATTTTTAAAATTGGAAAAAAATATTCTGAATCAATGAATATTTATATTAATAATAAAAAAAAAATTAAACAACCTTTATATATGGGTTGTTATGGAATTGGAATATCAAGATTAATTGCTTCTGTTATAGAACAAAATTATGATTTAAAAGGTATATATTGGCCTAATTCGTTACTAGCTCCTTTTTTAATAGCTATTATTCCTATTAATATGTATAACTATCCTATAGTAAGAAAAAAATCTTTTTTACTTTATAAAAAATTTATTTCATTAGGCATAGAAGTTCTATTAGATGATAGAAAAGAAAATCCTGGTGTTATGTTTTCAGATATAGATCTTATTGGAATACCACATATTATCATTATTAATAATGATAATATTATTAATAATAATATTGAATATAGATATAGAAAAACAGGATTTCAAGATATTATTTCTTTAAATTTAATTACTGATTTTATTTTTAAAAAACTTAAATTAAATAAATGCTTTAATATTTTTTTTCCCAAAAAATAAAAAAATTATTTTTGTTATTTGATGAAATTTTTCCTTCTTTTGTAATTAAATTATTTTCTAGTTCAGCAATAAATTTGTCATTGTAAAATAATAATGGTATTTGTTCTCTTTTCCATTTAGGAATTAATAAATTTTTCCATATATCATTTATATTTTTGTTATATTTTAATTTATTAAAATAATATTTACTTGTAATATTAAATTTTATATATACAATTTCATGATTCTTCGGTTTTCTTATATTTATCGATT
The DNA here is from genome assembly GCF_012570365.1 of Enterobacteriaceae endosymbiont of Donacia clavipes. GTDB lineage: Bacteria > Pseudomonadota > Gammaproteobacteria > Enterobacterales > Enterobacteriaceae. Next base: position 232,759 of record NZ_CP046208.1, read on the forward strand.
TATTTTTATAGTTTATATTAGTATCTAATATTACTAATTTTCCCAATTTATTAGGTAATATAAATGGAATATTTAAATTATCCCATATTAATAAAATATTTTTCAAATTATTAAAGTATTTTATACAAAATAAATAGTTTTTATATTTACGAATAACATATTTTCCTATTTTAATTTGTGGATTATTATTATTTTTACAACAAATAATTTCATTCCATATAATAAATAACATTTTTCTAGAAGGCATATAATAATATTTATTATATTCAATCCATTTTCTAATTATAAAATTTCTTTTTATTACACTAAATTTATATAATGGAGTAATTAATAAACTATTATCTTTTTGTATTAATTTCATTAATATTGGATTTATTAAATCTATTAAAAGTTTTTCTTGTTCCTGACAAATTATTGAAGATCTATTAACTGCATAATTAAAAAAAGGCCATCTATTTATAATTTTAGGTAAAATAATATTTCTTAAAAAATTACGATCATATCTTATATCTTTATTACTAGGATCTTCTATCCAACTTATTTTTTTTTCTATAGCATATTCAAATATTTGATGTCTAGTAATCTCTAAAAAAGGACGAAATAATTTTATATTATTTAATATACTTATTTTAGATATTCCAGATAATCCTTTAGGACCACTTCCTCTTTTTAAAGCAAGTAAAAAAGTTTCACATTGATCATTTAAATTATGAGCAGTAACTAAAATTTCATCATTTTTAATAATATTTTCAAAAATTTTATATCTTTTTATTCTAGCATAGTTTTCTATATTATTTTTTTGTGTAATTTTTATATCTTTTTTTATAAATAAGACATTCCATTTTTGACATTGTAACATACATGTTTTAGACCAATTATTTGATAAAATGTTTAAATTATGATTAATATGAATAGTTCTTAATAAAATTGGGTATTTTTTTCTTAATTTTACTAAATTATATAGTAATACTGTGGAATCTATTCCTCCACTATATGCTACTAGTATTTTTTTAAATTTACATAACATTAATTGTGTTTCAGTTTTTATTAACATAATCTTTTTTTAAAAAAAATATTTAATTGAGTTAATTAAATTCAAATTTAATATTATTATTATTTAGTAAATAAATAAATTTATTTTCATTAATTGAAATATAGTAAAGTTTTTTAAAAAAAATTCTTTTTTTTATACCAAAATAATTAGAATAAAAATATATTTGTATTAAATTTTTATCATGATTTTTATCAAAAAAAATAAATTTTTTAAGATTTTTTAAAAAAGAATTTTTTTTTAAAAAAAAATCATTCATAAAAATAATATTTATACTATGTAAATATTTTTTTCTAGCTTCTTCAATATCTATTATATAAAAAGCATCACATATAAATAATTTTTTAAAATTATTAAAATATACGATTCCACGTATAATTACTATACTATTTAATATAATAAAATTTTTATTTAATAAATTAAATAATATATGTACTTCAATTATATTAGTACTGTCATCTAAATTAAAAATAAAAATTTTTTGTTTTTTTTTATTATAAGAATTACGAATATTACTTATTATACCTCCTATTGTTATAGGTAAATAAATATTTTTTTTATAATTTATAAATGTATTATTAATACTTCTATTTTTAGTATAAAACATAATTTCTTTGAAATAAATATGTACCGGATGACCTGTTAAATAAAATCCTAAAGTATTTTTTTCTTTTATTAAAATATCTTTTTTAGACCAAAAATAATTTATGTTAGTATCAATAAATTTATTATCTATTAATAATTTTTTATTATTTGTATTAAAAAAATCCATTTGTCCTGTCTGTTTTTCTTGTAAATATTTATTGGTTATTTTTATAATTTTTTCTAAATTATTTATTAAAATTCCTCTATTAAAATTAAAACAATCTAACGAACCAGAAGTTATTAATACTTCTAAAATTCTTTTATTTATTTTTTTTAAATTTATTTTAATAAGAAAATCAAATATAGATTTAAAAAAACTAATTTTTTTTCTTATATTAAGTATATTATATGCTTGTTGTTCTCCAATTCCTTTTATTGCTCCTAATCCATATATAATATTACCATATTTATCAACATTAAATTTATAGGAACTATTATTAATATCAGGAGGTAAAATATTAATTTTCATATTTTTACATTCAGATATTAAATTAATAATTTTATTTATATTATCCATTTCTGATGTTAAAACAGATGCCATAAATTCTGAAGGATAATAAAATTTTAACCATAAAGTTTGATAAGATATTAAAGCATATCCAGCAGAATGAGATTTATTAAATCCATATGAAGAAAATTTTTCTAAATAATCAAATATTTTCATAGATAAAATATTATTAATTTTTAATTTTTTAGCACCCTGTAAAAAACGTTTTCTTTGTTTTGACATTTTTTCATGTTGTTTTTTACTTATTACTCTTCTTAAAATATCTGCTTCACCTAAACTATATCCTGCTAATATTTGTGCTATTTTCATAACTTGTTCTTGATATAAAATAATTCCATATGTAGATTTTAATATTGGTTTTAATTTTTTATGTTGCCAATTTATATCAGGATATGATATTACTTCTTTTCCATGTTTTCGATTAATAAAATTTTCAACCATTCCTGATTGTAATGGTCCAGGACGAAATAAAGCTAATAAAGCAATTAAATCTTCAAAATTATCTGGTTTTAATTGTTTTATTAATTTTTTAATACCTTCAGATTCTAATTGGAATATACCTGTAGTTCTAGCAGTTTTTAAAAAATGAAAAATTTTTTTATTATTTAAATTAATATTATTAATATCTATTAATTTTTTTTTTTTTTCAAATCTTATTTTATTAATTATTTTTAATGAATAATTAATAACAGTTAAAGTTCTTAAACCTAAAAAATCAAATTTTACTAAACCAATATCTTCTATATCATTTTTATCAAATTGAGTAACTCTATTTTTCCCATTATCATCACAATATATTGTTGTATATTTTGTAATATTATCTGGAGATATAACAACTCCACCTGCATGTTTACCAACATTCCTTATTGTTCCTTCTAATTTAAGAGAAGTATTTATTAATTCTTTAATATTAATATCAGATTTATATAAATCATATAATTTTTTATTATTTATAACAGCTTTTTTCAAACTTATTTTAACATCTAAAGGTATTAATTTTGAAATACGATTAAGAAAATCATACGGATAGCCTAAAACTCTACCAACATCTTTTATTACAGATTTTGCAGTCATAGTTCCAAATGTTATAATTTGAGATACTGATTCATTTCCATATACTTCTTTTACATGATTAATAACTAAATCACGTTTTTCCATACAAAAATCAATATCAAAATCTGGTAATGAAATTCTTTCAATATTTAAAAATCTTTCAAAAATTAAATCAAATTTAATTGGATCTAAATTTGTAATATTTAAAACATAAGCAACTAATGAACCAGCTCCAGATCCTCTTGCTGGACCAACAGGTATATCATGTTTTTTTGCCCATTGAACAAATTCCATCACTATAAGAAAATAACTAGGGAAACCCATCTTATTAATAATATCTAATTCTAGATCTAATCTTTTTTTATATTTTATTTTTTGTATTTTTAATAAATTAAAATTTGTATATAAAATTTTTAATTTTTTTTTTAAACCTATATGAGCTTTTTTAATAAGATAATTTTTAGGTGTTATATTTTTTATTATAGAATAATTAGGTAAAAAATATTTACCTAAAGGTAAAAAAACATTACATCTTTTAGCTATTTCTACACTATTATTTAGTGCTTCAGGTATATTTTTAAATAAAAGATACATTTCTTTTTGACTTTTTAAAAATTGTTCTTTACTATAAATAGATTTTTTTTTGCTTTCATTTAAAGTATAACTTTTATTTATTGCTACACGAATTTCATGTGCATAAAAATCTTTTTTATTTAAAAAACGTACATTATTAGTTGCAACAACTGGTATAGAAAAATAATTTGCGAATTCAAGAATTAAATTTATATAATTTTCTTCATGTGTATGATTAGTACGATTTAATTCGAGATAAAAACAATTATAGAAATATTTTTTATAAAAAAAAATTATTTTTTCTACTAAAAAAAAATTTTTTTGTAAAATATTTTTACCTATATCCCCATTTATTCCACCTGATAATATAATTAATCCTTTATTATATTTTTTAAGTAGATTATAAGTTATTATAGGTCCAATTTGACTATCATAACCATTTTTATAAGCATCAAAAATTAGTAATTTTAAATTTTGGTAACCTATATTATTCATTATTAATATTGTTAATTTTGAATATTGATTATTATTATTTAAATTAAATAAATTTTTAATTTTAAAATCTGCTCCAATAATAGCTTTTAAACCAAAATTATGAGCAGATTTATAAAATTTTATTAAACCAAAAATATTACTAAAATCTGTAATAGCTATTGCTGGCATATTTAATAATGAAACTTTTTTTACAAGTTGTTCTATTTTTGCTAATCCATCTTGTATTGAATAATCACTATGTACATTTAAATGAATAAATTCTGGATAATTCATATTATATATAAAATTTCTTAAATTTGACAAAAAATTAAAATTTTTTTTTAAAAACTCTCATACAAGTAATTTTTGCTTGACAAATAATTTTATTATTTATTTTAGCTATACTATAAAAACGTATAAAACATTTTTTTTTTTTTTCTATAATGCTATTAATGATTATTTGATCTCCTGGAAAAGCAGGTTTTTTAAAACGTGCATTATCAATACCCGTTAAATAACATATTTCTTTATTTTTTATATTTTTTTGATTTATGCTTTTATATAAAAGAATATTTGTGGTTTGTATCATAGATTCTAATAATAATACACCAGGATAAATAGGTGTTTTAGGAAAATGTCCTTGAAAATAAGGTTCATTTATAGAAATATTTTTTATAGCATCTAAAAATTTAAATTTTTTAAATGCTATAACTTTATCAACTAAAATAAATGGATATCTATGAGGTAAAGTATATAAAATTTCATTAATATCTGTTATACAACAATTTTTATTGTTCAAAATAATTTTTCTTTATAATAAAATATAAAATTTTTAAATAATTATTTTATAACTAATTTTATTATTTTACATTATTAATAATATATTTTTTTGTTTATTGGCTAATTCTATAACATCATTTGTTATATCTTTAGTATTTTTTACATATGATAAAAAAGAAATATCTATAATTATATTATAATGTCCTTTTTCTGCAACAATATTAATTAATTTATTAATAAAAAATAATATTTTGTTGCGTGCTTTATTTTGTTTTTGATTACTTTTTATTTTAAAACTTTTTATTTTTTTAAATAATAATTTTTTTTGATATATTATTTCTTTTTCTATTTTTTTTTTAAAATTTTTTGATAAATTTTTATTTTTTAATTTTTTTATTTTATTTTTTAATAATATTTCCATTTTTTTTATTTTTCTAATTTCTAAATTAAATTCCTTTTTTAATTCTTTAGATATTTTTTCTTTTTGAGGTATTGTTTGAAAAATTTTTGCAAGATTTATAATAGCAATTTTAGGACAACAAAAAACTTTATTATATGGTATAACTAAAATTAATATTAATAATATTATAATTTTTAAATAATATTTCATTTTATTTAAACCTTTTATTAAATTTAAAATATAAAAAATTACCAGATTTTTGAAATACTAAATTGAAAAAATTCAATCTTATCTGTTTTTTCCATTTTTAATGGATATGCATAAGATAAAGTAATTTTTCCGAATTGAGAATACCATTTAAAAGAAAAACCAATTGATGCTTTAATTTTTGAAAAAGTACTAAATTTTGGAATTTTATATAATTTAGATAAATAATTATTTTTCCATGAAGTATCTACTAAATTTCCTATATCTAAAAATATAGAAGATTTTATTTCTTTTTTATACTTATCCTTTATAAAAGGAAAAGGCATAATTAATTCATTATTTATATTAATTAAGAAATTACCTCCAATTGAATTATCTGATAAACAAATAGTTTTTTTATTATTACAATAATGTTCATTTGTAGAATAATATACTGCTTTTGGCCCAATACTATTATTTTTAAATCCTCTAATTGAATTAGCTCCTCCTAATAAAAAATTTTTATAAAAAGGGTATTCTCCAAGAAAACTATTTCCATAACCAATATTACTTTTAAATAAAAATACTAAAGGATTATGTAAAAATTTTAAATTTAAAGGAAAATATTGTAAATAATTAAAATCAATTTTATAATTTCCAGTATTTGTATATACTGGTACAGTAAAATCTGTATCAATAGAAATTAAGTTTCCATTAAATGGAAATTTAAAATTATTTAAATTATTATGTAAAAATGAATATTGAATAATAAATTCATCTAATAAATAATTTTTATATAATTTACTATATTTTTTATATCCTATACTTTTAAAATAACGCCATAAAGATATTTGTGGTTGAATATTACTAATTCGATTTTTTATAAATCCAAAATTACTTTCTAAAAAAGTATTATTATTTATAGGAAATTTTATTATTCCAAGTATTCCTTTGTTTCTATTTATATAATCATAAAAAAGATTATTATTTTCTTTAAGTTTATTTATAAATGTTTTTATACCAATATTAATTTTATTTAAAAAAACATTATTTTTCATTACAAATAATTCTAAATAATAATGATAAAAATCCTTATTAAAATTGATATCTATATCATAACCAGTACCTATAAAATTATTTTGTTTTATATTAGTATCTAGTGATAATGATCCACCCATTCCTATCCCTAAGTTAGTATTTAAAAAACCTATATTTTTTTCTTGAACTTTAAATATTATATCTACTGTATTTTTTAAATCATAATTTTTATGTAAAAAAATTTCAACTTTATCAAAATAACCTAATGAATATAATTTTTTTTGTGTTTTTTTTAATAATTCAATATTAATATAACTTCCTTCCATCTGTAATACTTCATTTCTTAATATATAATCATGAGTAAAATTATTTCCTAAAAAATCTATTTTTCTTACATAAAATTTTTTTTTTGTTTTAATATTAAAAATTAAATCTATTGTATTATTTTTATTATTAAATATTTTTTTTATTTTAATCTTAGAATTTAAAAATCCATGATTTTTCAAAAATTGTTCAATTTTATATCTTGATTGAATTACTACACTATTATTATAAAAATCTCCAGGAATAATATTAATTATATTTTTTATATTTTTGTAGTATTTTTTTTTATCTATATTTAAAAAAATTTTATTATAAAAAAATTTTTTATTTTCTTGAATTTTAATTATTAAATTTAATTTTTTTTTATTAAATGATAAGTATTGAGTAATATTTTTAATTTTAAAATTTATATATCCTTTATTAAAATAAAAATTTTTTAATTTAACTAAAATATCAGTAATAAAATTAATTTTATATATTCTTTTATTAAAAGAAAAATTATTATTTATTTTTAAATAATTTAATAAAAAATCAGTTGTATAATTATTATTTCCTATAATATTTATTTTATTTATTTTTGTAATATCATTTTCTTTAAATAAAATTTGAATATTTGCTTTATTATTTATATCTGTTGTAATTTTAATTTTTACTTTAGAAGTAAACATACCATTTTTTAAAAATACATATTCAATATTTTTTTTAAAATAAAATAATAAAACATTATTTAGTATTTCTCCTTTTTTTATGTTAAATTTCTTTAATAATAAATTTATAAAATTATTATAAATACTTTTATTACCTTTAATAAGAATATTATTAATAATAGGTTTTTCTAAAATTTTGATAAAAATTAAATTTTTATATTTAAAAATATCAATATTACTAAACATATTAGTAAGAAATAATGTATTTATAATATTAGATATATCTTTTTTAGATATACATTTTTTTGTATATGAATTTATATTAGTAATTAAATTTTTTAATTTTATTTTATTAATACCAAAAAATATTATTTTATTAATACAATATAAATTTTTTTTCTTTTTTGTATTATGATTATAAGAAATAATATTTGTATTTAAAATAATTATAAAAATAAATAAATATTTATAATATTTATTTATTTTTAAAAAAAAATTTTTTTTAAATTTGTTTAACATCATTTATTAATGCAATCCCCATAATAATAATTAAGATAATCATACTAATATTATATATTAATTGTTTAATTTTATATGATAATTTTTTACCGGTAATTTTTTCAAAAAATAAAAGAATTAATTGTCCTCCATCCAATATAGGAAAAGGAAATAAATTAATTATACTTAAATTAATATTTATTAAAGCTAAAAACATAAAATAATAAATAAAATTATTACGAATTAATTTTCCAGCAATATAACCTATAGAAATAGGACCATTTAATTTATAAATATTTTTCTTATTATAAAAAAAATTTATAAAAGAATTTAAAATTATTTTAATTAAATTTAAATTTTTATTTAAAGATTTTTTCAATGCTTCAAAAAAATTATATTTACATATAATTTTTGATGTATTTTTTACATTAGTTATTTCTGGTAAAAATCCTAAAAAATTTCTATTTTTAGATTTTATAATAATAGGTAAAATACTAAAATTTATCTTTTTTCTATTTCTGTTAATATTAAAATGTATAATTTTATTATTATTTTGATAAAGAAATTTTTGAAAATTATACCAATTTGTAAATTTTTTTTTTTCTATGTTTATAATTTTATCACCAATATGTAATCTTAATTTTTCTGCAATAGAACCAGGTATAACATAACTAATAATAGGATTAATTTTTAATCCTTTAGGTATAATTCCTAATATAAATATTAAATTTTTTTCCTTTAAAAATTTAATAGATTTTTTGTAAATATTTAATGTTTTTTTAATTATAATATTTGAATCTATTTTATTAATTTCTAAATTTATTTTTCTATTATTATTTATACTTTTAATTAACTCTATATTAAAAATATTCCAATTAGAAATATTAACATTATTAATTTTTTTAATTTCTAAATTTGATTTTAATCCAATATTATTAGCTATTGAAATATAATTAATTTCATTAATAATAGTTTTTTTTATAGGAAATCCTATAAAAAAAATAATCCAGTAAATTAATATCGCAAAAATAATATTTGCAAGTGGTCCTCCTAAAATAATTAAAATTTTTTTTAAAAAATTTAATTGATTAAAAAATAAAAACTTATATTTTTTAAAATTATATTTAATAGTGTCTTTTTCTATAAAATCAGGTATTTTAACATAACCACCTAATGGAATTAATCTTAAAATATAATTAGTTCCATATTTATCACGATATTCAAAAATTTTTTTACCAAAACCTAATGAAAAACATTCTATATATGTATTAAAAAATCGTGCTGTATAAAAATGTCCACATTCATGTACTATAATTAAACTACTTATAGTAATAACAGATACCATTATAGTATATAAAATACTAAACAAAATTTTAACTCCTAAAATTAATGTTTAATTAAATTATATTATATTTTAAAATAAAATATTTGTATTTTTTAAAAATTTATTAATTTAATCACCACCAAAACGACGATTTCTCTTTACAAAAGATTTTATTGCTTTTTTAAAGTCTTGTTTATTAAATTCTGGCCATAATTTTTTTGTAAAATATAATTCTGAATATGCAATTTGCCAAATTAAAAAATTACTTATACGATATTCCCCTCCTGTTCTTATTACTAAATCTATAGGAAAAATATTATTTAAACAAATATAATTATTTATGATATTTTCGTTAATATCTTTAATATTTAATAATCCTTTATTTATATTTAAAAAAATTTTTTTAATACTATTAGTAATATCCCAACGACCACCATAATTTGCAGCTATATTTAATAATAATTTATTATTATTTTTAGTTATAGATTCTGCTTTAGCAATTGATTTTTGCAAGGGAATATTAAATTCTTTTGTATTACCAATTATTTTAAGACGTATATTTTTCTTTTTTAAATTTATTGTTTCAATATCTAAAATTTCTTGAAATAAATTCATTAAAAATTTAACTTCATTATTAGATCTTTTCCAATTTTCGCTACTAAAAGCATATAATGTTAATGCTTTTATTTTATATTTTAAAGAAAATCCAATTATTTTTTTTACAGTTTTAACACCTTCTCTATGTCCTAAAAATTTTACTTTTTTATTTTTTTTTGCCCATCTTCTATTACCGTCCATAATAATAGCTATATGTTTAGGATAATTAATATTATTATTTTTTATATTTAATTTATTAATTTTCATTTTTATTCTAAAACATAAATATTATTATATAATAACTTATAAAAAATATATTAGTTTAATAGTTCTTTTTCTTTTTTTATTACAAATTTTTTTATTTTATTTGTAAATAATATAGTTTGTTTTTGTATATAATTATATAATTTTTTTTCTTTATTTTCGTCTATTTTTTTTTCTTTTAGAAGAATTTTAATTTTATTATTTGATTTTCTACGTATATTACGAATATAAATTCTATTTAGTTCAGCTTCTATTTTAATATTTTTTAATATTTTTATTTTTTTAGTTTCAGTAATAGGAGAAATATAAACATAAATATTATAATTAATTATCTTAGTAGAAACATCTAAGTTAGAAAGAGCAATACTTTTTTCTATATTTTTTATAATTTTTAAATCAAAAGGAGTTACTTTTAAAGTAAAAGAATTTTCTACTACTATAGAAGATATATGATTAATTAATATTAATTTATTATCTAATTTTATATATATATTATTTAATAAATAAGGAGATAATCTATTTTGAGACATTAAATTAATTTTATTTATAAATGAATTTAAACATTTTTCCATATTTTTTTTATTATTATTAATAATATCACTATACATATAAGTAATTACCTTTTTTTTAAAAATTAATTATTTAAAATTATTTTTAAATAATTTTTTATTAGTATTATATAAATAAAATTAATTTTTTTTGATATAAAAATATATATATTACTTACAATTTATTTTTATAATATAATTATATTTTAATAAATTAAAATGTTTAATTTTTTAATTTATTAAATTTTTTGATAATACTTAAATAAAAAATATTAATTAAATTATACTTAAATTAATTTTTAATTATATTTGCCCCTAATTCAAAACATATAAATTTTAAAATTTTCATATTATTTTCATTTAAATATTTTTTAACAGTTTTATTATTGTCTAATAAGAATTTTTGATTATATAAAGTAATATTATTTATAAATTTTTTCACACGACCTTCAATTATCTTATTTATAATTATTTGAGGTTTATTCTTTTTTATTACAATATTTTTTTGTATTTTATATTCATGATCAATGATATCTATTGGAATATCTTGTTTATTAATATAATCTGGTTTTAACATAGCTATATGCATAGCAATTTGTTTCATTAATAATTTATTATTTATATTTGATCTGATTATAACTCCAAGACGTTTATTGTGATGTATATATTTACCAATGAATTCTCCTTTTATAAAACCAAGACGATTAATAAATATATTTTCTTTTAATAATCCTATTAATTCCATTCTTTTTTTATTAAAAATTTTTCGTATTATATTTATATCTGTTTGATTATTCTTAGTAATATATTTTACTATATCTTTTATAAAATTTATAATTTCTTTTGATTTTGTAATAAAATCTGTTTGACAATTTATTTCTAATAATATGCCAAAATCTTTTGTTACATAATCTGTAATTAATCCTTCTTTTGTTGGATTTTTTAATTTTTTAATAGATTGTAATTTTAAATATTTTCTTATATAATCAATAGCAAGATTTAAATCTTGTTTTGTTTCTATTAGTGCTTTTTTACATTCTATAATTCCAACTCCAGTAATATTTCTTAGTTCCCTAATTTTTTTTATATTAATTTTCAATATAATCTCCTAATTAATTTTATTTTCTAATTTAGAAGTACTATTATCTTTTTTACTATTTAAAATAGTTTTTGTAACATAATATAAATATAATTTTATAGCACGAATAGCATCATCATTTGCAGGTATAACAAAATTAATACCATCTGGATCAGAATTTGTATCAATAATAGCAAATATAGGAATATTTAATTTTTTAGCTTCTCTAATGGCAATTTTTTCATAATTTGCATCTATTACGAATATTGCATCAGGTAACCCTCCCATATTTTTTATACCTCCTAAACTTTTTTCTAATTTTAATAATTCTCTATTGCGTGTTAATGCTTCTTTTTTTATTAATTGTTTAAAAGTACCATCTTTACTTTGTAATTCTAATTCTTTTAATCTTTTAATAGATTGTTTAACAGTTTTCCAATTTGTTAACATTCCTCCTAACCAACGGTGATTTACAAAAAATTGACCACAATTATTAGCTGTTTCTTTAATTAAATCCGAAGCAGCTTTTTTTGTACCAATAAATAAAATCTTACCTTTATGAAAACTTATTTTTTTTAATTCTACTAGAGCATTATTAAACATAAGAATAGTTTTATCCAAATTAATAATATGTATTTTATTTTTATTATAAAAAATAAATTTTTTCATTTTTGGATTCCAATAACGTGTTTGATGTCCAAAATGTGCACCTACTTTAAACATTTTATTAACAGATATAGACATTATTTATTATCCTTTTTTATATATTACATCATTAAATAATATTATATAATAATTATTTATACAAAAAATTATTTAATTAACAATATTTTTGTTTTAAATTTTAATTTTATTAAACTTAATTAGTTATAATATAATGTTTAATATTACACAATTTATAACTATTAACTATTTAAAATTATATAATGAAAATATTAATTAAAAATTCTGAAGAAATTAAAAAAATTCATAAATCTTGTAAATTAGCAGCAGAAGTTTTAGAAATGATCGAAACTTATATAAAACCTGGTATTAGTACAGAAGAAATAAATATTATATGTCATAATTATATTACTAAAATTCAAAAAGCTATACCAGCTACTTTAGGATATAATGGATTTCCAAAATCTGTATGTATTTCTAAAAATGATATTGTATGTCATGGTATTTCAAGTAAAAATGATATTTTAAAAAATGGTGATATTATTAATATAGATGTAACAATTTTATATAATAATTATTATGGTGATACATCTAAAATGTTTTTTGTAGGTAATAAAATTTCTTTAAAATCTAAATTATTATGTTTAACTGCTCAAAAAAGTTTATATAAAGCTATTAATATTTTAAAACCTGGTCTTAGATTATATAAAATTGGTCAAATCATTCAAAAATATGTAGAATCAAAAAATTTTTCTGTTGTAAAAAATTATTGTGGACATGGTATAGGTAAAAATTTTCATGAAGATCCTCAAATTTTACACTATAATTCATATGATTATGGTATAACTTTAAAATCTGGCATGATTTTTACTATTGAACCTATGATAAATATAGGAAATCATAATGTTTATTTAACAAATGATAAATGGACAGTTAAAACTCAAGATAAAACTAATTCAGCTCAATATGAGCATACTATACTTATCAATAAATCAGGTAGTGAAATTCTAACTATTAGAAAAGAAGAAAATTTATTTTATTAAAAAAATAAATTTGATATAATCAAGTAATTAAATTTTAATTACTTGATTATATTAAAATTCATAAAAAAATTTTTTAATTATCTAAAAAACTTTTTAAAATTTCAGATCTACTAGGATGACGTAATTTTCTTAATGCTTTTGCTTCTATTTGTCTAATTCTTTCTCTAGTTACATCAAATTGTTTACCAACTTCTTCTAAAGTATGATCAGAATTCATATCTATCCCGAATCTCATTCTTAAAACTTTAGCTTCTCTTGGAGTTAAACTAGCTAAAATATTATATGTTGCTACTTTTAAACTTTCTGAAGTTGCAGAATCTAGTGGTAATTCTGAAGTATTATCCTCTATAAAATCACTTAAATGTGATTCTTCATCATCTCCTATAGGAGTTTCCATTGAAATTGGTTCTTTAGCTATTTTTAATACTTTTCTAATTTTTTCTTCTGGTAACATCATATGTTTTGATAATTCTTCTGGAGTAGGTTCTCTTCCTAATTCTTGTAATATTTTTCTAGAAATTCTATTAAGTTTATTTATAGTTTCAATCATATGTACAGGAATTCTTATTGTTCTTGCTTGATCAGCAATAGATCTTGTAATAGCTTGTCTAATCCACCATGTGGCATATGTAGAAAATTTATATCCTCTTCTATATTCAAATTTATCTACTGCTTTCATTAATCCAATATTTCCTTCTTGAATTAAATCAAGAAACTGTAAACCTCTATTTGTATATTTTTTAGCTATTGATATAACTAATCTTAAATTAGCTTCAATCATTTCTTTTTTAGCTTTTTTAGCTTTTATTTCACCTGTAGTAATTTTTTTATTAATATTTCTAATTTTTTTAATTGTTAAACCCGTTTCTTTTTCAATATTTATTAAATTTTTAAAATGATTTTTTAATTTATTAAAAAATATATTTATATCATATGTATTAAATTTATTTTTTAATTTATATTTTTTTAAAGACTTAAAAAAATATTCTCTATTAATTTCTTTTTCATAAAAAATTGTAATAAATTCTTTTTTTGAAATATTATATTTTTGAATACACATATTCATAATATTTTTTTCTTCTATACGTATACGAAACATTATAGAACGCATATTATTTACTAAATAATTAAATTCTTTAGAAACTAAACGAAATTGTTTAAAAATTTTTGAAAGATTTTTAATCTTATTTAATGATTGATGATGATTTATACCTTTTTTTTTTATAAAAATTAATGTTATATCATGTTGTTTTTGTAATTCTAAAAATTTTTCTTCAGCTAATTCATAATCTATAATATTTTCATTATTTTCTACTTGGTTATTATTAGATAATTTTTGATTTACGGATGTGGATATTAAAATATTTTCTTTATTTTTATTATGTATAAAACCATGAATTAAATCTGATAAACGAATATCTCCAGATTTAACTTTATTATATTGTTGTAATAAATATTTTATTGATTTAGGATATTCTGCTACTGAACATTGTACTTGATTTATTCCTTCTTCTATACGTTTAGCTATATTAATTTCTCCTTCTCTTGTTAATAATTCTACTGTTCCCATTTCACGCATATATATTCGTACTGGATCTGTAGTTCTACCCATTTCCGATTCTACATTAGATAATACTTGTACTACTTCTTCTACTTCATCTGTATTATTATTTAATATTAAATCATCATTATCTGGAGCTTTTTCCATTACTTGAATACCCATATCATTTATCATTTGAATAATATTTTTAATTTGATTGGAACTAATAATATTATCAGGTAAATGATCATTAACTTCTGAATAAGTTAAATAACCCTGTTCTTTTCCACGAGTTACAAGTAATTTAAATTGTAATTTTGAGTTATGATCCATAAATAGTTCCATAATTTTATTTATTACTTTAATAAATTTTTATAAAATTAATTAATAAAATATATTAATATTTAATTAAATATATTATTTATATATATTAATTATTATTTTGAAGTATATATTTTTATAATTTTAGATTATTTTTTTTTTCAATTAATATTTTATTTAAAGACCACAATTCTTCTTTTTCTTTAAAATTTAATCCTTTTTTTCTATCTAGAAATATTAAATATTCTTGTCTATTTTCTAATATATTTATTTTTAATTTATTTATTAAATATATAAAAAAATTTTCTATTTTATTATCAAAAATCATATGGTTCCATGTTACTAAAATTTCAAGAATTTTTTTTAATTTTGTTCCTTTGTATTCTTCTAAAATTTTTAATGTTGTCATATTTTTATTTTTATATAAATTTACAAATTTAATAAAAAAAAATAAACCATTTATATTAGAGGTTTTAAAAAATTTTAATTTTGGTACAAGTTTTATTAGTTTTGGATTTTGTATTAATAAACTTAATAATCTACGAATAGTAGTTTTTTTAAGATGATTATTTACAATTATTTTTTTTTTATAATTTGGTAAATTATATATATCAAGTAAATTAATAATTCCGATTTTTTCTCCTAATTTTTTTATTAAATTTATTTGAAAAAGATAATCAGGAATTAATTTTATAAAAGATAAAGCTTTATAAGAAAATTGTGTTTTTTCTTCACAAGAAGAAAACAAATTTTTTGAAAGTAATTTTTTAAAAAAAAAATCAGAAAATGATAAAGTATCATTAATTCTTTTTTGAAATATGATTTTTCCCTCTTTTCTAATTAAACTATCTGGATCTTCTCTATTAGGTAAGATCATAAATCTTATTTCTTTTCCATGTATTAAGCATTTTAAACTAATTTTTAAAGCTTTCCAATTTGCTTTTATACCAGCTATATCTCCATCATAACAATAAATAATTTTATTTGTTACACTAAATATTTTTTTTATATGTATATTTGTAATAGAAGTACCCATTGTAGCTACTGCATATTTTATATTAAATTGAAATAAACTAATTACATCAGTATAACCTTCAACAACTAATATTTTTTTAATAATATTATTATTTTCTTTTTTTGTTTCATATAATCCATATAATTCATTACTTTTATGAAAAATAATACTTTCTGCAGAATTTAAATATTTAGGATTTTTTTTTTTAGTTACTCTTCCTCCAAATCCAACTATAAAACCATTTATATTTTTAATTGGGAAAATAATACGATTATAAAAAATATCATAATATTCATTATTTTTCTTATTTATTTTTAAAATATTTAATTGTTTATATAAAATTTTAATATTTTCTTGATTATTTTTTATTTTATTAATCCAATGTAATGGAGAAAAACCAATGGAAAAATATTTTATAATATTTAAATTAAATCCTCTATTTAATAAATATTTAAATGCTTTTTTTCCTAAAGAAGTATTATATAGAGAATTTTTATAAAAATTACTTATATTAAAAATTAATTTATAAAAAATATAATTTTTAGATATTTTATTTTGAATATATGATTGATTGTTTATAATAGGTATTTTAAATATATTTGCTATTGATTCTATACTTTCTAAAAAAGATAAATTATCATAATTCATAACAAAATCAATAATATTACCATGTACACCACATCCAAAACAATGATATAATTGTTTTGTTGAATTTACAACAAAAGAAGGATTTTTTTCTATATGAAAAGGGCAAAGACCAAAAAAACTTTTTCCTATTTTTTTTAATTTAATTTTATTTTTAACTAAAAAAACAATATCAGTTTTATCTAATAAATTATTAATAAACGTACGAGTAACATATTTAATCATTAAAATAATTTTCTATAATTTGTTATTTTTATAATAAATATTTATTTTAATATAAACGTATTCTCTTATATTTTTCTCTAGAAATTTTTTTTGCATGTCTTTTAATTGCAGAAGCTTTTATTCTTTTTCTTTCTGTTGTTGGTTTTTCATAAAATTCTCTACGTCTTACTTCTGCTAATATTCCAGCTTTTTCACAAGAACGTTTAAAACGTCTTAAAGCTAAATCAAAGGGTTCATTATCACGTACTTTTATGACAGGCATATAAATTTTCCTATTTTAATATATTAATTCATAATTTTATTATATTTTATATTATAATATATAATAAAAATTATATAAATATTTTTTTATTTATAAAAATAGGTAATAATAAAAAAAGGCTAATAATTATGCTTATAATGGGAATTGAAACATCATGTGATGATACAGCAGTAGCGATTTACGATAAAAATTTAGGTATATTATGTAATAATATTTATACGCAAAAAATTCATTCTAAATATGGAGGTGTTGTTCCTGAATTAGCAGCAAGAAATCATTTTATAAAACTTATTCCATTAATAAAAAAATCTTTATTAAAAATAAATAAAAATCTAAATAATCTTGATTGTATATCTTATACGGCTGGTCCAGGACAAAAAAATTCTTTAATTATAGGAACTATTATTGCGCACTCTTTAGGATATATTTTAAATATACCGGTTATTCCAGTAAATCATATGGAAGGACATTTATTTTCAATTATGTTAAAAAAAAAAAAACCAAATTTTCCTTTTATTGGTTTATTAATTTCAGGAGGACATACACAATTAATATATACATATAAATTTGGAATATATAAATTACTAGGAACAAATATAGATGATGCTGTAGGAGAAGCTTTTGATAAAATATCTAAAATATTAGGATTAAACTATCCCGGAGGGAAAAATTTATCTAAATTAGCTCGATATGGAATTTCAAAAAAATTTATTTTTCCTAGACCGATGATTTTAAAAAAAGATAATTTAAATTTTAGTTTTTCTGGATTAAAAACTTTTGTAAAAAATTTTATAAAAAAAAAAAAATTAAAAACATTCCAAATTAAAGCAGATATTGCATGTGCATTTGAAGATACTATCATAGATACTCTTTACATAAAGAGTTTATGGGCTCTAAAAAAATATAATATTAATCAATTAGTAATTGCAGGAGGTGTAAGTTCTAATAAAAAACTTAGAATTTTTTTTAAAAAAAATTTAAAAAAAAATCATATTAAGTTATTTTATAGTAATATGAATTTATGTACTGATAATGCTGCTATGATAGCTTATATTGGATCAAAAAAATTTTTTTTAGAAAAAAAAAAATATATTTTAAATAAAATAAAAATAAATCCAAAATTATCTTTTAATTAATAAAAATTTATTTTATTTATAAATTTAATATAAAATAATTATTTTAAAATAATATAAATATACATTTTAAATTGAGATAAGATAAATAATGTTAATAAATTATACTTCTATTATAATATTGAGTATAGTACAAGGTTTAACTGAATTTTTACCAATTTCTTCAAGTGCACACATTTTTATTTTTTCTAAAATATTAAATATAATAGATAATAATAATATTCAATTATTTAAAATAATTATACAATTAGGTTCTACATTAGCTATTTCTTTATTTTTTTGGAAAAAAATTATAAAAATTATATTAAATACTATTAAATTTGGTTTTTTTTATAAAAAAAAAATAAATTTATTACATATTATAATATCTACATTACCAGTAGTAATTATTGGTATAACTTTTTATCATAAAATAAAAACAATAATAAATATACAAAATATTATATATGGATTATTTTTTGGTGGAATATTTTTATATTATGCAGAAAAATTAAAACCAAAAAAAAATATAATTAAAAATATAAATAAAATAAAATATAGTACAACTTTTTTTATTGGATGTTTTCAATCTTTAGCTTTATTTCCAGGTATTTCCAGATCTGGAATAACTTTATCAATTAGTTTATTATTAGGATTAAAACGTATTATAGCAACAGAATTTTGTTTTATTATATCCATTCCTGTTATTTTGGGCGCAAACTTATTAGAATTATATAAACATTATTCAATTATAAATATAAATAATATAAAAATATTTATCTTAGGATTTATTATTTCTTTCATTACTAGTTTAATTATTATGAAAATATTTTTATATGTTATAAATCATTTTTCTTTAAAATGGTTTACATTATATAGATTATTTTTAATATTAATATTAATTTATTTATTTTAAACTAAATTTTATTATCTTTTTTTTTTAAATATAATTTTAATAATTTTAATCTTTTGTTTTGAATTTTTTTATTTATATTATAACCTGTTAAATTATTTTTATTAATTATATTTTTTATATCTATTTTAGAAATATATTTATACATATCAATAAAATATTTACCTTGTGAATATTTTATTGATTCTAATGTAGCTCTTCCTCTTGCATCTGCTTCACTAATTTGTGCAATTTGTCTGACTCTATAAGGTTTCCTCCAAGCATCAATCATATTGTATATATTTAGTATATCTTTTGGTTTTTGATTTTTTATATCATGTATAATATCATGTATTTGTGCTGCTAATATTGATAAATGTTTAATATTATTAGGGATTCTTAAATTTTTACATAATTTTCTAATTAAAGATACACCTGCTGGGCCATGTCCAGGATGTCTTGGTAATAATTTTTTAGGAGTTAAACTTTTACCTAAATCATGACATAATGCTGCAAATCTCGTTGATACTTTAGATGTAAGTTTTGATATTACATTTAATGTAAGCATAGTATGTACACCAGTATCTATTTCTGGATGCCATTTAAATGGTGCTGGTATTCCATATAATTTATTTATTTCAGGAAAAATTATAGCTAAAGCATTACATTTTTTTAATATTTGAAAAAATATATGAGGATGTGTAGATTGAAGAGCAATATATGTTTCTTTCCATATTCTTTCTGGTTTTAAATAAGATAATTCGCCTGAATTACTCATAATTTTCATTAATTCTAATGTACTATCATGAATACGAAAATTTAAATATTTTAATTTAGCAGCTAATCTAGCTACTCTTAATACCCTTAAAGGGTCATCTTTAAAAGAATTCGAAACATGTTTTAATAATCTATTTTTAATATCTTTTATACCATTATATGGATCGTAAAAATTTCCTAATTTATCTTGTGCAATAGAATTAATAGTTAAATCTCTACGTAATAAATCCTCTTCAAGAGTAATTTTTGAAGAAGAATGATATATAAATCCTTTATATCCATGACCCATTTTTCTTTCTGTTCTAGCTAAAGCATATTCTTCGTGAGTCTTAGGATGCAAAAAAACAGGAAAATCTTTTCCTACTAATTTAAAACCTAATTTTAACATTAATTCAATATTTGAACCAACAACAACCCAATCTCTATCCGTAACTTTTATATTTAAAAGATGATCACGAACTGCTCCACCAACTAAATATATTTTCAATTTGATACTCCTTAAAATAAGGTGATATTTATATTTTTTATATTTAATATTAAAAAATTATTTATAATAAATAATTTTTTAATATTATTATATTTAATTTTAATATAATAATAATATTTTATTAATATTTTAATTTTCATTTATTTAAAAAAATAAAAAATATAATTTTTAATATTTTTTTTAAAATAAAATTTAAAAAAATAAAAAATAATTCATTTTTTTTAATATACAATATTATTAAATTATAATATAAAAATATTTTTATGAAAATACTTGATATAGAATTTGGTAATATTGAAACTCGTATTAAAAATGCTATTTTTTCTTTACAAAACAAAAATGGAATTTTAGTTTTAGATGATGAGAAAAGAGAAAACGAAAGTGATATAATTTTTTCAGCAGAAAATATTTCTATTAAACAAATAGCTTTTTCAATTAGATATGGAAGTGGTATTGTTTGTTTATGTATTACAGAATCTTTACGTAAAAAATTAAAATTACCCATGATGGTAAGAAAAAATACAAGTATATATAAAACAGGATTTACAATTAGTATTGAAGCAGCTCATGGTGTTTCTACCGGAGTGTCTGCAAAAGATAGATTTATAACTATTAAAACAGCTATCGCTGATAATACAACATCTCAAGATTTAAATAGTCCAGGTCATGTTTTTCCGTTAAGAGCTGTAAAAGGAGGTATTTTTAAAAGAAAAGGTCATACTGAAGCGACAATTGATTTATTAAAAATTGCAAAAATGAAACCAGTAGGAGTATTATGTGAATTAACTAATTCAGATGGTTCTATGGCAAAAATACTGGATACAATATCTTTTGCAAAAAAAAATAAAATGATAGTTATCACTATAAATGATATACAAAAATATATTACTAGAAATAATATTTCTATTTAAAAAAAAATATTTTAATCGGCGAGAGAGGATTTGAACCTCTGACCCACTGGTCCCAAACCAGTTGCGCTACCAAACTGCGCTACTCGCCGTTATAATAATATTTTTTGGGTGGTTAATGGGAATCGAACCCATGACAACTGGAATCACAATCCAGTACTCTACCATCTGAGTTATAACCACCAAACAAAAATATTATTTATATTTAACTTATATTTTAGATACTTATTAATAAGTTTTATTATTTTACACCCGACAGGAATTGAACCTGAGACTTCTGTTTTCGGAAAACAGCACTCTATCCTACTGAGTTACGGGTGTAATATTACTACATTAATATTACAAATAGATTACTTTAATGTCTAGTATTTTTTTTTAAAAATATTTTTTTTATAAAAAAAATAATATTTTGTATCAAAAAATAAAATTAAATTATAATAAAAACTTTAATAAAATTAAGATCTTTTCATCATGTCAAAAAAATCATTATTAGTTTTTGTCATAGATAATTTATTTATTAAAAATTCCATTGCATCAATTTCATTCATAGGATGAATTATTTTTCTTAAAATCCACATTCTTTGAAGTTCTTCTTGAGAACTTAATAATTCCTCTTTTCTTGTTCCTGATCTATTATAATCTATAGCAGGAAAAACTCTTTTTTCTGCTATTTTACGTGATAAATGTAGTTCCATATTTCCAGTTCCTTTAAACTCTTCATAAATAACATCATCCATTTTTGATCCTGTATCAATTAATGCTGTTGCAATAATTGTTAAACTTCCTCCTTCTTCAACATTTCTTGCTGCACCAAAAAAACGTTTAGGACGATGTAATGCATTAGCATCAACACCTCCTGTTAAAACTTTTCCAGATGCAGGTGCTACAGTATTATATGCTCTAGCTAAACGTGTCATAGAATCTAATAAAATAATTACATCTTTTTTATGTTCTACTAATCTTTTTGCTTTTTCAATAACCATTTCTGATACTTGTACATGCCTAGATGGAGGTTCATCAAAAGTTGATGCAATAACTTCTCCTTTAACTAATTTTTGCATTTCAGTAACTTCTTCTGGACGTTCATCAATAAGTAAAACAATTAATACACAATCTGGATGATTATAAGCTATACTTTGTGCAATATTTTGTAATAACATAGTTTTTCCTGCTTTAGGAGGAGCTACTATTAAACCTCTTTGTCCTCTACCGATTGGAGAAGCTAAATCTAATACTCTAGCTGTTAAATCTTCTGTTGAACCATTTCCTCTTTCCATACCTAATCGTAAATTAGCATGTAAAGGTGTTAAATTTTCAAAAAGAATTTTACTTCTAGCATTTTCAGGTTTATCAAAATTAACTTGATTTACCTTTAATAAAGCAAAATATCTTTCTCCATCTTTAGGAGGTCGTATTTTTCCTGAAATAGTATCTCCTGTACGTAAATTAAAACGTCTAATTTGACTTGGAGATACATATATATCATCTGGTCCTGCTAAATAAGAACTATCAGAAGAACGTAAAAATCCAAATCCGTCTTGTAATATTTCTAATACTCCATCACCAAAAATATCTTCACCACTTTTGGAATGTTGTTTTAATATAGTAAAAATAATATCTTGTTTACGCATTCTAGCTAAATTTTCTAGATAAATATTTTCACCTAAATCTATTAATTCAGATATTGGTTTATTTTTTAATTCGGTAAGATTCATAATGGTGAGGTCTTAACTTTGAATAATTCTTGATGTTTTTATAAATAAATAAAAAATATAATTTTATTTATATTTAATAAATATATATTATTTATAAATAATAAATTTTTTAAAATATGAAGATATACATTCTTAATTATAAGAATAATTTAATTATTTTTTAATTTTTATAATAAATTTTCATAAAATATTTATTTCCTCTAAAAAAAGAATTATATTTTTTAAAAAATATAATTAAGTTATTTTAAATTTTTATTTAAAAAATTTTCTAATTGCGTTTTATTAATTGATCCAATAATTTTATCTATAATTTTTCCATTTTTAAATAATATAATTGTTGGTATACTACGAATACTATATTCTTCAGCTATATTTTGATATTTTTCAATATTTAATTTAGTAAAAATTATATCTTCATATTTATTAAATATTTGTTCTAATATTTGAGAAAACATTTTACATGGATTACACCAATCTGCCCAAAAATCAACTAAAACTAAATTATTTTTTTTTATTTTTGTTTTAAAATTTTGATCAGTTAAATTTATTATAGTATTTTTCATAAATTCATATCCTATTATAAATTAAATAATTATAAAATTACATTTTTTAATAATTTTAAAAAATTATTTGAGTATAAATATTTATTAGAATATTTTTAATTTTAAAAATAATTTATTTTTTTAATAAATTATTTTAAATAATTAAAATAATTAATTTTTTATTAAAAAAATTCACTGTTATTATAGATTAATATTAATTTTATTACAATAAAATAAATAAATTTTTAAAAATATTAAGAATTTAAATATTTTTAATATTGAAAAAATAGTATATAATATTTGTTTATTTAAAAAAAAATTTATGAAAAATATATAAATTTTTTATAAAAAATCAAAAAATCTAAAAAAATTTTTATATTAAATAAATAATGTTGGAGTTTTAATGAAAAAAAATAAAAATTTTTTATCTTCTTTAAATATCTTATTTATAGCTGGAGTATCTCCATATAAATTAGAATCTAACGAAAAATATATGAATAAAAAACAATTATTACATTTTAAAAAAATATTACAATCATGGAAGAATAAAATAAATAGTAAAATTAATAATACAATATCTTATATACAAAATAAAGCATCTAATTTTCCTGATATTATAGATAGAGCTTCTCAAGAAGAAGAATTTAATTTATTATTACGTAATAAAGATAGAGAAAGAAAATTAATTAAAAAAATAGAAAAAACTTTAAAGAAAGTTGAGACAAAAAATTTTGGATATTGTGATTGTTGTGAAGTAGAAATTGGAATAAAAAGGTTAGAAGCTCATCCTACAGCAAATTTATGTATAGATTGTAAAACTTTAGCAGAAATGCGTGGTAAACAAAGTATTAGATAAAATTTAATTTATTTCTATAAATTAGAATATTTATTATTAAAATTTATAATAAATATAAAAAATAAAAAATATATGATAAATTCGTATAAAATTCGTAATTTTTAAAATTATATATTAATTTTTTATTAATAAAATATATTTTATATTTTAAATAGATTTTTAAATTTTTATTTTTTATTTCATAATTTTAATTATATTAAATATTTTTAATTTTTATAATAATTTTTTTCTAAAAATTATAATAATTTAATTAATTAAAATTTATATTATTTTTTTTTAAAAAAATAAAAATTAAATGTTAAAATACTATATTTTTTAGTTTCAAATTTGTTTATATTAATATTTAAATTAAATATTTTTATTTTTTTATTAATTAATAAAATAATTATTTTATAATATTTATTTTTTCTAAAATAAAAATAATTTATAAAAAATATAAATTTTATTTTTTTATATTTAAATTAAAGTTTTTTAAAATTTATAAATTATTTAAAAAAATTTTAAATAAATTTTTTATTTTTAATAAATAATATATATTATTATATGTTATTTTTTAAAATTAAAATTAATAATAACATATTATATTTTTATTTAACATGTACTTTATTAAATAAAATAAAGTACATTTAATATTTTTTATTTTAAAAATAAATATAATACTCTATCCCAATTTAAAACATGCCAAAAAGATTTAATATATAAAGATTTTTGATTTTGATATTTTAAATAATAAGCATGTTCCCATAAATCTAATCCTATTATAGGATAATCTAATAATTTATTATTAATTTTATTCATAATTGGATTATCTTGATTTTTTGTAGTTATTATTTTTAATAAATTATTTTTTTTAATTAACCAAATCCAACCTGACCCAAAAAAATTTAAAGCTTTTTTTTCAAATTTTTTTTTAAAATTTTCTAAATTATTAAAATTATCTTTTAAAATATTTAAAATTATATTATTAGGTTTTGTATTTTTTTTTAAAATTTTCCAAAAAAAACTATGATTAGCATGTCCACCAGCATTATTACGTAATAATTCTTTTTGTTTTATAGGAATAGATAAATTATCTAATTTTAATAATAATTCATTAATCTTAATATTTTTAATATTATTTTTCTCAAGTATTAAATTAGTATTATTTATATAATTTTGATGATGTTTAGTATGATGTATTTTCATTGTTCTAGTATCAAAAAAAGGTTCTAAATCTGAATATTTATATAATAATTTTGGTAATTGATAACTCATAAAAATCTCCTATTAAAATAATATTATTAATATAAATAATTTTTTTTAAATTTTTTAATAATTATTTTAGTATTTGGCATAATACCATGCCATAAATAAAATGAATATGCTGCTTGTTCAATTAACATTCCAATCCCATCTGATATTTTTTTTGCTCCATATATACGACACCATTTTAAAAAAGGAGTAATAGAAATATTATAAAAAAGATCATAATAAAAAATATCTGGTTTAATAATTAAAGAAGGAATATTAGGAATATTTCCTTTAATACTACTAGATGTAGCGTTTATAATTAAATTATATTTTAATTGATTAAACAAATTTTTAGAAAAATATTCTAATTTTATACAATTTAAATTTTTTATATTATTAAAATATTTAATAATCTTTTCTGCATTCTTATAAGTACGATTAATAATTGTTATACTACAACCAAATTTAATTAATGGATATATAATACCTTGAGCTGCTCCTCCGGCACCTATTAATAAAATTTTACTTTTAGGATGAATAAATTTTAAATTTTTTAGATCTTTTAATAAACCAATACCATCGGTATTATCACCTAAAATTTTTTTAGATCTCATTATTTTTATTGTATTTACTACCCCAGAATATTTAGCTCTTTTAGTATATATATTACATAATTTATATGCTTTTTTTTTAAAAGGTATTGTAATATTAGCTCCATTACCTCCATTTTCAATAAAATATGATAATTTTTTATAAAAATTATTTAATGGAACATAAATTTTTGTATATTTTTGTAATATTCCTGTTTGTTCAGCAAATAATTTATGTATAATTGGTGATTGAGTATGTTTTATAGGATTACCGAATACCGCAAACGTTTTCATATTTATCCTTTACGAATAACTAAATTAGTAAAACTATCTCTAATTTCAGAAGGTTTTAAATATCCTCCTGTTTTACCATTTATAATTAAAATATTATTTTTTTTATTAAAATATTTTATTACTTCTTGAAAAGTTTTACACGGTTTCATTCCTGAA
This sequence comes from Enterobacteriaceae endosymbiont of Donacia clavipes, assembly GCF_012570365.1. Taxonomy (GTDB): domain Bacteria; phylum Pseudomonadota; class Gammaproteobacteria; order Enterobacterales; family Enterobacteriaceae. The sequence goes on from NZ_CP046208.1 coordinate 260,020, forward strand.
ATATTTGCACTAGTAGAAATAATAGGTTTACCAAAATAATCACATAATTTTTTTATTATATAATGATCAGTTACACGCACAGCAATAGTATTAAAATCTCCAATTAACCAATAAGGTGTATTATTTGAAATAGGCATAATCCATGTAATCATGCCAGGCCAAGTAGATAAAATTTTTTTTTTTTGAGTTTTAATAATTTTTTTTTCATTTATATATTTTAATAATTGAGAATATTTAGAAGCAACTAAAATTAATCCTTTTTTTATACTACGTTTTTTTATTGTTAATAAATCATATACTGCTTTTTTATTATCAGGATCACATCCTAGTCCAAATACAGATTCAGTTGGATATGCTATAATTTTACCTATTTTTAATGCATTAATAAATATATTTATATTCATAATTTTTGTAAAAATTTGATAAAGTTATAAATAAATTATATATTAAAAATAAGTTTATTTTTAAATTTTAAAAATTTTTCTGCTATATTAAAAAGATTATTTTTTTATAAAAAAAAAGATTTTAATTATGTCTATAATGAAATTATTATATTTTCCCAATAATAAGTTGCGTATAAAAGCTAAATATATTAAAAATATAAATAATGATATTATTTCATTAGGAAAAAATATGTTAAAAACAATGTATTTTTATAATGGTATCGGATTAGCAGCTACTCAAGTAGGAATAAATAAAAGAATAATAGTAATTGATATATCCATAAAAAAAAATAATCCTTTAATTCTTATTAATCCTGAAATAATAAAATTTGATAAATTAAAAATTAATAGTAAAGAAGGTTGTCTTTCCATACCTATTAAACAACAATATTCTATTTTAAGATATAAAAAAATAAGAATTAAAGCAAAAAATTTAATGAATGAATATTTTGAATTAGAAATTTACGATTTATTATCTTTTTGTGTACAACATGAAATTGATCATTTAAATGGAATTTTATTTATTGATTACTTATCAAATTTAAAATTTCAAAGAATTTATGATAAAATGTATAAATTTAATCAAAAAATAATATCTTTTAAAAAACATAATTATATAAAATGAAAAAAAAAATAAAAATTATTTTTATAGGTACTTCAAATTTTGCTTCATATCATTTAAAAGGTTTAATAAATAATTTATATACTATATCTTGTATTATTACTAAACCAGATACTCGTGCTAATAGAGGTTATAAATTAACTTTTAATTCTGTAAAAAAATTAGCGATAAAATATAAAATTGATATTTTACAGCCAAAGTCTTTAAATTCTTCTATATTAATTAAAAATATTATAATTTACAAATGTGACTTAATTATAGTAATAGATTATGGTTTATTAATACCTAAGAATATTTTAAATATTCCTAAATTATTTTGCATTAATATACATGCATCATTATTACCTAGATGGAGAGGAGCAGCACCAATACAAAGAGCATTATTAGAAAATGATTTAAAAACAGGTATTAGTATTATAAAAATGAATAATCTTTTAGATCAAGGAGATATAATTTATCAAGTAGAGTATAATATTTTATTATATGATACATATGGTTCTTTATATAAAAAATTAGCCGTATTAGGTTTAAAAGGTCTTTTATTAATTTTAAATAAAATTAAAAAAGGAGAAAAAATTAAATTTAAATCACAAAATATACATATGATAAAACCTACATATGCAAAAAAAATTTCTAAAATAGAATGTAAATTAAATTGGTATTTACCAGCTAAAAAATTAGAATGTATGATTCGTGCATTTAATCCTCAACCAGGAACCTATTTTATAACACAAAATCAACGATTTAAAGTATGGCAAGCAGAAGTAATTACTAATTTTAGTAGTAATGATATTAATAAAATACCAGGAACTATTTTATTAGTAAATAAATATGGTATACAAGTTAATACTATCAATGGTATTTTAAATATTCAAATTATTCAACCTAGTGGTAAAAAACAAATGAATATTCAAAATTTTTTAAATTTTAATCAATATAAAAGTATTTTTATAAAAAATAATGTAATTACTTAGTTTTTTTATTTTTTATAATTATTTTTCTACCTACTAATTCTATATAAGCCATAGGTGCATTGTCACCAATACGAAATCCACATTTTACTATACGTGTATAACCACCTGGTCTATTTTTAAATTGTGGACCAATAATATTAAATAATTTTATAATGTTTTTTTTATTATTTAATTTAGAGCGTATTAGTCTTTTGTTAGAAATATTATTATTTTTAGCAATAGTAATCATTGGTTCAATTATAGTTCTAAGTTCTTTTGCTTTTATTAAAGTTGTTTTAATAATTTCATTATAAATTAATGAATTTGCCATATTATATAACATTGAAGAACGATGAGTATTACTTCTATTTAAATAACGACCTGTTTTACGATGACGCATCTTATTTCCCTTTTTTTTTTAAATTTTATAAATTATTTAATTTTTTTATTATTTATTACTGGAGGCCAATTTTTTAATCTCATTCCTAATGATAAACCTCTAGAGGCTAATATGTCTTTTATTTCTGTTAGAGATTTTTTTCCTAAGTTAGGAGTTTTTAATAATTCTACTTCAGTACGTTGTACTAAATCTCCTATTAAATATATCATTTCTGTTTTTAGACAATTTGCAGAACGAACAGTTAGCTCTAAATCATCAACTGAACGTAATAAAATAGGATCAAATTCTGGTTTTTCTTCTTTAATTTCTTTTTCTTGTTTTATATCATGTAAATTTACAAATGATTCTAATTGTTCAGCTAAAATTGTAGCTGCTTCTCTAATTGCTTTTTCTGGATCTATTGTGCCATTAGTTTCCATTTCTATAATTAATTTATCTAAATCTGTTCTTTGTTTGACTCTTGCTGCTTCTACATTATATTTTATTCTTTTAATAGGACTATATGATGCATCTAATAATAATCTACCTATTTTCGGATTATTTTTAATAATATTATTATTATTTATTCTTGTATGAGCAGCTACGTATCCTCTTCCTAATTCTATTTTAATTTTCATATTAATTGATGTATTTACGTCAGTAATATGACAAATAATATGTTCTGGATTAATAATTTCTACTTCATTACCATGATCAATATCTGAAGCTTTTACTATATTAATTCCTGATTTATTTAAATTTAAAATAACTTTTTTTTTCTTATTTTCAATTTTTATAGCTAATTTTTTTAAATTTAATAATATTTCAATAATATCTTCTTGAATACCTTCTTTTATACTATATTCATGTAATATTCCTTCTATTTCTACTTCCGTTACTGCATAACCAGAAAGTGAAGATAATAAAATACGTCTTAATGCATTTCCTAATGTGTGTCCAAAACCACGTTCTAAAGGTTCTAATGTTACTTGTATAGTAAAATCACTTATTTTTTTTATATTTACTAAACTAGGTTTTAAAAATTCTGTTACAGAACCTTGTTCCATTTATAAACTCTCTTTATTTTAAAATGTTATTTTGAATATAACTCAATAATTAAATGTTCATTAATATCTGCAGGAAAATCAGAACGTTCCGGAATTTTTTTAAATACGCCTACCATTTTATTATGATCTACTTCTAACCAATTAGATTTTTCTCTTTGTTTATATAAATCAATTGATGCAATAATTCTTAATTGTTTTTTAGATTGTTCACATATTGATATTTTATCATTTAAAGATAATTGATAAGAAGCTATGTTCACAATACGATCATTAATTTTAATAGATTTATGAGAAATTAATTGACGAGATTCTGCTCTTGTAACTCCAAAACCCATTCTGTAAACAATATTATCTAATCTTTTTTCCAACAAAAATAATAAATTAAATCCAGTATTTCCTTTTATACGTGATGCTTTTTTATAATAATTACGAAATTGACGTTCTAAAATACCATATAATCTACGTAATTTTTGTTTTTCTCTTAATTGAATACCATAATCAGATAATCTTGTTTTTTTAAAACCATGTTGTCCAGGAAATTGTTCTAATTTACATTTTGTATCAATAGCACGTACATTTGATTTTAAAAATAAATCTGTACCTTCTCTTCTACATAATTTTAATTTAGGTCCTAAATATTTAGCCATTATATTAATTTCCTTTAATATTCAAATTTAGTTATATTTTAAATAGTATTATTTATACTCTTCTTTTTTTAGGAGGTCTACATCCATTATGTGGAATAGGAGTAATATCAGTAATATTTGTTATTTTAAAACCTGCATTATTCAAAGCTCTAATAGTAGATTCTCTACCTGGTCCTGGACCTTTAACCATTACTTCTAAATTTTTAATTCCATAAATTCTTACAATTTCTGCACATTTTTCTGCTGCTACTTGAGCAGCAAATGGAGTAGATTTTCGAGATCCTCTAAATCCTGATCCTCCAGCTGTTGCACATCCTAAAGAATTACCTTGACGATCTGTAATCGTAACAATAGTATTATTAAAAGAAGCGTGTATGTGAGCAATACCATCTATAATTTGTTTTTTTAAATTTTTTTTTAAATTTAAAGATTTTTTTTTCATTATATATTTTACCTAAATTAAAATATTATTTTTTAAAATGTTTACGTAATTTTTTTCTAGTTTGAGCATTTGTTTTAGTACGTTGTCCCCTAACAGGTAATCCTTTTTTGTGACGTATACCACGGTAACAACCTAAATCAACTAATCTTTTAATGTTTAAATTAATATTTCTTCTTAAATCTCCTTCTATTATAAATTTAGATATAACATTTCGTAATAAATCTATTTTTTCTTTTTTAAGTCCATTAATTTTAGTATTTTGAGAAATATTAATTTTTTTACATATATAAGAAGCATGAGATGTACCTATACCATAAATGTATTTTAATGCTATTATTATACGTTTATTATCGGGAATATTAACTCCGGCTATACGAATCATTTTTAATTTCTCCACATAATTTTAAAAGTTTATAATAAATAAAAATATATTATCCTTGACGTTGTTTATGTTTAGGTTCAATATTACAAAATACATATATTTTTCTATTTCTACGAATAATCTTACAATTACGACATAATTTTTTTACAGAAGCACGAACTTTCATCTTATTATATCTCCTAAAAAATAGATATTTAAATATTGTTATTTTAAGTTAATTTTTTTAAGTATAGATTCATATTGATTAGACATAACTAACGTTTGAATTTGTGAAATAAAATCCATAATTACAACTACAACTATAAGTAATGATGTTCCACTAAAATAAAATGGTACATTTATTATGTTACGTAAAAATTCAGGAATTAAACAAATAAAAGTAATATATATACTTCCAGTAAGTGTTAATCGCATAATTATTTTTTTTATATATTTAGATGTTTGTTTCCCTGGGCGAATACCAGGAATATAAGCACCTGATTTTTTTAAATTATCAGCAGTTTCTTTAGGATTAAATACTAAAATAGTATAAAAAAAACAAAAAAATATAATTGCTGATATATATAGTATAATATATATAGGTTGTCTTGGTTGTAAAGAAATAGAAATAATATGTAACCAATTTAAACTAGTCATATTACTAAACCATGAAAATATAGTAGAAATAAATAATATAATACTAGAAGAAAAAATTGCAGGAATTACTCCAGACATATTAATTTTTAATGGTAAATGAATATTTTGTTGTGTATACATGTTTTTTTCATAATTTCTTCTTGCATATTGCACAATTATTTTTCTTTGACCTCCTTCTATAAAAACAATAAATAAAGTTATAAAAAATATTAAAAATAATAAAATTAAAATTGTAAAAAAATTTAGATCTCCTTGTTTTGTTTGTTGTATTATTTGTCCAATAGCAGAAGGTAATCCAGCAATTATACCAATAACAATAATAATTGAAACTCCGTTTCCGATTCCTTTTTTTGTAATTTGTCTTCCTAACCACATTAAAAATGTAGTACCAGTAATTAAACTAAAAATAGAAATCATAAAATAATAAATATCAGGATTTAAAACTAAATTTTTCATACTTGGTATATTTAATAACCCTGTAGTAATACCTATTGCTTGTATAATAGATAAAATTAATGTAGTATATTTAGTATATTTATTAATTTTTTTTCTTCCGGATTCTCCTTCTTTTTTTAAAGTAATAAAAGTAGGATGAATAGATGTTAAAATTTGAATAATAATAGATGAAGAAATATAAGGCATAATTCCTAATGCAAAAATAGAAGCTCTACTGAGAGCACCACCAGAAAACATGTTTAACATATCAAGTATAGTACCATGTTTCTTAATAATTAATGTATGTAAAAGACTAACATTAATACCTGGGATTGGTATAAATGATCCTATACGATAAATAATTAGAGAACCTATTAAAAAAATTATTCTTTTTTTTAATTCTTTAAATCCATTTTTAGCGCTTTGAAAATTTAATTGGTTAAATGACTTAATCATTTATTATTTATTCCTCAATTATACCGCCTAATTTTTTAATAATAATTTTAACACTTTTTGTACAATGTAACTTAATTATTTTTTTTGATGAATTTATATTTCCCGTATTAATAATTTTTACATATTTAATTTTTTTATTTATTATTTTAGTTAATTTTAAAATATTTAAATCTATGTAATCACCATTTATTTTTGATAAATCACTTAATCTAATTTCTTTAAAATAATTTTTTTTTCGTGATTTAAATCCAAATTTAGGTAATCTTCGATATAAAGGCATTTGTCCTCCTTCAAATGATCTATTAAGATTATAACCAGATCGAGATTTTTGTCCTTTATGACCTCTACCACAAGTTTTTCCTTTACCAGAACTACTTCCACGCCCTAATCTTTTTTTATTATTTTTTATTTTAAAAAATAAAGTATTTAAATACATATTAATTATTAACCTTTATCATATAAGATATTTTTTTTATCATTCCTAAAATACTAGGTGTATTTTTTTTTATAACAGTATGTCCAATATGTTTTAATCCTAAACTAATTAAAATCAATTTATGTTTAGGTAATCTACCTATAGAACTTTTAATTTGTGTAATTCTAACATTTTTTAACACTTCTCATATTCCTTTTTATTTCTTCTATAGTTTTATTTCTTTTTGCCGCAATCATTCTTAATGATCGTAGATTAGATAATCCTTCAATAGTTGCTCTAACAACATTTATTGGATTTGTTGAACCATATGATTTTGCTAAAATATTATAAATTCCTGCAACTTCTAATACAGCTCTCATTGCCCCTCCGGCAATAATACCAGTACCTTCATAAGCTGGTTGCATAAATACAAATGAACCAGTATGGTATCCATAAATTGGATATTGTACTGTATTATTTTTAATAATAATATTAATCATATTCTTTTTAGCTTTTTCCATAGCTTTTTGTATTGCACTAGGTACTTCTTTGGATTTTCCATAACCAAAACCAATTTTTCCTTTTCCATTACCTACTACAGTTAAAGCTGTAAAAGAAAAAACACGTCCTCCTTTTACAGTTTTAGATACTCTATTAACAGTAATTAATTTTTCTTTTAATTCATTATTTTGATTTTTATTATTATAAATGTTCATAATTTTTTTTTAATATTGATGTTAAAATTTTAAACCTGAACAACGAGCTGCTTTAGCTAATTCTTTAATACGTCCATGATATTTAAATCCTGAACGATCAAAAGATACATTTAAAATACCTTTTTTAATAGATCTATTAGCTATTTTATTTCCTATTAAAATAGCAGCTTTTATATTTCCGGTATATTTTAATATTTTTTTTATTTTTGATTCTAAAGTTGATGCTGTTACTAAAATCTTATTATTTTTTGAAATTACTTGTGCATATATATGACGAGAAGTACGATGTATTAATAAACGTGTTATTTTAAATTTTTGTAAATTTTTACGAAATTTAATAATTCTCCGTATACGAGTAATTTTTTTATTATTCATGATATTAATTTTAAATAACCTTATTTTATATCTTATTTTTTTTTAGTTTCTTTTATTTTTATTTTTTCGTCACTATATCTAATTCCTTTTCCTTTATATGGTTCAGGAGGACGATAAGATCTTATATTTGCTGCAACTTGTCCTAATAATTGTTTATCTAATCCTTTTAATATTATTTCATTTTGATTTAAACATTCTCCTACAATACTTTTAGGTAAAGTATAAGATATTAAATGTGAAAATCCTAATGATAAATCTAATTTATTATTTTTAATTGAAATTTTATAACCTACTCCAAATAATATTAATTTTTTTGTAAATCCCTTTGTTACTCCAATAATCATAGAATTAATAATAGAACGAGTAGTACCCGCTTGTGCCCATCCATTTTTACATTCAAATATTGGTTTAAATAATAATTGATTTTTTTCAAAAAATATTTTTACTTTTTTACTAAAAGTATTTTTTAATATTCCATTTTTACCTTCAACACTTATATTTTGTTTTTTTATAAAAATTTTTACATTACTAGGAATAATAATTAATTTTTTAGCTATTCTAGACATTATTGTATATACCTTTTTTTAGGATACATAACATATTATTTCACCACCTATTCCATAAAGACGTGCTGTATAATCAGTCATTATTCCTTTAGATGTAGATATAATAGCAATACCTAAACCTGCCATTACTTTAGGTAAAAAAATTTTTTTTTTATAAATTCTCAATCCTGGACGACTAACACAATGTATTTTTTCTATTACTCCTTTTCCTTTAAAATATTTTAAATTTATTTCTAATTTTAAATTTTTATTTTTTATTAAATTAAAATTTTTTATATATCCTTCAATTTTTAAAATATTTGCAATAGATTTTTTTATTTTTGAATATTGCATAATTATTTTAGATTTATGCGAAAATTGCCCATTACGAATGCGCGTTAACATATCTGCAATTGGTGATTGTATACTCATATTAATATTTTATCCTATATTATTTTATAATAAATTACCAACTAGCTTTCTTTAATCCAGGAATATCTCCCCTCATTGCTGCTTCTCTAAATTTAATTCTACTTAAACCAAATTTTCTTAAAAAAGCATGTGGTCTACCAGTTAATTTACATCTGTTTCTTTGTCTAGAAATACTAGAATCTCGCGGTAAAGATTGTAATTTGAAAACAGCATCCCAACGAGACTTGTCTGATGTATTAATGTTAGAAATAATTTTTTTTAATTTTTTTCTTTTTAAAAAAAATTTCTTTCCTAATTTAATACGTTTTAATTCACGTACTTTAACTGATTCTTTAGTCATTTTATTTACCTTATTTATGTACGAAATGGAAAGTTAAATTCTTTAAATAAAGCATAACTTTCTTGAATTGATATTTTATTAGTTGTTATTGCAATATCTAAACCCCGAATATGATCTATTTTATCAAAATTAATTTCTGGAAAAATTATTTGTTCTTTTACACCTATATTATAATTACCATTCTTATCAAAAGATTTTTTAGATAAACCTCTAAAATCTCTAATTCTTGGGATTACTATCCATAATAAACGTTCAAAAAAATTCCACATTCTTTTTTTTCTTAAAGTTACTTTACATCCAATAGGATATCCTTTTCTTATTTTAAAACCAGATATGGATTTATGTGACTTAGTTATTATAGGTTTTTGTCCACTAATAACTGTTAGATCATTAATAGCATTATCTAAATGTTTTTTATCTAAAATAACTTTACCTACTCCCATATTTAAAGTAATTTTTTTTATACAAGGAACCTGCATAATAGAATTATATTTAAAATCTAATATTAATTTTTTTACTATTTTATTTTTATAATAATTATATAATTTTGACATATAATAACAATCTCTGATTTATTCAATATATTTATTATTTGATTTAAAAATTCTTTTTTTTACTCCTTGAGTATATCGAATACCAATTCGATCAGCTTTTTCTGTTTCTTTATTAAAAATAGCAATATTAGAAATATGAATAGCTGCTTCTTTTTCGATAATTCCTCCTGTATGTGATCTTGTTGGATTAGGTTTACTATGTTTTTTAATGATATTAATACCTTCTACTATTACTAATTTTTTTTTTATAAAAGATTTTATTTTTCCTTTTTTACCTTTATCTTTTCCTGTTAATATAATTACTAAATCATTATAACGTAATTTACGTATCATAAACTTATATCTCTTTATTTAAATTACTTCGGGAGCTAATGAAATAATTTTCATAAATTTTTCATTTCTTAACTCTCTAGTAATAGGACCAAAAATTCTTGTTCCAATTAATTGTTCATTACTATCATTTAGTAAAACACATGAATTATTATCAAAACGAATTAAAGAACCATCAATACGTCGTATACCTTTTTTAGTTCTTACTATTACTGCTTTTAATACATCTCCTTTTTTTACTTTTCCTCTAGGAATAGCATCTTTTATAGTAATTTTAATTATATCACCAATATTTGCATAACGACGACGAGTTCCTCCTAATACTTTAATACACATTACACTACGAGCTCCGGAATTATCTGCAACATTTAATATTGTATGTTCTTGTATCATAATGATTATCTTTATATATAAATTGATATAATAGTGAAAATAATTTTATTTATAAAATTATTATTACATAAATTTTATTATTTATTATTAATTAATTAAAGGATTATATGATTAAATTATTGATTTTTTTATGATGTTAACTAAAATCCAAGATTTAGTTTTTGATAATGGACGACATTCTTTAATTTCAACAATATCTCCAATATTACATATATTTTTTTCATCATGTACATGTAATTTTGTAGTACGATTAATAAATTTACCATAAATTGGATGTTTTATTAATCTTGTAATATTTACTACAACTGATTTTTGCATTTTATTACTTTTGACCTTTCCTTTTAAAGTTTTTATTTTTTTTTTCATAATATTATTATAACCTTTTCATTTTTCTTTGTAATAAAACTGTCTTTATTCTTGCGATATTTTTTCTTGATTTTTTTAATAAATGATTTTGTTTTAAATTTCCTGAATTTAATTGTATTTTTAAATTAAATTGTTCTCTTGCTAAACTTAATAATTCATTTTTTAATTCTTTATTATTTTTTTTTAAAATTTCATTCATTTTCATATATTTTTTATTTCTTTAAAAAAATTGTTTGAACAGGTAATTTTGCAGAACCTAACTTAAATGCTTTACGAGCTATAATTTCTGATACTCCATCAATTTCATATAACATTCTACCAGGTTGAACTAAAGCTACCCAATATTCTACGTTTCCCTTTCCTTTACCCATTCTAACTTCTAGAGGTTTTTCTGTTATAGGTTTATCTGGGAAAATTCTTATCCATATTTTACCTTGTCTTTTAATTGCATGACTTATAGCTCTTCTTGCTGATTCAATTTGTTTTGAAGTAATTCTTCCTCTATTTATTGCTTTTAATCCATAAGTTCCAAAATTAATATTCATTCCTATAATAATACCTCTATTTCTTCCTTTTTGCATTTTTCTATATTTAGTACGTTTTGGTTGTAACATTATATAAAAACCTCTTTTTACTTACGTCTTTTTTTATGTTGCATCCTATAAGAATTTATAATAGGTTTTGTAAAAATTGATGTTTCTTTTAAAGAATTTTTTAATATTTCTCCTCTAAAAATCCAAACTTTAACACCTATTATTCCATAAGTAGTATTTGCTTCTGATATACTAAAATCTATATCTGCTCTTAAAGTATGTAAAGGAACTCTTCCTTCTCTATACCATTCTGTTCTTGCAATTTCAGTACCTCCTAAACGGCCACTAACTTCTACTTTAACTCCTTTAGCTCCTAATCTCATTGCATTTTGTACTGCTCTTTTCATTGCTCTTCTAAACATTACTCTTTTTTCTAATTGTGAAGATATAATATTAGCAATTAATTTAGCTTCTAATTCAGGTTTTCTTATTTCTGTTATATTAATTTGTGCTGGTACTCCTGTAATTTTAGATACAATTTTTCTAAGTTTTTCAACATCTTCTCCTTTTTTACCAATAACTATACCAGGACGTGCTGTATAAATATTAATTCTAATACTTTTAGATGGTCTTTCTATTATAATTTTTGATACAGAAGCTTTTATTAATTTTTTATTTAAAAATTGTCTAACTTTAAAATCACTATATAAATAATTAGCATAATCTTTTGTATTCGCAAACCAAATAGAATTCCATATTTTTACAATACCTAATCTTAATCCATTCGGATGTGTTTTTTGACCCATTAATATTTTCTCCGATTATATATTATCAGATAATATAATAGTAATATGACTTGTGTATTTTAAAATTCGATCTGAACGTCCTTTTGCACGTGGCATAATACGTTTCATATTAGTTCCTAAATCTATAAATATTTTTAACACAATTAAATTATCAATATCTAAACCATAATTATGTTCAGCATTGGCTATAGCTGAATCTAATACTTTTTTAATTAAAAAAGCAGATTTTTTATTAGAAAAATTTAAAATATCTAAAGCTTTAGATATTTTTTCTCCTCTAATTAAATTAGCTATTAATCTTAATTTTTGTGCAGAAGAATGTGCATATTTATGTTTTGCTAAAATTTCCATTTTTCTCCTTAATAAAGTAAATATTTATTTGTAATTAATACTTACTTTTTTAAATTTTTTTTTATTTTTTTATCAGCAGTATGCCCTCTGTATGTACGTGTTGGTGAAAATTCACCTAATTTATGACCAACCATTTCGTCAGAAATATATACTGGAATATGTTGTCTACCGTTATGTACAGCAATAATTAGTCCTATCATATTTGGAAATATAGTAGAACGTCTAGACCAAGTACGTAATGGTTTTTTATCTTTATTTTTTATTGCTTTTTCAACTTTTTTTAATAAATGTTGATCAATAAAAGGACCTTTTTTTAAAGAACGAGGCATATGGTTATCCTTTATTTATTACGATGTTTAATAATATATTTATCTGTTCTTTTATTTTTTCTTGTTTTTTTACCTTTAGTTTGTACTCCCCATGGAGTTACAGGATGTTTTCCAAAATTTTTACCTTCTCCCCCACCATGTGGATGGTCTATTGGATTCATTGCTGTTCCTCTAACAGTAGGTCTAATTCCTTTCCAACGTTTTGCCCCTGCTTTACCAAAAGATTTTAACATATGTTCATTATTCCCAATTTCACCTAATGTAGCACGACAATCAGATTTTATCTTACGAATTTCTCCTGATTTTAATCTTAAAGTTATATATAATTTTTCTTTAGCTATTAATTGTACATATGTTCCAGCTGATCTAGCTATTTGACCACCTTTTCCTGGTTTCATTTCAACATTATGTAAAATAGAACCTATTGGAATATTACACATAGGTAATGTATTACCAATTTTTATACTAACATTTTTACCTGATTTAATAATATCTCCAATTTTTAAATTTTTTGGAGATAAAATATAATTTCTTACTCCATCTTTATATTTAATTAATGCAATATTAGCTGAACGATTAGGATCATATTCAATACGTTCAACTATAGCAGAAATATTATCTTTATTTCTTTTAAAATCTATAATACGATATAATTTTTTATGTCCTCCTCCAATATGACGAGTTGTTATACGACCATAATTATTTCTACCTCCTGATCGGTTTTTTTTTTCTATTTGAGAAGATAAAGGTTTTCCTTTATATAAATATTTATTAACAATTTTAATCATATGACGTCTTCCAGGAGAAGTAGGTTTATATTTTTTAATTATCATATTATTAATTTTATCCTTATAAATTTTGATTTATATTAAAATCAATATTTTGATTTTTTTCTAAAAAAATATATGCTTTTTTCCAACTATTACGTTGATAAGTATATTTTTTGTTTTTTTTAAATTTACCTTTTACAAGTAAAGTATTAACATTTTTAATATTAATATTAAAAATTTTTTTTATTGCTCTTTTGATATCTATTTTTGTTGCTTTTTTAGAAACTTTTATAGTTAAAACATTATTTTTTTCGGAAATAAAAGAAGATTTTTCGGAAAAATGTGGACCTTTTATAATTTTGAAATCATGTTCTTTTAAAATCATGATAATATCTCTTCTATATGTTTAATAGCATTAATAGTTATTATTATTTTATTTGCATTTATTAAATAAAGAGGATTTATATTAATAGAATTTTTTATTTTTACATTATATAAATTACGAGATGCTAAAAATAAATTTTTATCAATAAACGTTGTAATAATCATTATTTTATTTGATAAATATTTTTTTAATTTTTGAATTAATATTTTAGTTTTAGGTTTTTTTATTATAAGTTCTTTTATTAAAATTAATCTTTTTTTTCTAATTAATTCTGAAAAAATACTTTTTAATGCACCACGAAACATTTTTTTATTAATTTTTTTATTGTATATTTTATTTTTTGACGCAAAAGTTACTCCACCTGAACGCCAAATTGGACTTTTTATAGAACCTGCTCTAGCTTTTCCTGTTCCTTTTTGTTTCCATGGTTTTTTACCAGATCCTATTACTTCTCCTCTTGTTTTTTGAGCTTTTGTTCCTTGTCTCCCTATTGTTCTATAAGATTCTATTACTTGATGTATTAATGACTTGTTATAATTTCTATTAAAAATTTTATCTGAAACTATAACTATATCTTTTGTATCTTTTGTTATAATTTCCATTATATTACCCAACTAACATATTTATAATATTATTAATTAAATTTTAATTGCTGGTTTAACAATTACATTACTCCCCGTATATCCAGGTACAGCACCTTTTATTAATAACAAATTTTTTAAAAGATCTATTTTAATAATATATAAATTTTGAACAGTAATTTTTTTATTACCTAATTGTCCAGCCATTTTTTTTCCTTTAAATACTTTTCCAGGAGTTTGGTTTTGACCAATAGATCCAGGAACTCTATGTGATAAAGAATTACCATGACTAGAATCTTGTGTTTTAAAATTCCATCTTTTTACAGTACCTGAAAAACCTTTTCCTTTTGATATTCCAGTAATATCAACTTTAATTATTTTTTTAAAAATATTAATATTTAATTTTTGTCCTACATAAAAATTATTTTTATAATTATTAGAAAGACGATATTCCCATAAAATATATCCTGCTTTAGTTTTAGCTTTTGCAAAATGTCCTATTTCAGATTTATTAATTCTACTAGTTTTTTTAAAACCTGTCGTCATTTGTATTGCATTATAACCATTATTTAAAATATTTTTAATTTGTGTAATACGAATAGTTTCAAATTGTATAACAGTTATTGGAATAGATATTCCGGTTTCAGTAAAAATTCTAGTCATACCCATTTTCTTTCCAACTAATCCAATCATTATTATATATACTCCACATTATTGTTAATAATGTTTAAAAATTGTGATAGATTTTGTTAACCTAAACTAATTTGAACATCAACTCCAGCTGCTAAATCTAAACGCATTAATGCATCTACAGTTTTTTCTGTGGGTTCTATAATATCAACTAAACGTTTATGAGTACGAATTTCATATTGATCTCTTGCATCTTTATTTACATGAGGTGAAATCAATATTGTAAATTTTTCTTTGCGAGTAGGCAAAGGTATAGGACCACGAACTTGAGCACCAGTACGTTTAGCAGTTTCAACGATTTCCGCTGTTGATTGATCAATTAAACGATGATCAAAAGCTTTAAGACGAATACGGATTCTTTGGTTCTGCATTAGACCAGAGCCTCCCATTTTTAAAATTAAAATGACCCTCTATAAATTTAAAATAATATTGAGAGCACCTATTTGATTATATTAAAAATAATAATCATATTATTATGACTTATAAAGTGTTAATAAAGCAATATATTTTCATTTATAAAATTAAAAAAACTATATAATAGTAATTATTATTACTTATAATAAAATATTATTTTAATTAAAATTATTTTAAATAAGAAAACATATAATATGGAAAAAAATTGTAATAATATAACATTATTGGCATTTGATTATGGAACTAAAAATATAGGAGTTGCTGTTGGACAAAGTATTATACGTATAGCACATACATTAAAAGTTATTAAAAATAAAAAATCTGGTATTATTAATTGGATTATATTAAATGATTTAATAAATGAGTGGCAGCCTAAAAAAATTATAGTAGGATTACCATTACAAATGGATGGTAGTCAACAATATACTACTGTATTAACTAAAAAATTTGCTTATTATATAAAAAAAAAATTTAATATAAATGTGGAATTACATGATGAAAGATTAAGTACTGTTGAAGCTAAATATATTTTATTTAAATATGGAGGATGGAAAAAACTAAAAAAAAAAAACATTAATTCTTTATCTGCATCAATTATTTTACAAAGTTGGTTTGAAAAAAATAAATAAAATTTTTTCTTAAATTAAAGATTTAATATAAAAATTTCTATATTAAATATTTTTTAAATAATTAAGGAACTTATGATAATAACAATATTTTTATGTAAAATTTTAATAGAAATAATAATATTAATTTTTTTATTACAATCATGGATTTTTTTTACTATAAAAAATAATTGTAATTCTTTTACAAAATTTATTATTTTATTAACAGAAATATTTTTAATATGTATTAAAAATATTATTCCTAATATAAAAAAAAATAAATTTTTACCTTTATTAATATTAATATTTTTAATATTTATTAAATATCCAATACTAGTATTTTTACAAAATGGAAATTTATTTCATCATAATTTAATTTTTTATATATTTATTAGTATTGTAATTTTATTAAAATCTTTTGGATATTTATTTTTTTGGATAATAAATGTATATTTAATTACTAATTTTATAAATATTAAATATAATAATTTTAATTATATTTTAGCAAAATTAGTAAATCAAATTTTAAATTTTGTAAAAAAAATTTTTCCACATATTCATAATATGAAATTATGTTTATTTATAATTAATTTAATTTTATATTTAATTAATAATTTATTAAAAAATTTTTTTCCTCAATTTTGGTTTTTAATATAATTAAATTATATGATTAATTTAAATCAGTATCCATATCCATACAGTTTATATATTCATATACCATGGTGTTTAAAAAAATGTCCTTATTGTGATTTTTATTCTTCTATTTTTATTAAAAAAAATAAAAAAATACATAAAAAATATATAAATAGTTTATTACTTGATTTAGAAAAAGATTTAGTTTTTATTAAAAATAATATTTATATTACAAGTATTTTTTTAGGAGGTGGAACTCCCAGTTTAATAGATTCAAAATTAATTTTTTTTCTGCTAAATCAAATAAGAAAAAAAGTTTATGTATCAAAATTTGTAGAAATTACTATTGAAATAAATCCATCTTCTATTTCTGAAAAAAAAATTATAAATTATATAAAAAGTGGAATTAATCGTTTTTCATTAGGTATACAAAGTTTTGATGATGAAAATTTAAAAATTTTAGGAAGATTACATACATCTAAGGATGCTATAAATGCAATTAATATTTTAATTAAAAATAAAATATCAAATTTTAACTTAGATATAATCTATGGCATACCTGGACAATCATTAAAAAGTGCTTGTAATGATTTATATAAAGCTATTTCATTTAAACCTAATCATATTTCATGGTATCAATTAACTATTGAAAAAAATACAATTTTTGAAAAATATAAACCTAAAAATTTTTTAGATGATAATTTATTATGGAAAATATTTATACAAGGTATAAAAATATTAAAAAAAAATAAATATTTTCAATATGAAATTTCTTCTTTTATTAAAAAAAAAATATATATGTGCAAACATAATTTAAATTATTGGTATTTTGGAAATTATTTAGGTATTGGTTGTGCAGCTCATAGTAAAATAAATGTTTTAAATAATCAAATTATTAGAATTATTAAAAACAAAAATATAAAACAATATATAAATGGATATTTTATAACACATAAAAAAAAAATTTTATTAAAAGATATAGTTTTTGAATTTTTTTTAAATCGTTTTCGTTTATATACAAAAATTAATAAAATAGAATTTCAAAAATTATTAAATATAAATAATAATATTACTTATTGTATTAAAAAAGCATTAAAATTAGGATATTTAAAAGAAAATAATAATTTTTTATTTGTAACAAATAAGGGACATTTATATTTAAATGATTTATTAGAAATTTTTCTTTAAAAGATAGATATTTTTTCATATTCTATATAATATATTATTTTTTTTTTTATTTTTGCTTTATTTAAAAATTTTGTATTTAGAAATAATGGATTAAAATTTTTATATATATTTTTATATTTATTAGATTTAAAAATAAAAAATTGATTTTTGTATTTAAAATTTTCAATGCAAGAAATAATATCAAGGTAATAATTTTTACAATCAGTAACGATATATAATAATCCATTATTTTCTAGTTTATTAAATAATATTTGAATAAAATTTATTTTTAATAACCTTCTTTTTTTATGTTTTAATTTTGGCCATGGATCAGGAAAATATAATTGAATTAATTTTATGGAATTATTAGGAATCATATATTTAAAAACAAAAAAAACATCACAATAAATTAATCTTAAATTTTTAATATTATTTTTTATGATATATTTAAGACAATTAATAATCCCTGGTAAATAAACTTCTACTGCAATAAAATTATATTGTACATTATTAATAGCTAAATTAATTATATTATTACCTATTCCAAAACCAATATCAAATATAATTGGTAATTTATTATGAAAATAATATTGAAAATTTATTATTTTATTTTGTTTTTTAATGTTAAAAAAATTAAAATATTTAGAGAAAAATATATTATTAAATTTTGTTAATTTTCTATAACGACAGACAAAACTTTTAATATTGTTCATATTATTTATACAAATACTATTTTAATTATAAAATATGTAAATTAATCAAATTTTAAATTATAGGACATATAAATGCCAAAAAAAATTTTTTGTGTTTATTTTCAAACAAAATTAGAAAAATTAAATCATAAAGTATATCCTGGAAACATAGGAAATATTATTTTTTATCATATATCTAAAAAAGCATGGTTTAAATGGTTGATTTATCAAACTAAAATAATTAATGAAAAAAAATTAAATATGATAAAAGAAAAAAATATTATTTTACTAGAAAAAGAAATGATTAAATTTCTTTTTTTAAATAAAAAATAAATTAATAAAAACCATAAAAATACTTATTATGGAGCTAAGCGGAATTGAACCGCTGACCCTCTGCGTGCAAAGCAGATGCTCTACCATCTGAGCTATAGCCCCTTTTTAATTTTTTATATTTTCTTAGAATTTAGGCTTGAGTGGGCTTGAACCACCGACCTCACCCTTATCAGGGGTGTGCTCTAACCATCTGAGCTACAAGCCTATCACATGAAAAAATATAATATGTAATTATCCATAACTAAAATTAAAAGTCAACTTAAATATTTTTTATATTTTATTAATATTAATTTTATTTTTTTACAATAAAATTTATAATAATAATTTTTAAAAAGGTAAATACTTAAATATTTTCTTATAAAAATCATATTTTTTTATATAATTTTACTTATTATAATATATTTTTTTATAAAAAAATTATTATACATAATAAAAATTATTTTTTAATATTAAATTTAAATATTTAAATAATAAAGTTATGAAAAAAGATTTAAACAAAAATCAATAGATATAATAATTAAAATATAAAAACTAAAATTACTAAATTATTTATAAAAAATATTCATAATTTCAAAAAAATTTAGGAAAATTACAAATTAATTATAATATAATTATTAAAAAATTAATTAAAAGTAAAATAAATATAATTTTTTAATCTAAAAATTTTAGAATTTTGATATTTATAGATTTAATAAATAAAAATTTTAAAAAAATACAAATAATATAATTTATAAAATAATTATTAATTATATTAATATATCACTAATAATATATAGTTTAAAAAAAAACAGTTATAATAATATTTATTAAATAAATTAAAATGTAAAAATTATTATTATTTTATCTATATATATATTCAAATTTATGCTATATTAATTTATAAAAAAATTATTTTTTTAATAAATTTAAATAAATACAATTTATATTTTATAAAAATTATTTATTTAAAATAAATCTGAATTAAAAAAATACTTAGAAAATATATTAGTAAAATTATTAAAATTATTTTTAATTAAAAATATAAAAAAAATTATTTAATTAATATTAATTTAATTTTAAAATAAATTATTAATAAAAACTAAATCTTTTTTTATTATTTAAATAAATTTATAAAAAATTAAAAAATTATAATAAATTTTCATTATTATCTAATTTTTTAAGAAAAAATTTTATTTTTCAAAAATAAAATTTTTTAAATTAAATTCTCAAATAAAAATAAATATATTTGATGTATTAAATTTAAATAAAAATAATTGTAATTATAATTTTGATAATTTAGAATGAAAATTATAATAGAAATGTTTCAGTATTATTTTTTAACATAAAATAGAATTTTAAAATTTAAAAATTTAAATAAAGAGTAAAAAATTATGTGTTTAATCTCTAGTATATCGCAATTAATAAATAATAAAAAAAAAATTAATAGTGAAATATTTATAGGAGGTTGGGTACGTAATAGAAGACATTCTAAAATAGGTATTACCTTTATCAATTTATATGATGGCTCTTGTTTAGAAGATATACAAATTATTGCTAATAATAAATTAAATAATTATAAAAATGAAATTTTATTTATTACTAGTGGATGTTCTTTAGAAATAACAGGAAAATTAAAAATTTCACCTAAAAAAATACAAAAATATGAAATACATGCTTTAAAAATAAAAATTACAGGATGGGTTAATAATCCAGAAAAATATCCAATTTCACCTAAAAAACATAGTTTAAAATATTTAAGAGAAGTATGTCATTTACGTTCTAGAACTACAATGATCAGTAGTGTTACTAGAATTAGACATAATATAGCATTATATATACATAATTTTTTAAATAAAAGAAATTTTTTTTGGATAAATACTCCTTTAATTACTACTTTAGATACTGAAGGTTCAGGAAAAATGTTTAAAGTATCTACTTTAGATTTTGTAAATTTAAAATATAAAAAAAATAAAAAAGATTTTTATAAAAAAGATTTTTTTGGCAAAGAATCATTTTTAACCGTTTCAGGACAATTAAATTTGGAAACATATGCTTGTTCTATGTCTAAAGTTTATACATTTGGTCCTACTTTTAGAGCAGAAAATTCAAATACTAAACGTCATTTAGCTGAATTTTGGATGTTAGAAATAGAAATAGCATTTACAAATTTAAAAAATATTATAAAATTTACAGAAAAAATTTTAAAAAATATTTGTAAATATATTTTACGTTATCATGAAAATGAAATCTCTTTTTTATCTAAAAAAACAGAAAATAATTTATTTACTAAAATTAATAAAATTTTATTAAATAAATTTATTATAATTAAATATACTAAAGTTATAGAAATTTTAAAAAATTGTAAAAAAAAATTTTCTAATCCCATAAAATGGGGAGAAGATCTTTTTATAGAACATGAAAAATATTTAACAAATAAATATTTTAATAATCCCGTAATAATATATAATTATCCTAAAAAAATTAAAGCTTTTTATATGTACTTAAATAATGATGGAAAAACTGTAGCATCTATGGATTTATTATTACCAGATATTGGAGAAGTTATTGGAGGTTCCCAAAGAGAAAATAGGATAGAAATATTTGATAAAAGATTAAAAGAATTTAAACTTAATCAAAATGATTATTGGTGGTATCGTGATTTAAGAAAATATGGGACAGTTCCTCACTCTGGATTTGGTTTAGGATTTGAAAGATTAATATCTTATATTACCGGTTTATATAACATTAGAGATGTTATACCATTTCCAAGAACTCCATATAATGCTAAATTTTAAAAACTTTTTATAAATATAAAAAATAATAAATTTTTAATTTATATCAATGAATAATAATTTTATTAATCAGGATAAAAAATATGAAATTTAATATATTTAAAATTTTAATACCTTTTATGCTATCAATAAGCGTTGTTAACGCTAGTGAAATTTATAATAATAATGGACAAAAAATAGATTTATATGAATTTTTGGAACTTAAAAACAGTATTTCTAAAAATAACGTTAAAGTTTCTGAAAAATATAGAGATACTACATCAAATGTCATTTTAGGTATTAAAGGAGTTACTCATATATTTGATGATATTTATGGTTATGCACAATTAGAATATAGTTTACCAATAAATGAATTCGAGACAAGTAAAAATATTCATCCATCAATTCATTTAGGATTTATAGGTATAAATTTTAATCATGGTAATAATTCTATAGATTATGGAAGAAATTATGGTATATTATATGACGTAACTTCTTATATGAAAAAAAATTCTTTTTTTGCAAAAAATTTTATGTATGATAAAAACGATTGTTTTATGTTTGGTAGAAATAATAATCTTTTAACATATAGAAATAGAAATTTTTTTGGATTAATTAAAGGATTAGATTTGGCTTTACAATATAAAAATTCTGATCAAAATTATGATGATGATGATAATAAAAATTATTTAGAAAATACTAGAAAAGGATGGGGTACTTCTATTAGTTATAAGATAGGAAATACAGGAGTAAGTATTTCAGGTGCTTATTTTAATTTTTTAAATATAATTAATCAAGATACAGAAATTTTTTCTAATACTGATAAAAATTTTAATAACAAAAATAAAAACATTAATGCTTATTCAATCGGAGCTAAATATGAAAAAAATAATATTTATTTAGCAGCAGTTCTTAGTAGTTCTTATAATGGATTAAAATATATGAATGATAATAATGAAAATTTATTTGCTGATAAAATCAAAAATTTAGAAATTATTGGACAATATAAATTTGATGATAATTTAAGCACTACTATATCATATACACAATCACAAGGATATAATATTCCTCCTGGAATTCATTATTATGGTGGTGACATAGATTTATCAAAATATATTTTAATTAATACAATTTATAAATTTAGTAAAAATCTTTCTGCTTATGTTGGTTATCGTATTAGTTTAATAAGTAATAGTAATGAATATATTAAAAGAAGTAAAATATTTAATGGAAATCTTTTAGGTATAGGTATAACTTATAATTTTTAATAATTAAAAAAAACAAAGATTTTAACTAACTATTTTTAATTTTAATTTTACAAAAAATAAATTTTAAATAGTTAGTTTTATTTTTTATATATAATATGATTATTAATAATTTCTTTAGAAATTGTTGTTTTTCTCCCATGTCCAGGTAAAATTATATTATTTATTCCTAGTGGAATTATATTTTTTTGAATAGAATTAATCAACATATTAAAATTACCTTTTGGTAGATCTGTTCTTCCTATGCTATTATTGAAAATAATATCTCCTGATATTAAAATATTATTTAGTTTATTAAAAAAAACAATATGGCCAGGACTATGACCGGGACAATGATATATTTTTAAAATAATTTTACCTATGTTTATAATTTGATTATTTTTTAACCATATATTATTTTTAAATATACATTTTGGTAATTGAAAAATTTTATTTTGTAATTTTATATTTTTTAACCAAAAAATATCTTTTTTATGTGGACCTAAAATAGGTATTTGATAAAAATTAGATAATATATCAGCTGCACCAATATGATCTAAATGACAATGAGTTATTAATATTTTTTTTATATTTAATTTATATAAACTTATAATTTTTATAATTTTTTGATATTCTCCACCTGGATCAATAATAGCTGCTTTTAATGTTTTTTTACACCATACTAAATAACAATTTTGTTTAAAATTTGTCACAGGTATAGATATATATTTCATATGAATTACTTTTTATATATTTTATATAAAAATATATTTTTAAATTTTTTAGAATTAATTAGTTTAAATTTCCATAAATAATAAAATTATTATTCACATTTTGCTGCTTTAAAAGCTTCTGTCATTGCGTTAGAAAAATTATTATTTTTAGTATTATTATTTTTTTTAATAATTTTATTTTCTAGTGTCTTCATATTAATAATAATATTCACTATTCTAGTTTTACGATCAATATTATTTATTTTACCTTCTATATTTTGTCCTACTTTAAGATATTTTAATATATTATCAATTTTATAATTTTTATATTCAGATAATTTAATATTACCTAATATACCGTTATTTAATTTTACTGTAATATTTTTATTAATATCTTTACTAGTAATAATACCTTTAATTTTATGGTTTTTTTGTTGTTTTTTTAAATAAAAATTTAAAGGATCTTCTATTAATTGTTTAATTCCTAAAGAAATTCTTTCTCTTTCTGGATCTACTTGTAAAACTATAGTTGTAATATTTTCACCTTTTTTATATTTATGTACCTCATCTTCACCATTATTTATCCATGATAAATCAGATAAATGAACTAAACCATCTATACCACCAATTAAACCTATAAAAATACCAAAATCTGTTATTGATTTTATTTTTCCTTCTACATGATCTCCTTTATTATAATTTTTTGAAAATTCTAACCATGGATTTAAAGTGCATTGTTTAATTCCTAAAGAAATCCTTCTTCTTTCTTCATCAATATCTAATACCATAACTTTTACTTTATCATTAACAGCTACTACTTTAGTAGGATGTATATTTTTATTTGTCCAATCCATTTCTGATATATGTACTAATCCTTCTACTCCTTCTATAATTTCAACAAAACAACCATAATCTGTTAAATTAGTAACACGTCCAACTAATGTACTATTTTCAGGATAACGTTTAGATATAGAAATCCAAGGATCTTCTCCTAATTGTTTTAATCCTAATGAAACACGAGTTTTTTCTTTATCAAATTTTAATATTTTTATTGAAATTTCCTCTCCAATACTGACAATTTCACTAGGATGTTTTACTCTTTTCCATGCCATATCTGTAATATGTAATAGTCCATCTACTCCTCCTAAATCTACAAAAGCTCCATAATCAGTAAGATTTTTAACTAAACCTTTTATTTCCATTCCTTCGTATATAGTATTAAGTAATTGATTTCTTTCAGCACTATTTTCTAATTCTATTACTGATTTTCTAGATACAACAACATTATTACGTTTTCGATCTAATTTTATAACTTTAAAATCTAGTTCTTTACCTTCTAAATGAGAAGTATCTCTAATAGGTCTAATATCTACTAAAGAACCTGGTAAAAATGCTCTAATACCATTTAGATCTACAGTAAAACCACCTTTTACTTTTCCGTTTATAATTCCTTTAATATTATTATTTTTTAAATTAGCTTTTTCTAATATTAACCAAGCTTCATGTCTCTTAGCTTTTTCTCTAGAAAGAATAGTTTCACCAAATCCGTCTTCTATGGAATCTAATGCTACATCAATTTTATCTCCTATTTTTATCTCAATCTCACCTTGAGAATTTTTAAATTGAGTAATAGGAATAAAAGATTCTGATTTTAATCCAGCATCAACTAAAACAACGTCTTTTTTAATAGAAATAACAGTACCAGTAATTATTGATCCTAAATTAATAACTTTATTTTTTAATGATTTTTCAAATAATTCAGTAAAACATTCACTCATATTAGTAACTTTTAAATATGTATTAAAAATATATACTTAAATCATATTTAGTATTATTTTTGAAAAAACTCATATAATCCTTATATGAGAATGAAATAAAATATATAAGTTAATTTAATTATATAAAATATAATTTATTTTAAAGTTAACATTAATAATATTTTTCTGCAACTACATATGTAAATTTTTTAAATATTTTTATTAATAAATATTTAAATTATTTTTTTTTATTATTTTTACTATTATAAAAACTTATTTTTTTAAATTCTTTAAAAAAATTAGGATATGTTTTATTTATACATTGAGGATTAATAATACTTACGGAATTATTTGAAAGTGCTAATAAAGAAAAACACATAGCAATACGATGATCATTATAAGTTTCAACAATAATTTTTTTTATTTTTTTAGGAGGAGTAATTATAATATAATCTTTACCTGTGATAATTTTTGCTCCTGTTTTTTTTAATTCATTAGACATTGCTTTTAAACGATCAGTTTCTTTTACACGCCAATTATATATATTTTTAATAATTGTAATTCCATTTGCAAATAAACTAGTAACAGCTATCGTCATAGCTACATCTGGAATATGATTCATATCCATATTTATGGATTTTAAAATATTTTTAGTACAACTAATATAATTTTTACCATAATGTATAGTAGCACCCATTTTTTTTAAAACATTCGTATATTTTATATCTCCTTGGATACTATTTTTAGTAATATTTTTTATTTTTACTGTACCTCCTTTAATAGCTGCTGCAGATAAAAAATATGATGCAGAAGATGCATCTCCTTCTATAAGATATTCTCCAGGAGAAATATAGTTTTGTTTTCCTAAAATTTTAAAATATTTATAATTATTATTTTGTACATTTACTCCAAAAATTTTCATTAATTTAATTGTTATATCAATATAAGGTTTTGATACTAAATTACTATTTATAATAATTGAAATATCTTTTTTTATTAAAGGACTAATTAGTAATAAAGAAGTTAAAAATTGACTTGATATAGAACCTTTTATTTGAATATTTTTAGTGTTTTTGAAACCTCCTTTTATCTGTATAGGAGGAAAATTCATATTTTTTAAATATTTTATAATAGCTCCACAATTTGTTAAAGTATCGACAAGATGTTTAATAGGTCTTTCTTGCATACGTGGATCACCAGTTAAAATAATATCACATTTTTTATTTAATGAAAGTAAAGCAGTTAAAGGTCTCATTACTGTACCAGCATTACCAAGATACAATTTTAATTTTTTTTGTGGATTAATAATTCCATTATTTCCTGTGATTATGCATGTTGTTTTATTATTTGATAAAAAAAATTTTATACCTAATAATTTTAACGCTTTTAACATGTAATTAACATCATCACTATTTAGTAAATTTATTAATTTAGTCTTACCTTTGGCTAAAGAAGATAATAATAATACTCTATTAGAAATACTTTTTGATCCAGGTAATATTATAGAACCTTGAATTTTTTCTATAGGTTTTAAAACCAGAATATTTTTCATAATATATTGTTTAAATTAAATTTAAAATAATCATAACATTTATGAATACATTTTTTCGAAATTATTCATAAAATTTATTAATTTTTCAACTCCTTCTATAGGCATAGCATTATATATTGATGCTCTAATACCTCCTATTATTTTATGTCCTTTAAGATAAATTAATCCAATATCTTGTGCTTTTTTTAAAAAAATATTTTCTTTTTTAGGATTTCTTAAATGAAAAACAACATTTGTTATAGATCTATTATGTTTATCTATTTTATTTATATAAAAACTACTATTATCTATAGTTGAATATAATAATTGTGCTTTTTTTTCATTTATTTTACTAATATATTTTACTCCACCTTTTTTTTTCAACCACTGTAATACTAATCCTGATAAATATAAAGAAAATGTAGGAGGAGTATTAAACATTGAATCATGTTGAGAAATAATTTGATAATCTAATACTGAAGGTAATTCTTTACGTTTTTTATTAATATTATCTATTATTAAATCTTTTTTTATAATAATAATAGTTAAACCTGCAGGACCTATATTTTTCTGAACACTAGCATATATCATTCCATAATTTTTAATATTTATTTTTTTTGTAAGTATAGATGATGATAAATCTGCTATAATAGTTTTATTTTTTAGTTTAGGTTCTTCATTTATTGCAATTCCTTCTATGGTTTCATTAGGACAATAATGAACATATTTTGTATTATTGTTTAAATTCCAATTTTTTATTTTTTCTACATAATAAATTCCATTTTTTTTTTTTACAGAATTAATTATATTAGGTTTACAGTATTTTTTTGCTTCTTTTATAGCTTGATTAGACCAATGACCAATATTAATATAATCAGCTGTTTCATTATAAGATAATAAATTCATAGGTATAGCTGAAAATTGTGTTCTAGCTCCTCCTTGACAGAATAATATTTCATATTCTAAAGGTATATTCATTAATTGACGTAAATTATTTTTTATATCCATCATTAATTTAATAAATTCATTATTACGATGACTAATTTCCATAACAGAAATATTTAAATTATTCCAATTTGTAAATTCATTTTGTGCTTTTTTTAATACTTCATAAGGTAATGTAGCGGGACCAGGACTAAAGTTAAATATTTTTTTCATTTTAAAATCCTATTTAATAATAATTTTTATAAATATATTATATTCTATATTTTTTTATATTTTTTCTTTAAATCATATGTATACATAGACATTATAATACCGAAATTAGTCATAACAACTACAAAAGATGTACCTCCATAACTCACTAATGGTAAAGGAATACCAACAATTGGTAATAAACCACTAACCATACTCATATTAATAAATACACATAAAAACAATACTAATATTATTCCACCAATTATCATTTTATTAAAAATATTTTTACAATTTAATGATAAATATATACCTCTTATTATTAATAACATATATAAAATAATGAAAAGTAATATTCCTATAAAACCAAATTCTTCAGCTAAAACAGAAAATATAAAATCAGTATGTTTTTCTGGTAAAAAATTTAATTGTGCTTGAGTTGCATTCTTCCAACCTTTACCTAATATTCCTCCCGAACCAATCGATATTTTAGATTGAAAAATATGATAACCTTTTCCTAATGCATCATAATTACTTTTTGTTAACATAAACATTCTTTCTCTTTGATAATCATGTAATAATAAAACCCATGTAAAAGGAATAGATATAATAAATATTATTATACTTTTTATTATAACTTTCCAATATAATCCTCCTAAAAATAACATAATAAGACCAGAAAAACTGATTAAAATAGCAGTACCTAAATCTGGTTCTTTTGCGACTAAAAGAGCAGGTATTAAAATTAGAATAATTGTTTCAAAAAATATTTTTATATTAATAGGATATTTATTTTTATTTAAAATTTGAGTAATAATTAAAGGAACCGATACTTTAGATATTTCAGAAGGTTGAAATTTAATAAAATTAATATTTAACCATCTTTTTGCACCTTTTGTTTTATAACCAAAAAAATTTACCATTATTAATAAAAAAATAGAAAATAAATAAAATATAAAAGAATATTTTTTATAGAGATTAGGAGGAATTTGTGAAGCTATTATCATAATTATAAAACCTATTAAAAACTGTACTAACTTATGTTTTATTAAATTATAATTATAAGTTTCTGATATACTCCATGTTATAAACAAACTTAATGCTGAAATTAATATAATTAATATTAATAAAATAATATCTATATGTAAAACAGAATTTATAAAATATTTTAAATTTTTTTTTTTCATAATAAATTATAATTATATAAATAATCTACATTTTAAATTAAAAATTTTTCTTTATGTTTAAAAATATAATCAAAAATTTTTCTTGCAATATAACCTATTGAAATACTATTATCACTATTTTCTATAATAATTGTAATAGCTATTTTAGGATTTTCGAAAGGAGCAAAAGCTATTATAAGTTTATGATCTCTTAATTTTTTTTTTATTTTTTTAATATTACATTTTTTTAAATTTTTTAAATTAAAAACTTGAGCTGTACCAGTTTTTGCAGCTATATGATAGTTTGCTGAAGAAAAATATTTATACATAGTACCTTTTTTTTTATTAGCTACATTATACATTCCTAATTTTACTATATTCCAATATTTTAAAGGTAAATTTATTATTTTTTTATCTTTTGGTTCCGAATAATAATAAAAAATATTATTTAGTTTTCTTTTTTGATAAATATGGGGAGTTTTACTAATACCATTATTTATTAAAATAATTAATGCATTATGTATTTGTATAGGTGTAGCATTCCAATAACTTTGTCCTATTCCAACTGAAATAGTATCTCCTAAATACCAAGGTATTTGTATATTATTAAATTTCCATTTTTTAGTAGGCATATTACCTAATTTTTCATTAAATAAATCAATATTTGTTAATTTACCATAACCAAATTTAGTCATCCATTTATGAATTTTATTAATACCTATATTATAGGATAATTGATAAAAAAAAGAATCAGATGATTCTTGTAAAGCTTTTGTAATATTTAAATAACCATGTCCATTTTTTTTCCAATCTTTATAAATTTGATTAATTTTAGGAATTTTCCACCATCCAGGATCAAATAAAATTGTATTCTCATCTATTAAATTTAAATCTAATGCAATTAAAGATACATAGGGTTTTACAGTAGAAGCAGGAGGATATATTCCTTGAATAACCCTATTAACTAATGGATGATTATTATTTTTTAGTAAAATATTTAAGTTTTGATTTTTAAAACTATTAATAAATAAATTAGGATCATAACTAGGTGTTGATACCATAGCTAAAATAGCACCATTTCTTGGATTACTAACAATAACAGCACCTTTGATATTAGCCATTAATGAATAAATATATTTTTGTAAAAAAAAATCAATTGTTAAAAAAATATCACTTCCTGTATATGCATTTTTTTTACAAATTTTATATTTATATTCACCTTTATTATTTGTAGCAATTTTTTGGTAACCTAAATTACCATATAATAAATTTTCATAATATTTTTCAATACCACTAACACCAGTTGGGTGATTTTTAATATATTTTTTTATAAGATTTATATTTTTAAAAAAAATTTCTTTTTTATCATTATATAATTTAATATAACCTACTACATGAGCAAATATATTACCATGAGGATAAAAACGCTTTTGATAAGATATTAAAGACATTTGAGGAAATCTATATTTATTTACTAAAAATTTTGATATTTGTACATCATTTAAATTATATTTTAATATAAATGGGGTATAATCATTATTTTTAATTTTTTTATTAAAAATATTAATAATATTATATTTATTATTTTTTAATTTTAATATTTTTTGTAGAATTATAAGATTTTGAAAAAAAATATTAGTTTTATCAGGTTTTATTTTTAAACGATAAAAAATTATATTTTTAGCTAAAACTATACCATTTCTATCATAAATTAATCCTCTATTAGGTCTTAAAAAAAAAAATTAGTATAATTTAATTCTGCTTGTAATTTATATTTTTTATAAGATTTAATTTGTAAATAATATAAATTATATATTAAAATAATTATTAATATTGAAAATATTTTTATCGAAAATTTTATTCTTTGTAAAAATATTTTTGATTTTATTTCGTTTTTTTTTAAAAAATTGTACTTAATATTCATTAGTAATTTATAATCCGTAATATTTTAGATATTTATAAAAATAAAAAAGCTAATCTTTCTAAATCAATCCAAAAATATTCCTCTATATAATTAGATATTATAAAACTTTTAATATTTATTTCAATTTTTAATAATAATTTAATTATTAAATATAATTTTTTATAATTAATTCTTTTTAATGATGTTTTAAAAAAAATTTTTTTTTTTATAGATATTATTTTATTTTTTTTAAAAATTATATCTAAAGAATATTTTTTTGAATTTCTATATAATTTTAAAAGTAAAAAAATGTTTTTTTGTAATTTATTTAAAATTAAAAATGGATTTTGTTGAATATGTTTCATATGTTTAATTATATTAATACTATTTTCTATATTTCCTACTAAAAGAGAATTAATTAAATTATTTTCTTTAATTAATATAAAATTATTTATATTATTATATATAATTGACAAAGGAGAAAAATTTTGGTTCTTCTTTTGTAAAGAAATATTTTTTATTATTTGATCTAATAAAATTAAATTATCAGAAAAATAATTTTGTAATAAATTATAAATATTTTTGTTTATGGTTAAATTTATTTTTTGAAAACAATAGTTAGTCCAATTAATAAATTCTATATTATTTAATTTATTACATTTTATAAATATAGAAAATTTATTATTTATAATATTTTTTATTATTTTTTCTATATATAAACTTATATTATTATGAATTTCTATAATTAATATATTATTTTTATCTGTTAAATTTATTAAAAATTTAATATTTTTAATAAATTTTAAGAATATATTTGTATTTAAAAAAATTAAATGTATAATTTGTTTTTCATAAAAAATATCAGTTATAGAAAATTTAGAAAAAATATAATCCCAAATAAAATTTTTATCTACAATAATAACATTATTTTTAATAAATTTTAATTTTAAAAATTTATTAAATAATGAATTTATATTTTTTTTAATAAAAAATAATTCATCTCCCGCTATAATATAGCAAAAAAAATTTTTATTATAAATTTTTTTATAAAAATAATTTAATAACATTGTATGTATTTTTATGAAAAATTAATTTCAAAATTAATATATATTTATATTTTTTTTGTAACTATATTAAATATTTTATGTGGTACATAAATTGTTTTTACAATTATAATATTTTTTAAAAATTTAGATATTTTTTTATGTAATAAAATATATTTTTTAATATTATTTTCTTTTTTTTTGTATTTTAATGGAATTAAAAGATTATATTTTTTTTTACCATTAATTTGAATTACAATATTAAAAGTATCAAGTAAATTAGTATTAATATTTTCAATTATTGGCCATGATTCATAATCTATATCAGTATTTTTTCCCATATATTTCCATAATATAAAACAAAAATGTGGTGTAAAAGGATATAAAATTTTTAATACTATTAATAATCCATTATAAATAATTAAATAATCTATTTTATTAGATATTTTATACTTAATAATTTTATTAACTAAAAACATTACAGATGAAATAACTGTATTAAAAACTTGATTTGTTTCAAAATTATTTGTTACTTTTATAATAGTTTTATTTATATAATTTTTTATTATTAATTGTTCTTTATTATATTTCGTAAATATAAAATATTTTTTATTAATTTGTTTATAATTATAATTTAATTTTTTATATTGATAAATAAATTTCCATAATTTTTTTAAAAATCTAAACATTCCTTTAATACCTGATTCTTTCCATTCTAAAGACATTGTCGGAGGAGCTGCAAACATAATAAAAAGACGTAAAGTATCAGCACCATATTTTTGAATAATATCTTTAGGATCTACACCATTATTTTTAGATTTAGACATTTTTATCATACCATTATATATTAATTTTCTTCCTTGATTATCAAAAATATTTGTAACATTATTATCTTTTTTAAAAATAATATTTTTTGATGAAACCCAATTATATTTATTATTTTTATCTATATAATAGTAAGAATCAGCTAAAACCATTCCTTGACATAGTAATTTTTTTACTGGTTCATCAGTATCTAGTAAACCTATATCTCTCATTAATTTATGAAAAAAACGAAAATATATTAAATGCATTATTGCATGTTCTATGCCTCCAATATATTGATCTATAGGTAACCAATATTTTGCTTTTTTTTTATCTAACATATTATTATTATCATGAGGAGCTGTATATCTAACATAATACCATGAAGATTCAATAAAAGTATCAAATGTATCAGTTTCTATTTGTCCTTTTATTCCATTTTTATTATATTGAAACCATTTTAAATTTTTTTTTATTTTTTCATTATAATTTTCTTTTATATCTTCATTAAAAAAATTTTTAGGAAACACAAGAGGTAGATCTTTTTTTTTAAAAGGTATAAAATCTCCATTATTTTTTATAATAATAGGAATAGGAGTTCCCCATAAACGTTGTCTTGAAATACTCCAATCTTTTAAATGATAATATTTTTTATAAAATGCTATTTTTTTTTTAATTAAATGATTAAATAATAATTTATTATTAAATTTATTATTTTTATTAAAATTTAATATTTTTTTTTTATTTATAATTAATATATTACATTTTTGTGCTAATAAAAAATCTTTTTTATCATATTCTGGTATACCGATGGTAGCATTTATTTCATAAATATTAGATAAATAATTTACTATTATTATTGGTATTTTTTTTTTTGTAAAAATATTTTCAGCAAATAATAAACTATTAATACATTTTATATTATGAATAGGTAAAGATAAATTTTTTTCATTAGAAAAAAAAGATTTACATTTTTCAATAAATTTTTTAATTTCTTTATTTTTAATAAATTTTTTACATATAGGATGATTATATAAAATTTTTATAAAACTTATATCTATAAATTGATATTTAGATTCTATAAAAACATTTAATTTTAAATTAGTATCAAAAATTTTAAAAAAAATTTCTACTCCTTTTATTTTACCTATCCAATTTTTTTGCATATTTTTAACTTGATTAGGCCAATTATTTAATTTTTTTAAATGATTTAATAATTCTTCATTATAAGAAGTAATTTTTAAAAACCATTGTTTAATCCATTTTTTTTTAATAAAATTATGACATCTCCAACAAGAATTATTTATAACCTGTTCATTAGCTAAAACTGTTTTATCAATAGGACACCAATTTACTAGAGCATTTTTTTTATATGCTAATCCTAATTTATATAATTTTAAAAAAAACCATTGTTCCCAACGATAGTATTCAGGATTACATGTTGTAATTTCTCTATCCCAATCAAAGCTAAATCCTAATAATTTTAGTTGTTTTTTCATATACAAAATATTATTTTTAGTCCAAATATTGGGAGATACATTATTATTATAAGCAGCTATTTCAGCTGGCAAACCAAAAGCATCCCATCCAATAGGATGTAAAACATTTTTACCTAACATACGTTGATATCTAGCAATAACATCTCCTATTGTATAATTACGAACATGTCCCATATGTAATTTACCAGATGGATATGGTAACATTGATAAACAATAGAACTTTTCTTTATTATAATTTTCTTTTACTTTAAAAGTATTATTTAAATCCCATTTTTTTTGAACATAAGATTCTACTTCTTTAGGAGAATATTCTTTTTTCATATAAAAATAATTCCTGAATTTTTTATTTACAAAATTATTAAAAAAATAAAAATGATTTTTATAAAAAAAATTTATTATTATATGTTTTAATTTTATTAAAATTTTTTTATAAATACGGATTTTTATATCCAAGTAATTTAAGTATATTAATTTCTTTTAATTCCATTAAATTTGCTTCTTTAAAATTTTTATGTTCATATTTTAATAAATGTAAAACTGCATGTATAATAATATGAGTATAATGAAATTTTGGTGTTTTTTTTTGTAAAATAGATTCATATTCAATAATTTCTTTACATAAGATAATATCTCCTAATAATTTTTTTTTAAAAAAATTATTTTCTAATAAAAAAGATAAAACATTAGTAGGTTTAGATATTTTTAAATATTCTTTATTGAGTTTTTTAATCATATTTTTTGTTACTATAGAGATAGTTATTTCAATATTTCTAATATTTTTTTTTTTAAAAATTATATTTAACCAATAAAAAATTTCATTTTTTGTTGGTAAATTATAATTATTTTTACAATAATTGTAATAATTTAAAATAATATTTGATTTCATAAAATCCTAAATAAAAATTAATTTTTACAAATAGAAATAAATACTGCATATAAAGAATATAAATAAGAATCAATAATTTTTACATTTATAAATTTACCAATATAATTATTATTACTTATAAAAAAAACAGTCCTATTATTTTCTGTTTTTCCAAAATATTGATTATTTTGAATAGATATACCTTCTACTAATATAACTTGTATTGTATTCATCATTTTTAAACTAAATTTTTTAGTCTGTTGTTTTAAATAATATTGTAATAAATATAATCTTTCTTTTTTCTCACTTATACTTACATCATCTTTCATTTTACTAGCTGGTGTCCCTGGTCTAGAAGAATAAATAAAACTAAAACTCATATCTAAATCGATATCTAAGATTAATGAAATAGTATCATAAAAATCTTTTTTAGTTTCACCAGGGAAACCAACAATAAAATCTGAACTAATTTGAATATTAGGTCTAATATTTTTAAGTTTATTTATAATTTTAATATAATCACTAACATTATATCTTCTTTTCATTAAAGAAAGAATTCGATCAGATCCACTTTGTATTGGTAAATGTAAAAAATTTACTAATTGAGGAATTTTTTTATATATATTAATTAATTCATCAGAAAAATTTTGTGGATGACTTGTAGTAAATCTAATTCTTTTTATATTTTCTATTTTAGATATCATTTGTAATAATTTTGTAAAGTTACAATGATTTTGTTTTTTAATATCTTTATAATTATAAGAATTAACATTCTGCCCTAGTAAATGTATTTCTTTAACTCCTTGTAAGGATAAATTTTTAATTTCTAAAATTATATCTTTATAAGGTCTACTTATTTCTTTTCCTCTAGTATATGGAACTATACAATATGTACAATATTTATTACAACCTTCAATAATTGAAACAAAAGAACTTACATCTTTTGTTTTTTTAGGAGGAAAAAATTTAAATTTTTCAATTTTTGGAAAACTTATATCAATTAAATATTTTTTAAATTTATGTACTTTATATATCATTCTAGGTAATCTATGAAAAGTTTGGGGCCCAAAAATAATATCTACATAATGTGCTCTTTTTAATATTTTTTCACCTTCTTGAGAAGCAACACAACCACCAACTCCAATTATAATTTCAGGATTATTTTTTTTTAAATTTTTCCATCTTCCTAATTGATGAAATAATTTTTCTTGTGCTTTTTCTCTAATAGAACAAGTATTTAATATTAAAATATTTGCATTTTGAGCAGATTTAGTAATTTTACAATTTAATTCTTTTTTCATAATATCAGCTATCTTAGAAGAATCATATTCATTCATTTGACAGCCCCAAGTTTTGATATATAATTTGTTATTTAACATAATTAGATTATAATAAATTGTTTTTATACAAAATTTTAATAAAACTTACATAGTAAATTAACCTGGGGTACCTGGATTCGAACCAGGGATGCCGGTATCAAAAACCGATGCCTTAACCACTTGGCTATACCCCAATTTTTATATTTTGCGGAAGACGAGACTCGAACTCGTATTATGTTTACTAAAATAGCCAGAATCTAAATCTGGTGCGTCTACCAAATTTCCGCCACTCCCGCAGAATAAATTTTAGCTACGATGGGAATTGAACCCATGACCTCAGCGTTATGAGTGCTGTGCTCTAACCAAAACTGAGCTACGTAGCCAATAACTATTCTTATATTATGTAAATAATCAAGTATAACGTCAACTAATTTATTTATAAAAATTAATATTTTAAATTAAATTTTAAAAAAGGATTAAAATAAAAAAATGTATAATTATTATAAAAATAATTTTATTTTTAAAATTATAGAAAAAGATATAAAAAAAAAAAAATATGATATGATTTGTACTAGATTTCCACCAGAACCAAATGGATACTTACATATAGGTCATATAAAATCTATTTGTTTAAATTTTTTAATAGCTAAACATTATAAAGGAAAATGTTTTTTAAGAATTGATGATACTAATCCTTCTACAGAAAATATTAAATATATTAAATCTATTATAAAAGATTTAAAATGGTTAGGATTTAAATGGGATGAAGAAATTAAATATTCTTCAAATTATTTTGATATAATGTATAAATATGCCATAGAATTAATTAATAAAAATTTAGCTTATGTTGATGAATTAAATATTAAAGATATTAAAAATTATAGAGGAACATTATTAATAGCTGGAGTAAATAGTCCATATAGAAATCGTTCAAAAGAAGAAAATTTAGAATTATTTAAAAAAATGCACTTGGGTTATTTTCCTGAAGGAAGTATGTCTTTACGTGCAAAAATTAATATGCAATCGAAAATAATTATAATGAGAGATCCTGTATTATATAGAATTAAATTCAAAAAACATCACCAAACTGGGAAAAAATGGTGTATATATCCTACTTATGATTTTAGTCATTGTATTTCTGATGCAATAGAAGGTATTACACATTCTTTATGTACGTTAGAATTTCAGGATAATAGAAGATTATATAATTGGATATTAAATAATATTAGTATAGGATTTTATCCCAAACAATATGAATTTTCAAAATTACAAATAGAACATAATATTACTTCAAAAAGAAAAATTAATTTATTAATACAAAATAAAATTATAAAAAATTGGAATGATCCTCGATTATTAACTATTTCAGGATTAAGAAGAAAAGGATATACTGCTTCTTCTTTAAAAAATTTTTGTTACCGTATAGGTGTAACAAAACAAAATAATATTATTGAAAAATCTTTTTTAGAATCTTGTATAAAATCAGAATTAAACAAAATAGTACCTAGAACTATGGCAATTTTACGACCTTTAAAAATAATTATTAATAATTTTCCTGAAAAAAAAAAAATAAAATTATCTATTCCTAATCATCCAAATAACCCAAATATGGGATATAAAAATATTTATTTTACTAAAGAAATATATATAGATATTTTAGATTTTTCCGAAAAAGAAAAAAAAAATTATAGGAGACTTATTCTTGGTAAAAAAGTACGTTTAAGATATGCTTTTGTAATTAAAGCAAAAAAAGTAATTAAAGATAAAAATAAAAAAATTATTTGTGTATATTGTAATTATTATAAAAATACATTAGGAATTAAAATTAATAAAAAACAAGAAATAAAAGGAATTATACATTGGATATCTTGTTCTTATTCACTTTCAGCTTCCTTTAAGTTATATGATATTTTATTTACAAAAAAAAATATTAGTAATTTTGATAATATTTTTTCTATTTTAAATAAACAATCAATGTTGGTATATAATGGTTTTATAGAAAAAAATTTACTAAAAAATAACAAAAATAAACATTTTCAATTTGAAAGAGAAGGATATTTTTATTTAGATAACAAGGATTTAAATAAAATTATTTTTAATAGAATTGTATCATTAAAAAATAATAATTAATATTTTTAAAAATTAAAAATAAAATCAATTATATTAATATAATTGATTTTATAGTTTTATATTTTAAATTCTTTATATATTTGTTTTGTCCAAGTAATAATACGTGAATCTGTTAATTCTGGTTGTCTATCTTCGTCTATAGTTAATCCTAAAAAATAATTTTTATTTTTTAAACTTTTAGTATGATAAAAATTATATCCTTTAGTAGGCCAATATCCTATGATTTGTGCTTTATTTTTTTTTATTATATTATAAATAATTTTTATTGCATCACAAAAATAATCGCCATAATCTTCTTGATCACCACAACCAAATAAACCTATAATTTTATTTTTAAAATTAATTTTTTGTAAAATAGGTAAAAAATCATCCCAATCACACTGGGCTTCACCATAATACCATGTAGGTATTCCAAATAATATATAATTATATTTTTCAATATCTTTTTTTTCTGTCTGAGAAATATTAAATACTGATGAAATACTATTTCCTAATTGTTTTTGTATTTTTAATGCAATATTTTCTGTGTTTCCTGTATCACTACCAAAAAAAATACCTATCTTTGACATTTTTTGTTATTTTTCTCCAATAAATATTATTTTTAATAAAAATTTTAAAATTAAATGCAAAATTAATTTTTTATTTTCAATATATAATAAATGACCAACATTAGGAATATTATATATTTTTGCAAAAGGAAATTGATTAAATATATTATTATAATAAATAAAATTTATATAATTTGATAATTCACTTTTTAAAAAGTAAATATTTCCATTCCATCGAGGAAGTATATTCCAATCTAATATTTTTTTGTATTCATTTTTTAAAATTTGTAAATTAAATTCCCATTTTCCATTTTTAAACACTTTTAATAATGTATTTATTATATACAGATTTTTAATATATAATTTCATGATCTGAAAAATTTTTTTTTTAATTAAAATATTTTTTTTATATATTATATCAAATATATTAAAAATATTTTTATTAAAATATTTATATTTAACAGGGGCAATATCTAATATAATAATAAATTTTATTTTATTAGGTATAAGTTGAGTAAGTTTCATTGCTATCTTTCCACCCATAGAGTGTCCTATAATAATAATATTATTTTTAATATTTAAAAAATTTAAAGTTTCTAAAACGTCTTGAGATAAAAAAATATAATCCATTCCTTTACTATGAGATGATAAACCATGATTTCTTAAATCTAATAATACAATTTTACATTTTAAATATTTATTTAAAAATTTCCCCATTACATATAAACTTTTTTTATTACCAAATAATCCATGAAGTATAATAATTGTATATTTATTTTTAATAAATAAATAATTATATGGAATAATTAAATAACTTAAAATCATATAAAGTAAAACTCATTTTAAATACATTATTATATTATATATAAATTTAAAATTGATTTTTAATAAATTTAAAATTTATGATATAATTTTTTTATTAAAAAAAAATTTTATATTAAAAAATGTTATTTACTTTAAAATATATATTTTTATATAATTAATAATTTATATATTATGAAAAATATTAATCCTACAAAAACTATCGCTTGGAAAAATTTGAAAAATCATTTACAAGAAATGAAAAAAATTAATCTTTATCATCTTTTTCAAAAAGATAAAAATAGATTTGCAAATTTTTCGATTAATTTTGAAAATAAAATTCTTTTTGATTATTCAAAAAATATAATTAATAAAAATACAATGCAATATTTAATTAATTTAGCAAAAGAAATTGGTTATATTGATTTTATTAATGCATTATTTTACGGTAAAAAAATTAATGTTACAGAACATCTTTCTGTTTTACATACAGCAACAAGAAATAATAATAATTTTTTATTAAAAAATAAAAAAATATATGATGATATAAATTTTATTTTACAAAAAATAAAAAATATTTCTAATAATATTATTTTAAACAAATGGAAAGGTTATACAAATAAAAAAATAAAAAATATTATAAATATAGGTATAGGTGGATCAGAATTAGGACCATTAATGGTTACAGAAGCATTAAAATTATATAAAAATAAACTAAATTTATTTTTTTTATCTAATATTGATTCTGATCAATTAATGAATATTATTAACAAAATAAAACCAGAAGAAAGTTTATTTATTATCGTATCAAAAACTTTTACTACACAAGAAACAATAACAAATGCTTTAAGCATAAAAAAATGGTTTATAAAAAAAATTTTTACAAAATTTAATAAAAATATACTATCAAAACATTTTATTGCTGTTACAAATAATATTTATGCTGCAATAAATTTTGGTATCGATCAAAATAATATTTTACCATTGTTATCTGAAATAGGAGGACGTTTTTCTTTATGGTCTTCTGTAGGATTATCAATTTCCTTATCTATCGGATTTAATAATTTTAAAAAATTATTAAAAGGTGCTAATAAAATGGATAATCATTTTTTTTATACTCCTATAAATCATAATATTCCCATTATTATGGCTTTAATTAGTATTTGGTATAGTAATTTTTGGAATACAGAAACGGAAGCTATAATTCCCTATTCTAATAATATGCGCTTTTTTCCAAAATATTTACAACAATTATGTATGGAATCTAATGGTAAATCTATAGATAGAAATGGAAATAAAATAAAATATCAAACTAGTCCCATTATATGGGGAGATATTGGTACTAATGGACAACATTCTTTTTTTCAAATGTTACATCAAGGTACTAAATTAATACCATGTGATTTTATAGCTTCAGTTAATTCAAATAATTTTTTTAAAGAACATCATAATAAACTTATTGCAAATTATATTGCACAAACAAAAACACTAGCATTTGGTAATGTTAATGAATATATATTACAAAAAAATATATATAAATCTTGTTTTGGAAATCATCCAAGTAATTCTA
The DNA here is from genome assembly GCF_012570365.1 of Enterobacteriaceae endosymbiont of Donacia clavipes. Classification (GTDB taxonomy): domain Bacteria; phylum Pseudomonadota; class Gammaproteobacteria; order Enterobacterales; family Enterobacteriaceae. The sequence goes on from NZ_CP046208.1 coordinate 302,014, forward strand.
TTTTTTTAAAAAAGATTAATCCTTATAATTTAGGTTTATTAATTTCTTATTATGAACATAAAATTTTTATGCAAGGAATAATTTTAAATATTTTTTCTTTTGATCAATGGGGTGTTGAATTAGGTAAAAAAATAACGAATATTATACTTAATGATTTTGATCAAAATATTAAAAAAGTAAATAAATATGATAGTTCAACTAATGGATTAATTAATTTTTATAAATCTTTTTATTAATTTTGTTAATAAAAATTAGTAAATAAATTTATTTAATTAATAAAAATAAAAAATAATAATTTATAATTACTTTTGTTTTATTTTAAAAAAATATTTTGTATGGTAAATATATATCTTTTTTATTAAATATTTAAATATTTATATATTTTATTAATTAAACAAAATTTTTATAAAAAATTTTTTACTAAATTTTATATATTTTTTTTATAATTCTGATATGATTTTTTAAATTTAGGCATTAAAATAAAATTTATTTTTTTGTTTAAAATTTTAATATTTTTAGTATATTGAATAATATTTTTTTTAATTTTTGAATTTAATTCAACAGTAGAATAATAAGTAAATAATTTAATGTTTCCAATATTATTACTTTTAATTTTAAATTCGTTAATAATTGCTCCTACAACATGACGAATTTCTAAATTATCTTTTTTACCTATATTAATACGATATATATCCATATAATTTTGTTTTTTTTTATATCTTTTTGTATACTTATTTTGAATAAAATTTATTTTTTTATAAAATTTTTTTCTATCATATAATGAATCAGGAGGTAAAATTAAAGGTTTTTTCCCTTGTGCCATTTTTAATAAAATAATCATTAATGTTTCTTGATTTATATTACTTTGAATAATTATTTTAGATAAAATATCTTTATATTTTTTTAAATCAATATTATTTATTTCTTTTTGTATTTTTAGAATAAATTTTTCTAGTCTTTTTTGACATAAAATTTTAGAATTTGGTAATAATATTTCATTAATATTACATTTAATTCTACGTTCGATATTTTTTAGTAATCTTTTTTCTCTATATTCGATAAATGTTAAAGATTTACCCTGTCTACCTGCTCTTCCTGTTCTACCTATACGGTGAATATATGATTCTATATCCATAGGAATATCATAATTTATGACTAAATTAATTTTATCAACATCTAAACCTCTAGCTGCTATATCAGTAGCGATTAAAATTTTTAATTTACCATTTCGAAATTTTTCTAAAGTTTGTTCTCTATTATTTTGTTTCATATCACCATTTAATGGTGCACTATTATAACCAAATTGTTTTAATTTATCTGATATTTCAATTGTTGATGTTTTCATTTTAACAAATATCAAAACTGCATCAAAATTTTCAGTTTCTAAAAATTTCATTAAAGCTTCTATTTTTTTACCATATATTATCCAATAAGTTTGTTTAATATCAGGAATAGTTTTAATATTTGTTTTTATAAATATTTCATACGGATGAATCATAAATTTTTTAGTTATATTTTTTATTCTTTTTGGCATTGTTGCGGAAAATAATGATGTTTGACGTTTTTTAGGTATTGTAGATAATATTTTTTCTACATCTTCAATAAAACCCATTCTTAACATTTCATCAGCTTCATCTATAACTAAACTACTTAATTTTGTTAAATTAACAGTTTTTCTTCTAATATGATCTAATAAACGTCCTGGAGTAGCTATAATAATTTGTACTCCCAAACGTAAATTTTTTAATTGTATATGATATGATTGCCCTCCATATAATGATACAATATTTATACCGTGAATATATTTTGCAAAAATAGATGTAGCTTCTGCTACTTGTATGGTTAATTCTCTTGTAGGTGTTAAAATTAATACTTGTGTTTTTTTACTAGATAAATTTAAATTATTTAATAAAGGTAATATAAATGCTGCCGTTTTACCACTTCCTGTTTGTGCTATTCCTAAAACATCTTTACCTAATAATAAATAAGGAATACATTTTTTTTGTATTGGCGAAGGTTTTAAATATCCTTTATTATTTAATGATTTTAGAATAAATTTATTTAAACCAAATTTTGCAAAAGTAATATTAGTCATTAATATATATACCTCTTAAATATATTTTTTTTAAAAAATAAAAAATTAATAATTTATATAATAATTAAAATTGCTAATATATAAGATTATAAATATCTAATTGTAATTATGTTTAAAAACATAATTACAAATATTAATAATTAATTTTTATAAATTAATATATTAATTACTATTTATATTTTGAATATATAATTATCAAATAATTTATATTATTTTTTTAATAAATTTTTTATAAAACATAAATATTATTAAAATTAAATTTTATTATTAGCAGCTTTAATACTTAATCTTATTCTTCCTTGTTTATCAATTTCAATAACTTTAACCATTACATTTTGTAATACTTGTAAATAATCACTAACTTTATTTACATGTTTATTAACAATTTGAGAAATATGTACTAATCCTTCTTTACCATTTCCTATAGAAATAAAAGCACCGAATTCAACAATACGAATAACTTTACCATTATAAATTTTTCCAATTATTATATCTGCTGTAATTTCTTCTATACGACGAATTGCAAATTTAATTTTTTCGTTATTTTTAGCTGCTATTTTTATAATTCCACTATCTTCTATTTCAATAATTGTATCAGTTTCTTCTGTTAAAGCTCTAATAACAGAACCACCTTTGCCTATCATATCTTTAATTTTTTTTGGGTTAATTTTAATTGTATGAATTCTTGGTGCAAATTCTGAAATATTTTTTCTAGGTAAACTAATAGTTTTTTTCATTATTTCTAAAATATGTAATCTAGCTAATTTTGCTTGTTTTAGAGCTAATTTAATAATTTTATAAGTTATGCCTTCTATTTTCATATCCATTTGTAATGCAGTAATTCCTTTTTTAGTACCTGCAACTTTAAAATCCATATCACCTAAATGATCTTCATCACCTAAAATATCTGATAATATTATAAAATTATCATTTTCTTTAATTAAACCCATTGCTATCCCAGCAACAGCATTTTTTATAGGAATACCTGCATCCATCATAGCTAAAGAAGCACCACATACTGAAGCCATTGAAGAAGAACCGTTAGATTCTGTTATTTCTGATACAATTCGTATTGTATAAGGAAAATTATCCATATTAGGCATTACTGATATTAATGATTTTTTTGCTAAATTACCATGGCCAATTTCACGTCTTTTAGGATTACTAATAATACCAATTTCACCAACAGAATAAGAAGGAAAATTATAATGAAATAGAAAATTATCTATTTTATTATCAATTAAATTATCTAAAGATTGAGCATCTCTAGCAGTACCTAATGTTACTGTAACTAAAGCTTGTGTTTCTCCACGTGTAAATAAAGCTGAACCATGTGTTCTAGGAAGAATTCCTGTACGTACATCTATACTACGTATCATATCATTTTCACGACCATCAATTCTAAGATTCTTATTAATAATATTTTCTCGTACTATTTTTTTTTCTAACTCATAGAAAATTTCATTTATATGATTAACCGGTATATTTTCGTATTCTTTTTCTTCTTTTATTAATTCAATAACTCTTAATTTAATTAAGTCAATTTGATTAATTCTATTTTGTTTTTCTTTAATACTATACGCTTTGATTAAATCTTTTTGTGATAAAAAAATAATTTTTTGTTTAAGATTTTTATTAATAGGATATAAAATCCATTTTTTATTATTTTTTTTAACCTTATTAGATAAATGAATAATATTATCAATTAATTTTTGTTGTTTATTATGACCATATATTATTGCATTTAAAATTTGTTTTTCAGTTAATAAATTAGATTTGGCTTCTACCATTAAAATAGCTTTTTTTGTACTAGTAACAATTAAATCTAATTCACTATTTTGCATTTCTTTTATATTAGGATTTAATACATATTTTTTATTAATATAACCAATACGAGCAGTTCCAAATGTACCATTAAAAGGAATTCCAGATAAATTTAAAACAGTGGATGCTCCAATAATAGCTACAATATCCGGATTAATTTCAGGATTTACAGACATAACGGTAGCAATAATTTGTACTTCATTTAAAAAACCTTTTTTAAATAAAGGTCTTATAGGACGATCTATTAAACGAGAAATTAATATTTCTCCTTCACTAGGACGTCCTTCTCTACGAAAAAAATTACCAGGAATACGACCAGCAGCATATAATTTTTCTTGATAATATACTGATAGTGGGAAAAAATTTTGTTCTGGAATTACTTTTTTATCTACTACCATTGTTACAAAAACAGCTGTATCATCAATACTAACCATTACAGATGATGTTGCTTGTCTAGCTATCATTCCTGTTTCAATAGTTACAGTATTATTACCATAACGAAATTTATGAATAATGGGATTTAACAAAATAAACATCCTTTAAAAAAATTTAATATTAAGATAAATCTAAATTTTAAAAAATTTATAAATAATATTAAAAACATATTTATTTTTTTAATCTTAAATCTTTAATTAATATATTAAAATCATGTAATTTTTTTCTTTTAAAATAATTTAATAATTTTCTACGTTGTGATATCATGTGCAGAAGTCCTCTACGACTGTGATGATCTTTTTTATGTATATTAAAATGTTTATGTAAGTAATTAATTTTAAATGTTAATAAAGCTATTTGTATTTTTGTTGAACCCTTGTCCTTAGAATTTATTTTGTATTTTTTTATAATTTTTTCTTTTTTTTCTTTATTAAAATACATAATTTACTCCAATAAATTATCTATAAATGTATATAATTATAAAATTTAAATAAAATTTATTAATTTGTATTTTGTTATATAACCTTCATTATTAATTTTACAAACACCTATTAAATTAAATGAATTAATTTCAAATATACGAAATTTTTTTTGTTTTTTTACAAAAGAAACAACTTTTATTTTTTTTCCATTTTTAATATTATTTATCAAAGTATATGACAAATATAATTTAGGTAAGTAATGTATCATATAATTAATTGGTAATAATAATTTATCTATTAAAAAAATATTCAGTTTATTATTTTTATAATTTTGAATTAAAATTTTTAGTTGTTCAATTGTTATAACATTTTTATGTAAAATAGAAATATGAGATATTTGAATTCTACGTAATTTTATTATATGTGCTCCACAATTTAATTCATCTCCTAATTTATCAATAATACTACGTATATAAGTTCCTTTGGAGCAATTAATTTTTAATTTAATTTTATTTTCATAAAATTTTAGTAATTTAATATAATAAATTAAAATTTTTCTTTTTTTAAGATGGGAAAAATTAATTCCTAATCTAGCATATTTATAGAGAGGTATGCCTTTATATTTAAGAGCAGAATACATAGGAGGAATTTGTATATTTTTTCCTTTAAAAGAATTTATTTTTTTAAGAATATTTTTCTTATTCACATAAATATCTTTTTTTTGGATAAGAATACCATCTTTATCAGCAGTATTAGTTTTTTCACCTAAAAGAGCTGTAACTATGTAAATTTTATTTGCATTTATTAAATAACTAGTAAATTTAGTATATGCTCCTAAACAAATTGGTAATAACCCACTTGCTAGTGGATCTAAAGTACCTGTATGACCTGCTTTTTTTGCCCTAAAAATAATTTTAATATATTGAAGAAGTTTATTTGATGTAAAACCTATAGATTTATCAAGTAATAATAAACCATTTACATTACGTTTTTTTATTTTTTTTAACATATACAATTAATTATATCATAATTTTTATTATATAATTAAGTATTTTTTTTAATATTAATTAAAAGATTATTAATATATTTTCCTTCTTTTAAAGAAAGATCTAAAAAAAATTTAAGTTTTGGTATTTTCCGTAAATTTATTTTATTTTTAAGTATATGTCTAATATATTCTGTAATATTATTTAAATAATAAAGTGAATTTTGTTTATTATTTATTTTTTCTTCTTTATACGGTAGAATTATAAAAATTTTTGCATATGAAAAATCTTTTGATATTAATACATCAGTAATAGTACTAAATCTATTTATTCTTATATCACTAATATTATTTTGTAGTATTTTTGCTATTTGTTTTTTTAATTCATATGAAATACGTAAATTTCGATACAAAAAACCTCCATTTTACTATTTTATAGTATATTAAATTAATTTATGATTATTATTTTTTTGTAATTTCAGTTTTTTCAAAAATTTTTATTTTATCTCCTATTTGAATATTATTAAAATTTTTAATACTAATACCACATTCCATACCATTACGTACTTCATTAACATTTTCTTTAAATCTTCTTAAAGAATCAAGAATTCCTTGATAAATAATATTTTTATCTCTTAATAATTTCATCAAATTATTACGTTTAATAATACCATATGTAACTATACATCCAGCTATAATACCTATTTTAGGGATAGTGAAAATACTTCTTACTTCTGCTAGTCCTAATAATTTTTCTTTATATTCTGGTAATAAAAGATTTTTTATATATTTTTTCATATCATCTATTAGATTATATATAATAGAAAAATATTTAATTTTTATTTTTTCTTTTTTTATTAAACTTTTAGCAATATTATTTGCTTTAATATTAAAAGCAATAATAATAACATTATTTTTATTACTAGCCATTGCAAATGATATATCTGTTTCCGTGATTTCTCCTACTCCTGAATTAATAATTTTTATATGAATTTTTTCATTAGATAAATTAATTAATGTATCTTTAACCGCCTCTACAGAACCTTGTACATCTCCTTTTAATAAAATATTTATTTCATGAATATTTTTATTATTATCGTTTAAATCTAAAAATATTTTTTTAAATTGTTTTTGTTTTTTTTCTAATTTAATTTCACGATACTTATTTTTTCGATATAATGCTACTTCTTTAGCTTTTTTTTCATTATTTACTTCTATTAAAATATCACCAGCATATGGTATTTCGGATAAACCTAAAATTTTAATAGGAGTAGAAGGTCCTGCTTGAAGTATATTTTCTCCTTTAAAATTAATTAATCCTTTAATTTTCCCATAAGTATATCCACATAGTACTATATTTCCTTTTGTTAATACTCCTTCTTTTATTAAAATATTAGCTATAGGTCCTTTTCCTTTATCTAAATAAGAATCAATAACAATTCCTTGTGCCATACCCTTATTATTTGCTTTTAATTCTAATATTTCAGCTTGTAATATAATGGCATTTAATAAATTATTAATACCTTCACCTGTTTTAGCAGAAACATTAATAAAAATATTATCGCCACCCCATTCTTCAGGTATAATATTATATCTACTTAAATCACTTTTTATTTTTTTAAAATTTGAAATTTTTTTATCTATTTTATTAATAGCAACTATAATAGATACTTTTGTTTTTCTTGCATGTTTTATTGCTTCTATAGTTTGAGGCATAACTCCATCATCAGCTGCAATAACTAATATAATTATATCTGTAATTTGTATACCTCTTAACCTCATAGAGGTAAAAGATTTATGTCCTGGAGTGTCAATAAATGTTATATTTTTATTGTTAAATTTTATTTCATAAGCATTTATATATTGAGTTATTCCGCCAATTTCTTTTAAAGCAACATTACTAGAAAAAATATAATCTAATAATGAAGTTTTTCCATGATCTACATGCCCCATAATTGTTACTATTGGAGATCTTGTTTCTGGTTTTATGTCAATATTATTTGTATTATTAATCAATAATTTTTCTATATCATTTTCGCGACGTAATATAACTTTATGACCCATTTCTTCCGCTATTAATTGTGCAGTTTCTTGTTTTAAATATTGATTAACATCAAAAATTTTTTCTCCCATATTTATTATAATTTTCATTAATTTTGAACTTTTAATTGCCATTTTATTAGATAATTCTATTATACTGATAGTTTCGTTAATAATAATATTGCGATTAATATTTTTAATAGGTTTATGAAAATTTTGATATAACTTAGAAGAATTTAATTTATATTTTTTGTAAGTATTATTTTTTTTATTATTTTTATTATTTTTAGAATTTAATTTATATTTTTTTTTTTTATATATTTTTTTATTAAAAATATCATTATTTATGTTTTTATTTTTTAAATTTTTCTGAATATAATATTTTTTATTTTTATTTATTTTTTTTTTGTTTAATTCTAAATATTTTTTCTTTTTATGATCTGTAATATTTTTTATATTATTTATAAATAAATTTTTTTTTTTATTTATAATTTTTATTGATTTTTTTTTACCTTTATTATTATTTACATATGAAATATCACGTGTTTTTTTTTTAAAATTTAATAATTTTAAATTTTTTATTTTTTTATTTTTTAAATATGTTAAAAAAATTTTTTTTTCTTCTATATTAACTATATCATTTTCTAATTTAGAAATACCATTATCAGAAAAATATTTTATTATATTTTTTACTGAAATTTTAATTTCATTAGCTAATGATTTTATAGTTATAACAGCATCTATCATGCTGTCTACTCCTCTATTTTAATAATCAATTACGTATTATTTTTTTTATTAAACCAACAAATATTTCGTGCAGACATAATTATTTTTCCAGCTTTTGACTCATCTAAATTATCTATATCAGATATATCTTCAATACTTTGTTCTGCTAAATTTTCAATAGTTAAGATTCCTTTATTTATTAATAATTCAGATAATTTTTTATCAATTCCTTTTAATTGAAATAAATTATTTTTAAATTTTTCATGATTATTTTTTATTAAAGATAAATTATTATTAATATTTTTGGCTAATTTTTTAAGTTTTTTTAAATCATTAATTTTTAAATTAAAATTATTAGTTATTTTATATAATTTATTTATTGGAATTAATATTAATTCTTCAAAAGAAGATATTTTCCCATCTTCAACTATTGTTTTTGATAATTTATATTCAATATTTAAATATTTTATAAACATTTCTATAATATTATTTTTTTTTTTCTTATATTTATGACATAAATTATTTTTTGTCATAATATTTAATTCCCAGCCACTTAATTGTGATGCTAAACGAATATTTTGTCCGTTTCTACCAATAGCTTGAGCTAAATTATTTTCCTTAACTATAATATCTATAATATGTTTTTTTTTATTTAAGATGATTGATGATATTTCAGCAGGAGACATAGCGTTAATAATAAATTTTTCAGGATCAGAATCCCAGAGTACAATATCAATACGTTCTCCATTTAATTCATTAGAAATTGCTTGTACTCTAGCACCTCTCATTCCAACACAAGCGCCTACAGGATCAATTCTTTTATCATTTGTTTTTACAGCAATTTTAGCTCTGGATCCTGGATCTCTTACAACACCTTTAATTTCGATTAATCCTTCTGCTATTTCTGGAACTTCAATATAAAATAACTCAACCAACATTTGTATTTTAGATCTACTTAGAAATAATTGTGTTTCTTTAACATTTTCTTTAATATAAAAAAGTAAACCCCTTATTCTATCTCCTAATCTAAAATTTTCTCTTGGTAACATATCAGAACGTAAAATAATAGCATTAATACTATGTCCTAAATCTAAATTTAGATGTTTTCTATTTACTTTTTTAACTATTGCACTTAATATTTTTCCTTCTTTTTTTTTAAATTTAGCAATAATAATAGCTTTTTCTGCTTCTCTTACTTTATGTACTATAACTTGTTTTGCAGCTTGAGTAGTAATACGATTAAAATTAATAGATTTAATTTGGTCATAAATATAATCACCTAATTTTAAATTATTATCTTCAATACGAGCTGCATCTAAAGTAATTTCTTTAGTAGGATAATTAACTTTTTTAACAATTAACCATTTTCTGAAAGTATTAAAATTTCCATTTTTACGATCAATATTTACAAATACTTCTATATCTTGTTCATATTTTTTTTTTGTAGCACTTACTAAAGCACTTTCCATTGCTTCAAATATTTTTTCACGAGGTAAAGATTTTTCATTTGAAACTGCTTCAATAACAGCTAATATTTCTTTATTCATCCTAGTTATCCTTAAATATTAAATTATTAAATTAGAAAACTAGATTATATTCAAAGATTATTACTTATATTAGCAATATGAATGTATTTTTTTAATAAAAATAATAATTATTGAAATAACTATTCATATAGACTAATTTCATTCATTCAAAAATTTTAATAATAAGTAAATATATATATAAAATAATCTTATATATTAATTATATTATCCATACTATAAAAACAGCATTACTTAAGGAATCAATATAAATGTGATATTTGGTTGCGGGAGTTGGATTTGAACCAACGACCTTCGGGTTATGAGCCCGACGAGCTACCAAACTGCTCCACCCCGCGTCTATAGTAAATATATATATGATATGTTAAAAATAAAAATAATGCAATATTAATTTTGGTACCGAAGACGGGATTTGAACCCGCAAACCCAAAATAATAGGGCACTACCACCTCAAGGTAGCGTGTTTACCAATTTCACCACCTCGGTAAATAAAATTATTACTTATTATTATACTTTGTTATATTAATTTGTTGCGTTGTCTTTTTTTTATATTTTTTTACATTAATATTATTTAATAATAAACTGATAATAAAAAATAAAGACGTTAATATAATAATTAACCTAGTTAATATTTTATTTGAAATATTTGTATTAAAAGGTGATTTTATACTATTTGATGATGAACTAATATCTATTTCATTATTATCTTGAAACATAATAACACTAATTAAAATAATTGTAATCAAAATAAATAAAATCAATAATAACTTATACATAAAGTATTAATAAATAACATTCCAATTCAATATTAATTAACATTATTATATAATAATAAGTATTAATTACAATATAAATTTATATTTTATATAAAAAAATATTTTTTATTTTTTAAATCTTTAATTAAAAGACATTAATTTTATAAAATATTATTTATTTATATATAATAAATATTATTATTATTTTTTTTTTATTCAGGTGGTCTTACTTTTTTTCTAGCCATTAAATCATCAATTTGTATTATACCTATTGTTTCATATTTAATTAGAGTATTTTTCATAGCATGTAAAATATCAATATTGTCACTTAAAATTTTAAAAGCTCTATTATAATTTTCTTGTATTAAAAATTTAACTTCTTGATCAATTATTTTAGCTGTTTCATCGGACATATGTTTAGCTTTAGCTACTGATCTACCTAAAAAAATTTCTCCTTCTTCTTCTGCATATAACAAAGGACCTAATTTTTTAGAAAAACCCCATTGAGTTACCATATTTTTTGCAATATTCGTTGCAACCTTAATATCATTAGATGATCCTGTTGATACATATTGTTCACCATAAATAATTTCTTCAGCTATTCTACCACCATATAATGTAGATATTTTACTTTCTAATTTTTGACGACTAATACTAATTATATCAATTTCAGGTAAAAAAAACGTTACTCCTAATGCTCTTCCTCTAGGAATAATTGTAACTTTATGTACTGGATCATGATCTGGAACTAATCTCCCAATAATCGCATGACCTGCTTCATGATAAGCAGTAGCTTCTTTTTGTTTTTCTGTCATTACTAAAGAACGTCTTTCTGCACCCATCATAATTTTATCTTTTGCTTGTTCTAATTCTAACATAGACACAAAATTATAATTTTGACGAGCTGCTAATAAAGCTGCTTCATTTATTAAATTTGCTAAGTCAGCTCCTGAAAAACCTGGTGTACCTCTTGCTAAAATTTTTAAATCAACTTCTTTAGATATAGGTATATTTTTTATATGTATTTTTAATACTTGTTCTCTTCCTCTTATATCTGGCAAACCAACAATTACTTGACGATCAAAACGACCTGGTCTTAAAAGGGCTGGATCTAATACATCAGGACGATTAGTGGCTGCAATAACAATAATACTTTCATTATTATTAAAACCATCCATTTCAACTAACATTTGATTTAGAGTTTGCTCCCTTTCATCATGCCCACCACCTAATCCTGCTCCTCTTTGCCTTCCTACAGCATCTATTTCATCAATAAAAATAATACATGGAGATGATTTTTTAGCTCTACTAAACATATCTCTTACTCTAGAAGCACCAACTCCTACAAACATTTCAACAAAATCAGAACCCGAAATAGTAAAAAATGGTACTTTTGATTCTCCAGCTATAGCTTTAGCTAATAAAGTTTTTCCAGTTCCTGGAGGACCTACCATTAAAATTCCTTTAGGGATCTTACCTCCTAATTTTTGAAATTTTGCTGGTTCTTTTAAGTAATCAACTAATTCTTTAACTTCTTCTTTTGCTTCATCACATCCAGCTACATCATTAAATGTAATTTTTATTTGATCTGTTGTTAACATTTTAGCTTTACTTTTTCCAAAAGATAAAGCTCCTTTACCACCACCTTGTAGTTGACGCATAAAAAAAATCCAAACTCCAATTAATAGTAACATTGGGAACCAAGAAATAAAAATAGATAGTAACATACTAGGGGATTCAAGAGGTTCTCCTAATACTTTAATATTTTTTGAAAGTAACATTTCAAGTAAATGTGAATCATGCATTGGTAAATAAGTAGTATAATTACTATTATCTTTTCTAACAACACGAATTTTTCTTCCATTAATACTTGTTTTAACTATTTTATCTTGTTTTATTTCGGATAAAAAAGTCGAATATTCAATTTTATTTTTTTTATTTGATTCATTTGGATTTAAACTCTGGAAAACAGATATTAATATGACTGTAATTGCTAACCAGAGAATTAGATTTTTTGCCATATCATTCAAAAGAATAACCTCTTGTAACTTTGTTAGTATATTTATTTTATATTAATTTTTATATTTTTTTGCAACAATATAAATTTCACATGATTGAGATCTTGAAGCATTAGGTTTACTAATTTTAGTTATTTTAAATACAGAACTAATTTTATTATAAAATTTAATTAATCCCTTACCTTGAAAAGTTTTTATTAAAAAAATTCCATTATATTCTAATAAAGAATAACATAATTTTAATGCTATTTCATTTAAATGAATAATACGTGGTATATCTATTTCTTTTATTCCTGAAATATTAGGAGCCATATCAGACATTATTATTTGAACTTTTTTTTTATTTAGTATTTTTAATATTTTATTTAATGTAATAGGATTATATATATTTCCTTGATAAAAATAAACTTTATGAATAGGATTCATTGGTAATATATCACAAGCTATAATTTTTCCCTTTTTACCAATTTTTGATGCAGCAAAACTAGACCATCCACCAGGTGAAGATCCTAAATCAATTATTGTTATATTATTTCGAAATATTTTATGTTTTTTTTCTATTTCTTCTAATTTAAACCATGATCTAGATCTGAATTTATTAATATTTTTTTTTACTTTTTTTATATAATAATCTTTATTATAATTTTTTAACCATTTTTTAGATTTTTTATTTTTTTTAAAATTCATAAAAATTATTTTTTATAAAATACTTAATAAATTTTAAATACTGATAAATATAATTTTTTAAAATTATATATTATATAATAACAAAAAATTTTAAACATTACAATTTATAACAGAAGAAAAAAATTTAAAAAATTGTTTCTTTTAAAATAATTTTTTAATTAGCATTTAATAATTCAGTTAAATTAGCAGCAGCCGAATCTGCTGAAGAAATATTATTTGTCTTTTTATTTAATAATTTTTTTTTCTTAATTCTATTTTGATGATAAGAATATCCAGTTCCAGCAGGAATTAATCTTCCTACAATAACATTTTCTTTTAATCCTTTTAATTTGTCACATTTACCAGATACTGATGATTCAGTTAAAACTCTTGTTGTTTCTTGAAAAGAAGCAGCAGAAATAAAGGATGAAGTTGCTAAAGAAGCTTTAGTAATACCCAATAAATCATGATTATATAATACTAAATTTTTCCCTTGCTCTTGTAATTTTTTATTTGTAATTTTTATTTTTGATACTTCTACTTGTTCTCCTTCTAAAAAATTAGAATCTCCCATTTTTATTATAGTAGCTTTACGTAACATTTGACGTATAATAACTTCTATATGTTTATCATTAATTTTTACTCCTTGAAGTCGATAAACATCTTGTACTTCGTTAATTATATAATTAGTAACAGCATTAATTCCTCTTAATCTTAAAATATCATGTGGAGATTCTGGACCATCTGAAATTATATCTCCTTTATTAATTAATTCTCCTTCAAATATATTAAGCTGTCTCCATTTTGGAATCATTTCTTCATATGGTTTAATATCAGAATTTACAGGAGTAATTATTATTCGTCTTTTTCCTTTTGTTTCTTTACCAAAAGAAATAATACCACTAATTTCTGCTAAAATAGCAGAATCTTTTGGTTTTCTAGCTTCAAATAAATCAGCTACTCTTGGAAGTCCTCCAGTAATATCTTTAGTTCCACCTGATTCTTGAGGTACTTTTGCTAAAACATCTCCTATATTTATATTAATACCATCTTTTAAGTGAACTATTGATTTATTAGGTAAAAAATAATGTGCAGGCATGTCCGTACCTGGAATTATTATATCTTCACCATTATTATTTATTATTTTAATCATAGGTCTAAAATCTCTTCCTATAGAAGTTCTTTCAAAAGTATCTAAAACAACAATAGATGTTAATCCAGTTAAATCATCAGTTTGTTTTATAATTGTTTGTCCTTCTAACATATCAACAAATTTTATTTTTCCACTTACTTCACTAATAATAGGCATACTATGCGGATCCCAGTAAGAAACTATTTCTCCTGCAATAATATCTGATCCATTTTTTTTTGTTATAATAGCACCATATGGTATTTTATAACTTTCTATGATTTTATTTAAATTATTTATAATTTTTAATTCAGAATTTCTAGATATTACTACTAATTTATTAGTAGAATTTATAACTGATTTTACATTTATTAATTTTATAGTTCCATTATCTTTAACTTGAATACTCGATTCTGTAGCAGAACGAGAAGCAGCACCTCCAACATGAAAGGTTCTCATTGTTAATTGTGTTCCAGGTTCACCTATTGATTGTGCTGCAATAACTCCTACAGCTTCTCCTATATTTATAAGATGTCCTCTAGCTAAATCACGACCATAACAATATGCACAAACTCCAAAATTATTTTCACAACTAACAACAGATCTTACTTTAATATCATCAATTGAATATTGTTCTAATATATCACAGTATTTTTCATTTAATAATGTATTTCTATGAATTAAAATTTTTTTGCTATTTGGATAAAAAATATCTTCTGAAACGACTCTTCCCAATACTCTCTCTCTTAGAGATTCTTTTATATCTCCTCCAGTAATAATAGAAGAAATTTTTATACCATCTAAAGTTAAACAATCATTTTTTGTTATTACTAAATCTTGAGCTACATCTACTAATCTACGAGTAAGATAACCAGAATTTGCCGTTTTTAAAGCAGTATCTGCTAATCCTTTACGAGCTCCATGAGTTGAAATAAAATACTGTAAAACATTTAATCCTTCTCTAAAATTAGCAATAATTGGAGTTTCAATAATAGAACCATCTGGTTTTGCCATTAAACCTCTCATCCCAGCTAATTGTCTAATTTGTGCTGCAGAACCTCTAGCACCAGAATCTGCCATCATAAAAATATTATTAAAAGAACTTTGTTTTGTTATAAAACCATTTTTATTTATTACTTTTTCTATAGACAAATTTTTCATCATAGCTTTTGCTACTTTTTCATTAGCAGCTGCCCAAATATCAATAACTTTATTATATTTTTCTCCTGAAGTAACAAGACCTGATTGAAATTGTTCTTGAATTTCAGTAACTTCAGATTCTGCTTCAGAAATAATTTCTGTCTTATTATCAGGAATTACAATATCATCTATACCAACAGAAGAACCAGATTTAGCAGCATAATAAAAACCAGTATACATAATTTGATCAGCAAAAATAACTGTAGATTTTAATCCTAAAATTCGATAACATATATTTAAAATTTGTGAAATATCTTTTTTACCTAAAGTTTTATTTATCATATTATATGATATACCCTTAGGTACATAATTCCAAAAAATAGCTCTACCAATTGTAGTATTATAAATATTACTATTTTTTATCCATGTATCTTTAATTAAATTTTTTTTATATTCTTTAATTTTTACTTTAACGCGAGCATGTAAATCAGCTTGTCCAAGAATATAAACACGTTCCGCTTCTTTAGGACCTGTTAATATCATTCCTTCTCCATATGCATTAATTTTATCCTTAGTCATATAATATATGCCTAATACTACATCTTGTGATGGAACAATAATTGGTTCTCCGTTTGCAGGGGATAAAATATTATTAGTAGACATCATTAAAATTCTTGCTTCTAATTGTGCTTCTAATGTTAAAGGAATATGAACAGCCATTTGATCTCCATCAAAATCTGCATTATATGCTGCACACACTAAAGGATGTAATTGTATTGCTTTACCTTCAATTAAAATAGGTTCAAAAGCTTGAATTCCTAATCGATGTAAAGTTGGAGCTCTATTTAATAAAATAGGATGTTCTTTTATTACTTCATCTAAAATATCCCATACTATCGATTCTTCTTTTTCTACCATTTTTTTTGCAGCTTTAATAGTATTTGCAAATCCTTTTATTTCTAATTTTCCATATATAAATGGTTTAAATAATTCTAATGCCATTTTTTTAGGTAACCCACATTGATGTAATCGTAAATATGGGCCTACTGTAATAACAGATCTACCTGAATAATCAACTCTTTTACCTAATAAATTTTGTCTAAATCTACCTTGTTTACCCTTAATCATGTCAGCTAATGATTTTAAAGGACGTTTATTAGAACCAGTAATTGATTTTCCTCTTCTTCCATTATCTAATAATGCATCAACCGCTTCTTGTAACATACGTTTTTCATTTTTTATTATAATACCAGGGGCTGATAATTCTAATAAACGTTTTAATCTATTATTACGATTAATAACTCGACGATATAAATCATTTAAATCAGATGTCGCAAATCTTCCTCCATCTAAAGGAACTAAAGGTCTTAAATCTGGAGGTAATACAGGTAATACTGTCATAATCATCCATTCTGGTTTATTACCTGAATTTATGAAAGATTCTAATAGTTTTATTCTTTTAGATATTTTTTTTTTTTTAGTTTCAGAATTAATATTATTTAATTCATTACGTAATATTTTACATTCTTGTTTTAAATTAATATTTTTTAATAAATATTGTATTGCTTCTGCTCCCATTTTAGCTTCGAACTCGTTACCAAATTCCTCTAATGAATCTAAATACTGTTCTTCAGATAAAATCTGTTTTTTATTTAATGAAGACATACCTTCTTCAATTACTACATATGATTCAAAATATAATACTCTTTCTATATCCTTTAAAGGCATATTTAATAATAAACCTATTCTAGAAGGTAAGGATTTTAAAAACCATATATGTGCAATTGGAGATGCTAATTCAATATGTCCCATTCGATCTCTTCTTACTTTAGTTTGTGTAACTTCTACTCCACATTTTTCACAAACAACACCTCTATGTTTTAAACGTTTATATTTACCACATAAACATTCATAATCCTTAATTGGACCAAAAATACGAGCACAAAACAAACCATCTCTTTCTGGTTTAAAAGTACGATAATTAATTGTTTCAGGTTTTTTTACTTCTCCAAAAGACCAAGATTTTATCATATCAGAAGAAGCTAAAGAAAGTTTTATTGTATCAAATTCTTCTATTTTATTTTGTGATTTTAAAAAATTAAATAAATCTTCCACAAATTTATTACCTCAATCATATTATGAGCAGATAAGAAATTTTTATATTTATTAATTACTATTTATTTTCTAAACTAATATTTATACCTAATGAACGTATTTCTTTTAATAAAACATTAAAAGATTCTGGAATGCCAGCATTCATTTGATGATTTCCATCAACAATATTTTTATACATTTTTGTTCTACCATTTACATCATCAGATTTAATTGTTAACATTTCTTGTAAAGTATATGCTGCTCCATATGCTTCTAATGCCCAAACTTCCATTTCACCAAATCTTTGTCCTCCAAATTGAGCTTTTCCTCCTAAAGGTTGTTGTGTTACTAAACTATAGGAACCTGTAGATCTAGCATGCATTTTATCATCTACTAAATGATTTAATTTTAACATATACATATATCCGACAGTAACAGGTTTTTCAAAAGGTTCTCCTGTACGTCCATCATATAATTTAATTTGTCCAGAAATTGGTAAATTTGATAATTTTAATAATTCTTTAATTTCATTTTCTTTAGCACCATCAAATACTGGTGTAGCTATAGGCATTCCTTTTTTTAAATTTTTTGCTAATATCATAATTTCATTATTACTAAAATTATTTAAATTTATATTTTGATAAATATGATTACCAATATCATATGCCTTTTGAAGGAAAATACGTATTTTTTCTATATTTTTTTTTTTTAATAAAAATTTAATTTTATTACCTATTTCTTTAGCTGCCATACCTAAATGAGTTTCTAAAATTTGCCCTATATTCATTCTAGATGGAACACCTAAAGGATTTAACACAATATCAACAGGAATTCCATTATCATCATAAGGCATATCTTCTATAGGGCAAATTTTAGAAATAACACCTTTATTTCCATGTCTTCCTGCCATTTTATCACCTGCTTGTATTTGTCTTTTTACTGCTAAATTTACTTTAATAATTTTTAAAATACCAGGAGCTAAATCATTACTTTGTGTAATTTTTTTTTTTTGTAATTTTATTTTTTTTTCAAATATATTTTTTATTTCTTTATATTGTTTAATATAATTATTTAATTTTTTTTGTTTTATTTTATCTTTTAAAGAAAGAGAGCTAAAATAATTAATGTCAAAAATTTTTATATTTTCTTTCATTAAAAAATCATTATTTAATAAAAATTTTTTTATATTAGAAATAATATTATTTTCAAAAATTTTTTGTTCAGCAAGTAAATCTTGTTTTATTTGATTAAATTGCATTTCTTCAATTTCTAAAGTTCTTTTATCTTTTTTTACTCCATCTCTTGTAAAAATTTGAACATCAATAACTGTACCTAAAGTCCCATTAGGAACACGTAAAGAAGTATCTTTTACATCAGAAGCTTTTTCTCCAAAAATAGCACGTAATAATTTTTCTTCTGGTGATAATTGTGTTTCTCCTTTTGGAGTGACTTTACCTACAAGAATATCTCCACTTTTAACTTCCGCACCAATATATACAATTCCACATTCATCTAATTTAGATAAAGAAGATTCACTTACATTTGGTATATCAGATGTAATTTCTTCTTGACCTAATTTTGTATCACGAGATATACAAGATAATTCTTGTATGTGTATAGTCGTAAATTTATCTTTTTGGACAATTTTTTCTGATAATAAAATTGAATCTTCAAAATTATAACCATTCCAGGGCATAAAAGCTACTCTCATATTTTGTCCTAATGCTAATTCTCCTAAATCTGTAGCGGGTCCATCTGCTAAAATATCACCTTTATAAACTAATTCATTTAAATAAACACATGGAATTTGATTTATACATGTATTTTGATTAGATCTTATATATTTTTCTAAATGATATATATCTATATTATTTTTATTATTGATGTTATCATTTATTTTTACAATAATTTTTGAAGAATCTACATATTGTATAATACCAGAATTTTTAGCAATAACAGTAACACCAGAATCAATTGCTACAATTCTTTCCATACCAGTTCCTACTAATGGTTTTTCAGCTTTTAAAGTAGGAACTGCTTGTCTCTGCATATTAGCTCCCATTAAAGCTCTATTAGCATCATCATGTTCTAAAAAAGGAATTAATGAAGCACCTACAGAAACAATTTGTTGTGTGGAAACATCCATATAATGAATTTGATTTTTGTTAAACAAGCCAGATTCACCTTTATAACGACATGTGATAAATTCATCAATTATATATCCATTTTGATTAAGATCTGTATTAGCTTGTGCAATAATAAAATTTCCTTCTTCTATCGAAGATAAATAATTAATTTTACTAGTAACTAATCCATTTTTCACAAGTCTATATGGTGTTTCTAAAAAACCGTATTCATTTGTTCGGGCATAAACTGATAATGAATTTATTAAACCTATATTAGGACCTTCTGGAGTTTCGATAGGGCATACTCGTCCATAGTGAGTAGGATGTACATCTCTAACTTCAAATCCAGCTCTTTCTCTAGTTAATCCTCCGGGCCCTAAAGCAGAAATACGTCTTTTATGTGTAATTTCAGATAATGGATTATTTTGATCCATAAATTGTGATAATTGGCTAGAACAAAAAAATTCTTTTATAGCTGCAGAAATTGGTTTAGCATTAATCATATCTTGAGGTGTTAAAGTTTCTAAATCTCCTAAAGATAATCTTTCTTTTACAGCTCTTTCAACACGAATCAGACCTATACGAAATTGATTTTCTGCCATTTCACCAATAGAACGTATTCTTCTATTACCTAAATGATCAATATCGTCGATATTTCCTTTTCCATTACGAATGTTAATTAATTTTTTAATTACATCAATAATATCTTTTTTATTAAGTGTACCAGAACCATTAATATGTTCACGTAATAATGAACGATTAAATTTCATTCTACCAACAGGAGATAAATCATAACGATCTTCTACAAAAAATAATCTTTTAAATAAGATTTCCGCTGCTTCTTTTGTAGGTGGTTCACCTGGACGCATCATTCTATATATTTCTACTAAAGCTTCCAAACGATTAGTAGTAGTATCTAATTTTAGTGTTTCTGAAATATATGAACCATGATCCAAATCATTAGTAAAAATTGTTTCAATAAATTTATTACTTTCAAAAATTTTTTTAATTATATCTATAGATAAAGGATAATTAGCAGAAATAATTACTTCTCCAGTAGAAGTATCTATATAATCTTTATTAACTATTTGGCCTACCATATATTCTATAGGAACATTAATATGTTTTATATCATCTTTTTTTAAATGATTAATATGACGTATAGTAATTCTTTTACCTTTTTTAACATAACAAATATTATTATATTTAATATCAAAAAATGCTGTTTCTCCTCTTAATCTTTCTGGAACTAATATCATTGAAATTTTTTGATTTTTCATATAAAAAATATTTTTTTTAAAAAAAATATCTAGTATCTCTTCTATATCATAACCTAAAGCACGTAAAATAATTGTAATTGGTAATTTTCTTCTTCTATCTATACGTACAAAAATATTATCTTTGGGATCAAATTCAAAATCTAACCAAGAACCTCTATAAGGTATAATACGAGCATTATATAATATTTTTCCTGATGAATGTGTTTTTCCTTTATCACTATCAAAAAAAACTCCAGGACTTCTGTGTAATTGTGAAACAACTACACGTTCAATTCCATTTACTATAAAAGTACCATTTTTTGTCATTAAAGGTATTTCGCCCATATATACTTCTTGTTCTTTTATATTCTTAATTGATAATGATTTTGATATTTCTTTATCATAGATAATTAATTTTAATATTACTTTTAGTGAAGCTGAATATGTCATGCCTCTTGTATGACATTCTTTAACATCATAAAGAGATTTTTCTAAACGATAATTAACATATTCTAATTTAGAATAACCATTATAACTAGATATAGGAAAAATACTTTTTAATGCAGCTTCTAAACCATATTGCCCTTTATGATCTTTTTCTATAAACTTTTTAAATGAATTTATTTGGATAGAAAGTAAATATGGAATATTTAAAACTTGAGGTCTTTTTCCAAAATTTTTACGAATACGTTTTTTTTCAGTTTGAGAATAAACCATATGGTTCCTCAGTTAGCTGATAAACTAAGTAATTAAATTAATATAATTATGAATTATAAAAAATTACTTAAATAATAAAATATTTATTATATAATAATTATTATTAGATTATTTAATTTCTATTTCTGCTCCAGAAATTTTTAATTTTGATTCTAAATCTAAAGCCTCTTCTTTATTAATAGCTTCTTTTAATATTACAGGAGCAGATTCTACTAAATCTTTAGCTTCTTTTAATCCTAAATTCATTATACTTCTAACTGCTTTTATAACAGATATTTTGTTTTTTCCTATATTTTTTAAATAAACATTAAATTCAACTTTTTCTTCTATTTTTTTCTTATTATTATTTTCCTCATTTTTTATAACACTGGAAACACCAAATTTTTTTTCCATAGAATTTATTAATTCCATTATATCCATAATAGACATAGATTCTACAGCTTCTATTATTTGTTCTTTAGTTATTGGCATATATATTTCCTTCTTGAAAAAAAATTTTTTTATTAAAAAAAATTAAATTTATTTTATATTTTTAATTGCAATTAAAGTTCTAACTAATTTTCCCATAGAAATATCTTTTATGGTTGTTAAAAAATGGACTATAGCTTCTTTATAAGTAGGTAATTCCGCCAAAATATTAATATTTTCACTATTTATTATTTGATCATTATATGATGCTGCTTTAATTTTAAATTTATCATCAATTTTAATAAATTTTTTAATTAAACGAGCTGCGGAACCAGGGTGTTTAAGTGAATAAGCAACTAATATTGGTCCTTTTATTAATGGTTCTAAACATTTAAAATGACTATTTTTTATAATTAATTTTAATAATTTGTTTCTAATAATATTTATTACAACATTATTTTCTCTACTTTTTTTTCTTAGTTTATTTAGGTTATTAGTACAAACACCAGAAAAATCAACAATTAAAGCAGATAAAGCACATTGATTTATTTTACTTATTTTTGCAACAATCATTTTTTTTTTTTTTATATTTAATGACATTATAAGATTATTGCACTCCTGAATTTTTATAAAAAAAGAATTAAAATTATAACATAAAATATAAAATTTCAAAAAAAATACCAAACTATTTTATTAAAATAAAAATTTAATTTATTAAATTTAGACAATCTTTAGTAATATTTATGGATACTCCCATTGTAGAAGATATATGTATTTTTTTTATATAATTTTCTTTTAACTGTAATGGTTTATATTTTTTTAATATTTTCAATAAACATTTTAAATTTTCTTTAATTTTATAATTTTCAAAATTAATTTTTCCTATATTAGTATGAATAATACCATTTTTATCATTACGAAAATTTATTTGTCCATTTCGTATTTTTTTTATTGTTTTACTTACATTATTAGTTATTGTGCCTAATTTAGGATTAGGCATTAATCCTTTAGGTCCAAGAATCGGCCCTAATTTACTAACTATATCCATAGCCTCTGGCGTAGCTATAACTATGTCAAATTTTTTTTCACCATTATTAATTTTGGTTGCTAAATCAGTCATACCAATAAATTCTGCTTTTAATTTTTTTGCTTGTATTGCTTCATTACCATCAGCAAAAACGGCTAATCTAACATAATTACCAGTTCCATGTGTTAAACAAACATTACCTCTAATGTTTTGTTCTGTTTTTTTTGTATTTATTCCTAAATTTATAGCAATATCAATACTTTCAATAAATTTAACTTTACTTAATAATTTTAAATTATTAATAGCATCTTCAATAGAAAATTGTTTTTTTAAATTTATTTTTTTATGCATTAAATCCATACGTTTTTTTAATTTTATCATTATATTTTAATCCTTAATAGTTAATCCCATAGAACGAGCAGTACCTTCTATAGACAACATCATAGATTTAATATTAATTCCTGTCATATCAACATATTTTATTTCTGCAATTTTACGAATTTGATCATGAGTAATTACTCCAATTTTATCTATATTTGGTTTACTTGATCCCTTTTTAATTCCAATAATTTTTTTTATTATTGCAGATGTAGGAGGAGTTTTTGTAATAAATGTAAAAGTTTTATCTATATAAACTGTAATTATTACTGGAATAGGCATTCCTTTTTCTAAATTTTTTGTTTTTATATTAAAATCTTTACAAAAAGTCATAATATTTAATCCATGTTGTCCTAAAGCAGGGCCAATTGGAGGACTAGGATTAGCATTACCAGCTGGAACTTGTAATTTTATATAATTTTTAATTTTTTTTACCATAATATTTTTCTCTAATTATTATAAAATAAATATTTAAATTATCTATAAAAATTATCCTTTTTCTATTTGACAAAAATTTAGATCAACAGGTGTTGATCTTCCAAAAATTGATACAGAAACCTTTAATCTACTTTTTTCATAATCTACTTCTTCTACTACTCCATTAAAATCAGAAAAAGGACCATCTTTTACCCTAATCATTTCTCCTGGTTCAAATAAAATTTTTGGTCTAGGTTTATCACCAATTTTTTGTAAACGTCCTATAATAATATTTACTTCTTTTTCACTAATAGGACAAGGATTATCAGATGTTCCTCCTATAAAACCTAAAACTTTTGGAATACTACGTACTAAATGCCAACTTAATTCTTTCATAATCATATTAATTAATATATATCCTGGAAAAAATTTACGTTCACTTTTATATTTTTGACCTCTACGTATTTCAATAATAGATTCAGTAGGTACTAAAATTTTACCAAAAAAATTTTCCATAGAATGTATTTTAATATATTCTTTTAATGATTCTACAATACGATTTTCAAAACCAGAACGAGCCTGAATTACATACCATTTCTTTTTTAGAGATTTATACATATTATGTCCTCGTTCCAGTTAAAAATGATATTAAATAAATTAAAAAATTATCTAATATCCAAAGAATAATTGACATTATTATAGTAATAATTGTGATAATTAAAGCTGTTTGCCAAGTATATTTATACGTAGGCCAAATTACTTTACGAGTTTCTATTCGTGTTTCATTTATAAAAATAAGTAATTTTTTACCTTTATTTGTTGTTAATATGATATAACTTATTAAAGTTAATATTAAAAAAAATAATATTAAACGAATAGATAAAGATATATTCTGATAATTATAATCACATATTATAGTAAAAATTAATAAAAATAAACTAATAAACCATTTTATAATTTCTATAATATGTTTATTGATATTTTTTCTAAAATCCATAATATTTATTGTTATATTAACTAATTAAAATTTAATTATATAAATAATAAAATATTTTTACTAATAATTTGTTAAATAATTTTTATTATATTTAAAAAAGAATTAAAGGGAGAATTTATATATCTTCCCCTTATCTTCTTTTATATTTTATTTATTGTAAAACTTTTGTAACCACTCCAGCTCCAACAGTACGTCCACCTTCACGAATCGCAAAACGTAAACCATTAGTCATAGCTATAGGATTAATTAATGTAACAATCATATTGATATTATCTCCTGGCATAACCATTTCAATATTTGAAGGTAACTCTATAGTTCCAGTTACATCTGTTGTTCTAAAATAAAATTGAGGACGATATCCTTTGAAAAAGGCCGTATGTCTACCACCCTCATCTTTAGATAAAATATATACTTCTGCTTCAAATTTAATATGTGGTGTAATTGATCCTGGTTTTGCTAAAACTTGTCCTCTTTCTATATCTTCTCTTTTTATTCCTCGTAATAAAACTCCTATATTTTCTCCAGCACGTCCTTCGTCCAATAATTTACGAAACATTTCTACACCAGTACAAATAGATTTAATGGTATCTTTAATACCTATAATTTCTACTTCTTCTCCAACTTTTATTATACCTCTTTCTACTCTTCCAGTAACTACTGTACCTCTTCCTGAAATTGAAAAAACATCTTCTATTGGTAATAAAAAGGGTTTATCAATAACTCTTATAGGATCAGGAATATAGGTATCTAAATAATTTGTTAATTCTATTATTTTATTTTCCCATTTTTTATCACCTTCTAATGCTTTTAAAGCAGAACCTCGTACAATAGGTGTAGTATCTCCTGGAAAATTATATTGTGTTAATAAATCACGAACTTCCATCTCTACTAATTCTAATAATTCTTCGTCATCAACCATATCACATTTATTAAGAAAAACAATAATATAAGGAACACCTACTTGTCTCGCTAATAAAATATGTTCTCTAGTTTGTGGCATAGGTCCATCTGTTGCAGCAACAACTAATATAGCACCATCCATTTGAGCAGCACCTGTAATCATGTTTTTTACATAATCAGCATGTCCTGGACAATCTACATGTGCGTAATGACGAAATTTAGTATCATATTCAACATGAGAAGTATTTATAGTTATACCTCTTTCTTTTTCTTCTGGAGCATTATCAATTTGTTCAAAAGCTTTTGCTGTACCACCATATTTTTTTGATAAAACAGTTGTAATAGCTGCTGTTAAAGTTGTTTTACCATGATCAACATGTCCTATAGTACCTACATTAATATGAGGTTTAGAACGTTCAAATTTTTTTTTAGACACAGAACTATATCCTTCTAAAGAAATTAAAATTTTTTTTTAAAAAATTTTAAAATTTAATTAAAATTTTATGATTTAAATCTAGATTCAATAATTATTTTTGAAATACTATCAGGTGCTCTAGTATATTTTAAAAACTCCATAGAATATGATGCTCTTCCTTGACTACAAGAACGTAAATCTGTAGCATAACCAAACATTTCTGATAATGGAACACAAGCACGTATAGTATTTCCAGTGGGTATATTAATAATACCTTCTATAATTCCTCTTCTACGTTTTAAATCTCCAATTATATCTCCCATATATCCTTCAGGAGTTTCTACTTCTACCTTCATTATAGGTTCAAGTAAAATAGGATTAGCTTTTTTAAATGCATTTTTAAATGCAATTGCTGCTGCAACCTTAAAAGCTAATTCAGAAGAATCTACATCATGATAAGATCCAAAATGTAGTCTTATTGCAATATTAACTACAGGAAAACTTGCCATAGGACCTGATTTTAATTGTTCTTGAATACTTTTATCTATAGCGGAAATATATTCATTAGGTATTACACCACCTTTTATATCATTAGTAAATGAATAACCTTCATTATTTTTATTAGATTTTAATGGAAATATATCAATTACTACATGACCGTATTGTCCTCTACCTCCTGTCTGTTTTATATATTTACCTTCTATATTTTTTACACTATTTTGTATTGTTTCTCGATAAGAAACTTGTGGTTTTCCTATATTTGCAGCTACGTTAAATTCCCTTTTCATTCTATCAATAATTATTTCTAAATGTAATTCGCCCATTCCTGCAATAATAGTTTGATTTGTTTCTATATCAGTCCATGTTCTTAAAGAAGGATCTTCTTTTATTAAACGATTTAATGCTAAACCCATTTTTTCTTGATCCACTTTAGTTATAGGTTCTATAGCAATAGAAATAACAGGTTCTGGAAATTCCATATTTTCGAGAATTATACAATTATTAATATTACATAATGTATCTCCTGTTGTAACATTTTTTAAACCGATAGCTGCTGCAATATCTCCTGCGTAAACTTTTTTTATTTCTTCTTTTTTATTTGCATGCATTTGTACAATTCTACCAATACGTTCTTTTTGTTTCTTAATTGGATTAAATATAGTTTCTCCATTACTAACAGTTCCAGAATATACTCTAAAAAAAGTTAAATTACCGACAAAAGGATCATTAGCTATTTTAAAAGCTAATGCTGAAAATGGTTCATTATCATTAGTATTACGAGTAATTATATGTTGGTTATCACTATCAGATATGCCCTGAACTGGAGGTATATCTTTAGGAGATGGTAAATAGTCAATAATTGCATCTAATAATGACTGTACTCCTTTATTTTTAAATGCAGAACCACAAGTTATTAAAGTAATTTCATTATTTAATACTCTTTTTCTTAAAGAAAATTTAATTTCTTCTATAGTAAGATTATATCCATTTAAATATTTTTCTAATAATAATTCATCTGATTCAACCGCGGATTCTATTAATTTTTGACGCCATAATTTTACTTCTTTATTCATATTAAAAGGTATATTAGTACAATTACATTTTATTCCTTGATCTTTTTCATTCCAATATAAAGCTTTCATTTGTATTAAATCAATAATACCGGAAAATTTATTTTCTGTACCTATTGGTAATTGTAATGGGACAGCTTCTGTTATTAAATTTTTTTGTATTTGCTTAATAACTTTTATAAAATTAGCTCCCATACGATCCATTTTATTTATAAAAGCGATTCTGGGAACTTTATATTTATTAGCTTGTTTCCATACTGTTTCAGATTGTGGTTGTACTCCTCCTACAGCACAATAAATCATAACAACTCCATCTAATATTCTCATAGAACGTTCTACTTCAATTGTAAAATCTACATGTCCAGGTGTATCAATAATGTTAATTCTATGTTCTTTATATTGATTAAACATTCCAGACCAAAATGCAGTAGTAGCGGCTGAAGTAATAGTAATCCCTCTTTCTTGTTCTTGTTCCATCCAATCCATTGTGGCAGCTCCATCATGAACTTCACCTATTTTATGATTTACTCCTGTATAAAATAAAATTCTTTCTGTTGTAGTAGTTTTTCCTGCATCAATATGTGCGCTAATACCAATATTACGATAACGTGTTATAGGAGTTATACGACTCATATTATTCCTCTATTTTATTAGATAAAAATTTTAAAATTATATCAAACATTATTTTTAATAAAATAATAAACATTGATTTTAGCTACACATATTTTAATTAATTGATTTATTTTCATTTTAAATTAAAATTAGTTTAATTTTTTTATGACTAAATATTTTTACCAACGATAATGTGCAAATGCTTTGTTAGCTTCTGCCATGCGATGTATTTCTTCACGTTTTTTAACAGCATTTCCTTTTTTTTCTATAGCATCTAATATTTCATTAGTAAGTTTTAAAATCATTGATTTTTCTTGCCTTTTTCGTGCAGCATTTACTAACCAACGCATAGCTAAAGTATTTCTTCTTATAGGTCTTATTTCAACAGGAACTTGATATGTTGATCCACCTACTCTTCTAGATTTTACTTCAACTATTGGTTTTATGTTTTCTAATGCAATTAAAAATACATCTATTTCTTTTTTTCCTAATTTTTTAGTAATTAAATTTAATGAAGAATAAACAATTGATTCTGCAATAGATTTTTTACCATCTATCATAATAATATTAATAAATTTAGCCAATAGATCTGATTCAAATTGAGGATCTGGTAATATTTTACGTTGACTAACTACTCGTCTACGTGACATAAAAAACTCCATTATTTTAAAATATTTTATATAAATTGTTAATCAATAATTTTTTTATTAACTATTATTTAGGTTTTTTTGTACCATATTTTGATCTTCCTTGTTTACGATTTTTTACTCCTGTACAATCTAAAGCTCCTCTAATAGTATGATATCTTACACCTGGAAGATCTTTTACTCTTCCTCCTCTTATTAAAATTACTGAATGTTCTTGTAAATTATGACCTTCTCCAGATATATAAGAGGTTACTTCTAAACCATTTGTTAATCTTACTCTACATACTTTACGTAGTGCTGAATTTGGTTTTTTAGGAGTTGTCGTATATACTTTTATACAAACTCCTCTTTTTTGAGGACATGAATTTAAAGCAGGAACGTTAGTTTTAGTAATTTTACGAATTCTATTTTTTCGAACTAATTGATTAATTGTTGACATATTTTTTCCTAAATAGAAAATTTAATTAATTTTAAATTAAAACTATTATTTTAATAAACTACCATATAATTTGTTGTTTATTTTTTATAATTAAATCGACAAATTTTATATAATTTATACGTATAATTTGTTTTGAAATATTTAAATTTAAACCTCTAGCCAATATATCATCATTAATAGCAAATATTAATAATTTTATTTTTTTCTTAATTTTAATTATTTTTTCCATAGATTTACTATTTTTTAATCCAGCTAATACACCATCTTGAATTAAAAGTAAATCATCATGTTCATTTAAAATTTTTAATAATAAAGAAAAATTACAAGATGATGGTGAACTAAATAAGGTATATAACATAATAAATATAATTTATTTAACTAAAAATTCATAATTATATTATAATCAGCAATATTTTTTTTCCATAATATTAAATCTATTATTTTAATAGGTACAATCCAATTATTTTTTTTATAATTTTTTATTCCTAATTCTTTTAAAGATTGTAAACAAACAAAAAAATTATTAATATTACATAAATTTAAAATACTAAAACTTATATTATATTTTTTTAATAAAATATTTTTTGTTTGTTGATAATTTTTTATTTGTAAAATTCCATCTCCTATAAAAAATAAAGCTATATCCTCAGTAAATGAGGATATAGAAATTACTGTATCAAGTCCTTCTTTTCCAATATTATTTCCGTAAGGAGATGTTTTAAATATAAATGCTATTTTATTATTCATTAAAATTGAATTAATCGATCACAGGTTAATATAGATTTTGCTAATGTACTTAAAGTAGTTACTTCAAATCTATTATTAATCATATCATTATTTTGTTGATAATTTAATAATTTATTTTTATCATAATCTTCCCTAATTATGCCTCTTTTCTTAGCGGATGTAACACATAAATATAAATTTATGTTATATTTTTTACTTAATTTTTGCCAAGAATAAATTAAATTAAATTCATCTACATCAAATTTAATATTTTTATTAGCATTATAAACACCATCACAATAAAAAAATATACTTTGTATAAAATTCTTTTTTTGTATTGCTGCATTAACAAATAAATATGCTGAATAAGAATTTTGTGTATTAAAAGGAGCTCCAGTAACTAATATTACAAAAATCATATAATTTTTATTTCTTTATTATATTTAATTAAACAAAATACTTATTTTTTAATATTTATTTAGATACTGAAGAAATAATATCTAAAAGTTCAATATCAAATATTAAAGTAGAATTATTTGGTATACCAGGTATTATTTCTGTACCATAAGCTAATTTAGGAGGTACAACTAATGTAATTTTACCACCTTTTCTAATATATTTTAATCCTTCTTGCCAACCAGTAATTACTTCTTGTAAACTTATATATAAAGGTTCTTTTGAAGATGAATTATCGAATATAGTTCCATCAACTAATTTTCCTTTATATTTAATAACTATAATCATATTATTATTAGTTATTTTTTTACCCTTACCCATTTTTCTAATTTTATATATTAAGCCACTTTTAGTTTTTTTAGTATTTTTTTCTTTTAAAAATTTTCTAATATATTTTTTTGCTTCAATATTACTTTGTTTTGCTTCTTTTTTTGTCTCTTGTATAGTATATGATTGTATACTAGCTTCAAATTTTTGAATTTGCTTATTCATTTCATCTTCAGATATTTTAACTTTATTTTCTAAAACATCGGATACACCTTGAAGAATAATTTTTTTATTCAAAACTATTTTTAATTTATCCTGTGTTTGAAATGTTTTAGCTAAATATTTTCCAATTGAAACTCCTAAAGCATAGGACATCTTTTCTTGTTCATTTAATAAACAAGTTCCTTTTTTATTATTTTTTAATTTTGATTTTTTTTTTATAATTATTTTTTCTTTTTTTATAACAACTTTATTTTTATTTTTACTATTCCACCAAGATGTATTTTTTAATAAAAATGCATTTACATTAGATATATTTAAACCAATAATTACAATTAATATAATAAATATTGATTTTTTTTTAGTAAAAAATTCCATTTTTGCTCCAAAGTTTTTTAATAAGATTAATTGTTTAAAAATTTAGAATATATTATAACTTTTATATAAATAAGATAATTTATTATCTTATTTATATAAAATATTACTTTTAATAAATAAAAAAAACAAGTTAAAAAAAAACTATTTTTAAAAAATTCTAAATTAATAATTTTAACATTCTTCTTAATGGTTCTGCAGCACCCCAAAGTAATTGGTCACCAACAGAAAACATTGAAAAACAATTTTTATCTATATTTAATTTTTTTATTCTTCCAATAGGTAAATCTAATTTACCACTAACAAAAGATGGAGTAAGATAATTAATAGTACTATTAAAATCATTGGAAATAATTTTTACCCATTTATTATGAGAATTAATAATATTTTTAATATTGTTTATAGATAAATTTTTTTTTAATTTTATTGTAAAAGATTGACTGTGAGAACGTAAAGTTGCTATTCTAACACAAATACCATCTACTTGAATAGTTTTATTTGAATTTAAAATTTTATTAGTTTCAAATTGACCTTTCCATTCTTCTTTTGTTTGTCCATTATTCATTTTTTTATCTATCCATGGAATTAAACTATTAATTAAAGGAACTTTAAAATTATTTTTAGGAAAATTATAAGAATGCATTTTATTGCTAATTTTTTCTTCTATATCTAGAATATTTATAGAAGAATCATTAATTAAATGAGATATACTCTTATAAATATATTTCATTTGAAAAATAAGTTCTTGCATAAATTTAGCACCAGCACCTGATGCTGCTTGATATGTAGAAACAAAAATCCATTCAATAAGATTATTATAGAATAAGCCTCCTAAAGTCATTAACATTAGACTAACAGTACAATTTCCACCTACAAAAGTTTTAATTCCCATATTTAATTTTTGTTCTATCAATTTGTAATTAACAGGATCTAATACAATAGTAGCATTTTTTAATGTTCTTAAAATTGATGCTGCATCTATCCAATAACCTTTCCAACCTATTTTTCTTAATTTATAATAAATCTTATTTGTATAATTACTACCTTGACATGTAATAATTATATCTAATTGAGATAATTTTTCAAAATCATAAGCATTTTGTAATTTTATACATTTATTTTTTAAATCTGTAAAAGGGATATATTCTCCATACTGAGAAGTAGTAAAAAAAATAGCATTAATATTATCAAAATCTTTTTTTTTCATCATTCTATTAATAAGTACAGATCCTACCATGCCTCTCCAACCTATAAATCCTACATCTTTCATTATTATACCTTATAAAGGATTATTTTATATATTTACTTTTTGCTAAATAAAATGTTTATAAATAATATTACCAGTTTTTAATTTTAAAAGAATTATAAAATATAATTTTCTTATAAATTTAAATTTAAATTTACGTATTAGGTTTATCATTGATAATAAAATAAAAATTTTAATTTATTTAAAATATTATGTTATTTATATTCCAATTAATTGGTTTTTTTTTATGAAAAATAAGATATTTATTTGTTTTTGAAAAATGTTTACAAGAATAAAATCCCTTATAAAAAGATAAAGGTGATGGATGAGATGAAGTTAATATTAAATTTTTTTTTATTAAAATAGATTTTTTTTTTGCATATGATCCCCATAATAAAAATACAATATTATTATAATTTAAAGTAATTATTTTTATTACATTATCTGTAAATTTTTCCCAACCAATGTTATAATGAGATTGAGGTTGTCCTTTTATAACCGTTAAAATACAATTTAAAAGCATTACACCTTCATTAACCCAATCTATTAAATATCCATGTTTAGGAATAACAAAATCAGGTATATCAAATTTTAATGCCTTATATATATTTTTTAATGTAGGAGGAATTTTTATATTTGGCATTACTGAAAAAGCTAAACCATTTGCTTGATTATAACCATAATATGGATCTTGTCCTAAAATAACTACCTTTAGTTTATTAAAATTTATTTTATTAAAAATATTAAAAATATATTTTTTTTTAGGATAAACAATTTTATTGTGTATAATATCTATATTAATTTTTTTTATTAATTTGATAAAGTAATCTTTTTTTTTTTCTTTTTTAAAAAAATTTTTCCATATAATATCTTTATTTTTAATCATAATATATAATGAATTTTAAGTATAAAATTAAATTATTAATAAATAATTATTTTACACTAATTAAAAAATTTTTTATTTTATCCTTGTTTTTAATATTTTTTTAAAAACTAATTATCCATAAGGAAAAAATATAAGTGAAATATTACGAAATAGTATTAATGATAAATCCAGATCAAAGTGATCAAATAAATAATATTATAAAATATTATAAAAAATTTATTTATAAACATAAAGGATCAATTTCTAGATTTGAAGATTGGGGAAGAAGACAATTATCTTATCCTATATTTAAATGGCATAAAGCACATTATGTATTAATAAATATAACATTAAATAGTAACTTAATAAAAGATATTGAAAAAAGTTTAAGAATTAATGAAAATATTATCAGATATCTTATAATAAAAACAAAAACAGAAAGAAAAAATATATCTTATATTTTAAAATCTAAAGATGAACATCAAGAAAAACGAAATGATGTTATAAAAACAATATAAATTTATTTATAAAATAATTAATATATATTTAACAAGTTTTGGAGTTATATAATGATACGTTATTTTCGTCGTCGTAAATTTTGTCGTTTTACTGCAGAAGGGGTTAAGGAAATTGATTATAAAGATATACATATTTTAAAAAATTTTATTACTGAAAGTGGTAAAATAGTACCTAGTAGAATTACTGGTACTAAGGCAAAATATCAACGTCAACTTGCTAAAGCTATAAAATTAGCAAGATATTTATCTTTAATATCATATACTGATCATCATAAATAAATTTATAAAAATATTATTTTTAATTTTACATATTTTAATTAGTAAAGAGTATTAAATGATGAAAATTATTTTATTAAATTCTATTCCAGGTTTAGGAAAAAAATCTCAGATTGTAAAAGTAAAACCTGGATACGCTCGTAATTTTTTAATACCTAATAATAAATGTATTTCTGCAACAAAAATTAATATTAATTTTTTAAAACAAAAATTATTAGAAAAAAAATCTCAATTATTAAGTATTTTAGATAATGCTAAACTAAGATTAAAAAAATTTAATTGTATAAAAAAAATAGTAATTAAAGCAAAAGCAGGTAAAACAGGTAAATTATTTGGTTCAATAGGTAGAAATGATATTCTAAAAAAAATAAAGGAAATAGGATTTGATATTTTAAAAAAAGAAATAAAATTACCAAAAGGATCTTTAAAATATATAGGTGATTATAATATTATTTTTCAATTTCATAAAAAAATTTCAATAGAGAAAATAGTTAGCATAATTAATAATTAATAAATTGACTAATTAGAAAAATTAATTATAATTATATATGGAGTATGATTATTTGAGCAATATTATTTTGTAAACCCAGTCAGGTCTGGAAAGAAGCAGCTGTAGCAAATTTAATATGTGTAAAAAATAATCATGCTCTACTAAATTTTTAAATTTTAATTATATATGATAAATTTTTATAATAAAATGAATTCTCATGTTTTAGCCACAAAATGGCGTCCTCAATTATTTGATGATGTTATTGGTCAAGATTCTACAATACAAGCTATAAAAAATAGTTTATCTACTAAAAAAATTCATCCTGCTTGGATATTATCAGGTAGTAGGGGTGTAGGAAAAACAACAATAGCAAGAATATTTGCAATGGGATTAAGTTGTATAAAAGGTATAACTAAAAATCCATGTGGTTTATGTGAAATTTGTATAGCTATAAAAAAAAATTCTTTTTTAGATTTGATTGAATTAGATTCTGCATCTAAAACTAAAGTAGAAGATATTAGAGAAATATTAGAAATAATCTATTATCCTCCAGTTAAAGGAAGATATAAGATATATATTTTTGATGAATTTCATATGTTATCAAAACACAGTTTTAATGCATTATTAAAAGTTTTAGAAGAACCTCCAGAATATATAAAATTTATATTTGCAACAACAGAATTACAAAAAATACCTATCACGATTAAATCGAGATGTTTACAATTTAATTTAAAATTAATTAAAAAAAATTTAATTTTTAATCAGTTGAAAAAAATTTTAAATAAAGAAAATTTACAATATGATATAGAAGCAATAAATATTATATCAAAAACAGCAAATGGAAGTATGCGTGATGCATTAAGTTTAACAAATCAATTAATATCTATGGGTTCATTAACAATTAATAATGTTTCTTTAATGTTGGGATTAATTGAAAAAAAATATTTATTTTTATTATTATATAATTTAAAAAATAAAAAAAATGATTTTATTTTAGATTTAATTTATAAGATATCTGTTTTTGATATTAATTGGGAAAATATAATAATAGAAATTATGATTTTAATACATGATATATTAAAAATTAAAATTTTAAAAAAAAATTCTCAATATTTTTTAAAAAATTCAAATTTTAATAATAACATAAAATTTTATAAAAAAATTTCTAAGAATTATTCTAAGCAAGAATTAAAATTTTTATATAAAATTTTTAGTGAAGGTAAAAAAAATTTATATCTTTCTCCAAGTCCTAAAATAGGATTTGAAATGATTATATTAGAAATAATAATTTATTTTAATGAAAACTATACAAATTTAAAATAATAAATAATGATAAATTAATATTAGAATTTAATTTTAAAATAATTAAAAATAATATTGAATTTTTATAAATAAAAATATATATGTTTTATATTTACATATAAATAAGAGAAAAATATTTATGCAAAAAAAAGAAACTTTAAATTTTCAATCTGAAGTAAAACAATTATTACATTTAATGATACATTCTCTTTATTCAAATAAAGAAATATTCTTACGAGAATTAATATCTAACGCTTCTGATGCTATTGATAAATTAAAATTTAAAACTTTATCTCATCCTAATTTATATGAAAATGATTCAATATTAAAGGTGAAAATCTCTATAAATAAAGAAAAAAGATTAATTATTATTAGTGATAATGGAATTGGTATGACTCGGAAAGAAGTCATTAATAATTTAGGTACAATAGCAAAATCTGGAACTAAAGATTTTATCAAATCTTTGAATTTATCTTTAGATAAAAAATCAGAAAAAACTTCACAATTAATAGGTCAATTTGGTGTTGGATTTTATTCCGCTTTTATAGTTTCTGATAAAGTTTCTGTTAGAACAAGAGCCGCTGGAATACCTATTAACCAAGGAGTATTTTGGGAATCTACAGGAGAAGGTAATTATCAGGTTTCTAATATAAATAAAGAACTTAGAGGGACTGAAGTTATTTTACATATTCGTTCTAAAAATGATGAATTTTTAGATACATGGCGTATAAAAGGAATAATTAATAAATATTCAGAATATATTGCTTTACCTATAGAAATTAAAATGTATAATGAAAAAGAAAAAAAATATTTTTGGGAACAAATTAATAAAGCACAAGCTATTTGGTTACGTAATAAAATTAATATTAGTGATAAAGAATATAAAGAATTTTATAAACAATTAACATATGATAGTACTGATCCAATTATTTGGAGTCATAATCATGTTGAAGGAAAACAAGAATATATTAGTTTATTATATATTCCTTCAAACATTCCATGGGATATACGTAATCGTGATTATAAAAATGGATTAAAATTATATGTACAAAGAGTATTTATTATGGAAGATGCAGATCAATTATTACCTAAATATTTAAGATTTATAAGAGGTTTAGTTGATTCTAATGATTTACCTTTAAATATTTCAAGAGAAATTTTACAAAAAAATAATATTATTCGTAATATGAAGTTAACATTAACAAAAAAAGTTCTCAATATGTTAACAAATCTTACAAAAATAAAAAATATATATAATAATTTTTGGAAAAAATTTGGTTTAATTTTTAAAGAAGGACCTGCTGAAGATATAAAAAATAAAGATATTATTATTAAATTATTACGTTTTTCATCAACATATAATGATAATGATGAACAAAATATATCTTTAGAAGAATATTCT
The DNA here is from genome assembly GCF_012570365.1 of Enterobacteriaceae endosymbiont of Donacia clavipes. Taxonomy (GTDB): domain Bacteria; phylum Pseudomonadota; class Gammaproteobacteria; order Enterobacterales; family Enterobacteriaceae. Next base: position 339,942 of record NZ_CP046208.1, read on the forward strand.
CAAAGAATGATTAAAGGACAAAAAAAAATATATTTTTTAACATCAGATAATTATATTTCGGCAAAAAGTAGTCCACATTTAGAATTTTTTTATAAAAAAGGTATTGAAGTATTATTGTTAACTGATCATATTGATGAATGGATGATGAGTTATGTAACAGAATTTGAAGGTAAAATTCTTCAATCAATTAGTAAAGAAGACGATTCATTAGATGAATTTATTAAAAATGATAATAATTCTGAGCAAAATAAAATAGAAAATGAATTTAAACCTTTTTTAAAAAAAATACAAAATTTATTAGGTAATAAAATAAAAAAAGTAAAATTAACAAGTAGATTAATTAATACTCCTGCTATTGTTACTACAGATGTAAATGAAATGAGTACTCAAATGGCAAAATTATTTACTGCTGCAGGACAAAAAGTTCCAGAAATAAAATATAATTTTGAATTAAATCCTAATCATATTTTAATAAAAAAAATTTTAACAATAAAAGATGAAAAATATTTTTCTGAATTTGTTAATTTATTATTAGAAGAAGCTATTTTAGCAGAAAAAGGTACTTTAGAAAATCCAAATAAATTTATTAACCGAGTAAATTCTTTTTTATCTAAAATATAAAAATCTTTATAGGTAAGATAATTAAATTTTAAATTATCTTATCTTATTTTTTTTATAAAATAAATTAAATTTTGATTTTAAATTTGTTTTATTTATTTTAATTGTATATATTTTAAGTTAAAATATTTATAGTTAGATTAAACTATCTTAAAATTTATTGAAGTAATAAATCTTAAAAATATTTTATAAAAAAATATATATCTTATTTTTTTAATAAAAAAATAAGAATTTTATTCACAACTAAATTATTAATTTAATAAAAAAATGGCAGAAAAAAGAAATATATTCTTAATAGGACCTATGGGTGCTGGAAAAAGTACAATTGGACGTCATCTTGCAAATTTATTAAAAATGGAATTTTTTGATTCAGATCAAGAAATTGAACGTCGTACAGGAGCCGATATAAATTGGGTGTTTGATGTAGAAGGTGAAATAGGTTTTAGAAAACGTGAAAAAAAAATTATTAATGAAATAACTCAAAAACAAGGAATTATATTAGCAACAGGTGGAGGATCTATTCAATCTAAAGAAACTAGAAAATTTTTATCTTCTAGAGGTATTGTAGTTTACCTTAAAACAACTATAGAAAAACAATTAAGTCGTACAAAAAGAGATAAAAAACGTCCTTTACTTAATATTACTAATAATCAAAATCAATCAGCTGAAGAAATTTTAAATAATTTAGCTAAAAAAAGAAATCATTTGTATAATGAAATAGCTGATATTATCATTAAGACAGATGAACAAAGTGCAAAAATTGTAGCTAATCAACTTATTAAATTATTGGAAAAAAATTAATTTTATTAATATTATAAAAGTTAAAGGATAATATTATTTATGGGAAAAACTATTTTAGTTACAACAAAAAAACACAATTATCCTATTATTATAGATTTTAATTTATTTGATACATCATTATCTTTTTCTTTTTTAAAAAGAGGTGATAATGTTATGATTGTAACCAATAAAATAATTTTTTCTTTATATTTTAAAAAAATTTTTAATCAATTACATAATATTGGTGTTAAAATAAATTATGTTATTCTCCCAGATGGTGAAAAATATAAAACATTAGTAACAGTAAATATTATTTATACAGCATTACTTAAAAATTTATATAGTAGAGATACTACTTTAATTGCTTTAGGTGGCGGTGTTATAGGTGATATAACTGGATTTGCAGCATCAAGTTATCAAAGAGGAGTCAAATTTATACAAATACCTACAACTTTATTAGCACAAGTAGATTCTGCTGTAGGAGGGAAAACGGCAGTAAACCATGTATTAGGTAAAAATATGATAGGTAGTTTCTATCAACCTAATTGTGTAATAATTAATTTGAGTTGTTTATATACTTTATCCAAAAGAGAATTTTCTGCTGGTATGGCTGAAGTTATAAAATATAGTATTATTTTTGATAAAAAATTTTTTTATTGGTTGGAAAATAATATTAATAATTTATTTAATTTAGACAAAACATCTATACTTTATTGTATTAGTAAATGTTGTAATTTAAAAGCTAAAATTGTTTATGAAGATGAATATGAAAAAAATAAAAGAGCATTATTAAATTTAGGACACACTTATGGGCATGCTATAGAGACACAATTAGGATATGGTAAATGGTTACATGGTGAAGCTATTTCAGTAGGCATTGTTCTTGCTGCATTAACTTCAAAACAATTAAATTTACTTGATAATAAAGAAATAATAAAAATTATAAATTTATTAAAAAAATGTAATTTACCAATTAAAGGTCCAATAAATATGAATGATAAACAATATATAAAATATATTTATAGAGATAAAAAAATAAATAAAAATAAAATTAATGTTATTCTTCCACTTCAAATTGGAAAAACAATTATATATAAGAATCTTTCTGAAAAAATTATTTCTAATGCTATTAATGAAAACAAAAATTTAATTATTTAAAATATTTATTTTATTATTAAATTTTATCATAAATTTTAAAAATGAAAAAATTTTTAATTGCAGCTTCTATTTTATCAGCTAATTTTGCATTCTTAGGAAAAGAAATTTCTAATGTAATTAAAGCAGGAGCAGATATTATTCATTTTGATGTTATGGATAATCATTATGTTCCTAATTTAACAATTGGTCCTTTAGTATTAAAATCTTTAAGAAATTATGGTATTAAATCAACAATTGATGTACATTTAATGGCAAATTCTGTAGATAATTTAATAATTGAATTTGCCACTGCGGGTGCAGATATTATTAGTTTTCATCCAGAAAATTCTAATCATATTGATAGAAGTATTTCTTTAATAAAAGAATATGGTTGTAAAGCAGGATTAGCATTAAATCCGTCTACTTCTTTAAATTATTTAGATTATTTAATAAATAAGTTAGACATAATATTAATTATGTCAGTTAATCCTGGGTTTGAAGGACAAAAATTTATAAATTATATTTTTAATAAAATTAAGGAAGTTAAAAAAATTATTAATAAAAATCAAAAAAATATTTTATTAGAAGTTGATGGAGGAATAAATATAAATAACATAAACCAAATAGCTATTTCAGGAGCAGATATATTTGTAATAGGTTCTGCTATTTTTAAAAGTTTATTATCATATGATGAAACAATAAAAAATATAAAAAATTCTATTAAATAAAATTATTTTAAAAAATAGTAATTATTTTTCAAAGATAAAAAATTATGAAAAAAAAAAAAATAGTATTTAGTGCAATTCAACCAACTGGATTATTAACTATTGGTAATTATATTGGAGCTTTAAGTCAATGGGAGAAATTACAAAAAAAATATTTTTGTATTTACTGTATAGCTGATTTACATGCTTTAACTATATATCAAAAAAAATATATTTTAAATAAAAATATACTAGATACTTTATCAATATGTTTAGCATGTGGTATTAATCCAAAAAAAAATATTATTTTTATACAATCTCATGTTCCTCAACATTCTCAATTAAACTGGATTTTAAATTGTTTTACTAATTTTGGAAAACTAAATAGAATGAATCAATTTAAAGAAAAGAAAAATTTAAACCAAAATATAAATGTTGGTTTATTTAATTATCCAGTATTAATGGCTGCAGACATATTATTATATAAAACACATAAAGTACCTATAGGTAAGGATCAAATCCAACATATTGAATTAGTTAGAAATATTGCTTATAAATTTAATAATATTTATGGAGATATATTTAATATTCCTGAAAAAAAAATAAATAATTATGGTTCATGTATTACATCGTTATTAAATCCTGTAAAAAAAATGTCAAAATCTGATCCTAATAAAAATAATATTATCAGTTTATTTGATAATGATATTATTATTAGAAAAAAAATTAGTAATGCTGTTACTGATTCTGATTTTCCACCTAATATTGAATATAATTTATATAAAAAACCAGGTATTTCTAATTTAATTAGTATATTATCAAATATAACTGGAAATTCTATAAAACAAGTAGAATTAAATTTTGTGAATAAAAATTATAATAATTTAAAAGAATCTGTAATATACAACTTATGTATATTTTTGAAAAATTTAAGAAAAAGATATTATTTTTATAGAAGAGATGAAGTATATTTAAAAAATATAATGATTAATGGAGCAAAAAAAGCTAGAAAATATGCTAAAATAACATTAAAAAATGTATATGATGTTTTAGGTCTTAATTTTTAACAAAAAAATTTTAAAAGATTTTTAATTATTAAATTTTTATCTAGTACCATATACTACTATAGTTTTTCCATGAGCATAAATTAAATTACGATCTTTAAGAATTTTAAGTGTACGTCCGACTGTTTCTCTTGAACAACCAACTATTTTTCCTATTTCTTGACGAGTTATTTTTATTTGCATACCATCTGGATGAGTAATTGCTTCCGGAGACTTAGCTAAATTTAATAAAGTTTCGGATATTCTATCAGTAACATCTAAAAAAGCTAAATTACTTACTTTTTTACAAATAGTTTGTAATTTATCAGCAAGTTGTAAAGAAATTTTCATGAGAATATTTTTGTTAATTTTAATTAAATTAAAAAAATTTTTATAAGAAATTTTTGCTAATTCACATTCTGTTTTTAATTTTACCACTGTAATTTCTTTATAAATATTATAAAAAATACCTAATTCACCAATAAAATTTCCTGAACTTAAATAATTAAGTATAATTTCTTTACCATTTTTATTTTTAATAGAAATTACAATGATTCCCTTTAAAATATAATATAAATTTTCAGAAATATCTCCTTGTTTAATTAAAATTATTTTAGAGGGGTATTTATTAATATGACAATAAGAAAGAAACCATTCTAAAGTAGAATCTTTTTGTAACTTAAAAATCATTGGTAATTATCCTTCTATTATCTATGTATTATATAAATTTTATATTTAAAAAAAAATTTTTATTTTATTTAAATTTTTTTTTAAATATAAAAATGCTGATACCCAGAATTGAACTGGGGACCTCATTCATACCAAGAATGTGCTCTACCTTTCTAAGCTATATCAGCTAAAATATTATTAATTTATTTTTTAAAAAACTTTGGAGCAGGTAGCGGGGATCGAACCCGCATTTCCAGCTTGGAAGGCTGAAGTAATACCATTATACAATACCTGCTATATATATTATAAAATATTTTTTAAAATACTAAATTTTTTTGGTGGGAGAAGGATTTGAACCTACGAAGTCTTAAGACGACAGATTTACAGTCTGTTCCCGTTAACCACTTGGGTATCCCACCATTTATTTAATTAAAATTTTTTTTAAAAAATATTTTATTTATGTAACAAAAAGTTATTTTTGCCGGCTACCGGGGTCGAACTGGTGACCTACTGATTACAAGTCAGTTGCTCTACCATCTGAGCTAAGCCGGCATTTATTAAGAAATAAAAAATATTTTCCTTATAAAAATAAATAAATTTTTTATTTGATAAAAAAATTATCCTGGTATTTACCTACTCTTACATGAGGAAACCTCATACTACCATCGGCACTACAATGTTTCACTTCTGAGTTCGGAATGGATTCAGGTGGTACCATTGCGTTATTTATACCAGGAATTTTTATTTATAAATATTATTAGAGTTAATTAATATTAAAACCTAAACGATTCTGGTGTTGTAAGGTTAAGACTCACGGGTGTTTATTAGTACTGGTTAGCTTAACATATTACTATGCTTACACATCCAGCCTATCAACGTCATAGTCTTTAACGTCCCTTAAGGAATTTTTATAAATAATTAATAAAAACTCAGGGAAGATTAATCTTAAGGTAAGTTTCGCACTTATATGCTTTCAGCGCTTATCTTTTCCGTATTTAGCTACCGGGCAATGCCATTGGCATGACAACCCGAACACCAGAGATACGTTCACTCCGGTCCTCTCGTACTAGGAGCAAATCCTTTCAATCTTCCAACGCCCACGACAGATAGGGACCGAACTGTCTCACGACGTTCTAAACCCAGCTCGCGTACCACTTTAAATGGCGAACAGCCATACCCTTGGGACCTACTACAGCCCCAGGATGTGATGAGCCGACATCGAGGTGCCAAACACCGCCGTCGATATGAACTCTTGGGCGGTATTAGCCTGTTATCCCCGGAGTACCTTTTATCCGTTGAGCGATGGCCCTGTCATATAGAAACCACCGGATCACTAAGACCTGCTTTCGCATCTGTTTGAATTGTCATTCTCACAGTTAAGCCAGCTTTTGCCTTTGTACTAACCTCACGATTTCCGACCGTGATTAGCTGACCTTAGTACTCCTCCGTTACTCTTTAGGAGGAGACCGCCCCAGTCAAACTACCCACCAGACACTGTCTCTAACCCGGATAACGGGTTAAGGTTAGAATAATAAATATTAAAGGGTGGTATTTCAAGATTGACTCAATATTAACTAGCGTCAATATTTCATAGTCTCCCACCTATCCTACACATTAATATTAATCATTCAATATCAAGCTATAGTAAAGGTTCACGGGGTCTTTCCGTCTTGCCGCGGGTATACTGCATCTTCACAGCAATTTCAATTTCACTGAGTCTCGGGTGGAGACAGTCTGACCATCATTACGCCATTCGTGCAGGTCGGAACTTACCCGACAAGGAATTTCGCTACCTTAGGACCGTTATAGTTACGGCCGCCGTTTACCGGGGCTTCGATCAAGAGCTTCTTAATAAATAATAACCCTCTCAATTAACCTTCCGGCACCGGGCAGGCGTCACACCGTATACGTCCACTTACGTGTTTGCACAGTGCTGTGTTTTTAATAAACAGTTGCAGTCAGCTATTATCTTAGACTGATTTCAGCTCTAAAAGTAAATTTTTTCACTTACAATCAGCGTGCCTTCTCCCGAAGTTACGGCACTATTTTGCCTAGTTCCTTCACCCGAGTTCTCTCAAGCGCCTTAGTATTCTCTACTTGACCACCTGTGTCGGTTTAGAGTACGATTTGATGTTATTTATAGCTTAGAGGATTTTCTTGTAAGCAGGGTATTAATTACTTCATACAATAAAGTATTTCGTCATTACGCCTCAATGTTAATAATTATTCGGATTTTCCTAAATAATTCATCTAAACGCTTAAACCAAGACAACCATCACCTGGCTAACCTAACCTTCTCCGTCCCCCCTTCGCAAATAATACCAAGTACAGGAATATTAACCTGTCATCCATCGACTACGCTTTTCAGCCTCATCTTAGGAATCGACTTACCCTACCCCGATTAACGTTGGATAGGAACCCTTAGTCTTTCGGCGAATAGGTTTTTCACCTATTTTATCGTTACTCATGTCAGCATTCGCACTTCTGATCTCTCCAATAAATTTCACAATTTATCTTCAACAATTTACAGAACGCTCCCCTACCCAATAAATAAATAAATAATTTATTGTCGCAGCTTCGGTGTATAATTTTAGCCCCGTTACATCTTCCGCGCAGGATGACTAGACCAGTGAGCTATTACGCTTTCTTTAAATGATGGCTGCTTCTAAGCCAACATCCTGGCTGTTTATGCCTTCCCACTTCGTTTCCCACTTAATCATAACTTAGGGACCTTAGCTAGCGATCTGGGTTGTTTCCCTTTCCACAACGGACGTTAGCACCCGCTGTGTGTCTCCCGTGATAACATTATTCGGTATTTGAAGTTTGCATCGGATTGGTAAGTCTGGAAGACTCCCTAACCGAAACAGAGCTCTACCCCCGAATATGAATTACACGAGGCGCTACCTAAATAGCTTTCGGGGAGAACCAGCTATCTCCCGGTTTGATTGGTCTTTCACCCCTAACCACAAGTCATCCGCTAATTTTTCAACATTAGTCAGTTCGGTCCTCCAGTAAGAATTACCAAACCTTCAACCTGCTCATGGTTAGATCACCGGGTTTCGGGTCTATATCTTGCAACTAAACGCCCTTTTAAGACTCGGTTTCCCTACGGCTTCCTTATACAGTTAACCTTGCTACAAAATATAACTCGCTGACCCATTATACAAAAGGTACGCAGTCACATTTTTTACAAAATGCTCCTACTGCTTGTACGTATATGATTTCAGGTTCTATTTCACTCCCCTAACCGGGGTTCTTTTCACCTTTCCCTCACGGTACTAGTTCACTATCGGTCAGTCAGTAGTATTTAGCCTTAGAGGATGATCCCCCTATATTCAAACAAGATTTCACGTGTCTCGTTCTACTCTTTGAAACTATAATTAGTATATTTTAACATACGAGACTATCACTCTGTATCGTATATCTTTCCAGATATTTCTGCTAATATAATAAATATGTATGTTTCTGGGCTATTTCCTTTTCGCTCGCCACTACTAAGAAAATCTCTATTGATTTCTTTTCCTCAGGATACTTAGATGTTTCAGTTCTCCTGGTTTGCTTCGTTATTCTATGTATTCAAATAACGATAATATATAATTAAATATATTAGGTTTCCCCATTCGGATATCATCGATTAATAATGTTTCAAATCAACTTATCGATGCTTTTCGCAGATTAGCACGTCCTTCATCGCCTCTGACTGCCAAGGCATCCATCATATACGCTTATTTACTTAACCTTACAACCCACAATCGTTTATAAAAAATTTAATATTAACTTATAAAATAATAAATTTTTAAATTTTTTAAAAGATAATTACCTAATTTTTAAAGAACAATAA